>CAXTSI010000049.1:0-27632 GCA_964246695.1 uncultured bacterium
TTGATTCTGATATTCCACAGCAATTGCGCCAAAACATGCGCTTGGCAGCTTCATTATAGATCCGTTTCTTTGCAGTGTGACAGTTTTGGGTGCGGAATGTGGGTTTAACTGTGGGACGATGAGATTAAGCATCCGCTACATCCGCGCTCATTATCCGTTGCCAGTCTTACCATGCTTCAGCCCAATAAACAATTTCGGATGCTGATTTATCAATCGCTACTCCATAGCTATCTCCATGATTCCACCTGAAGTCACGGCTTCCCCTGTCGTGTGCATCTAATACTAATATTTCATAACTGGGTGGAAAGGAGTCTTCTTTGGAGTCACCAGTATAAAAGAAAGTTGTCGGCACACCGTTGGGTAGGTTTGCGTGGTCGTTTGTGTTACCACCTCTATATTTGTGTCGAGAAATCTCACTGTACTGTGAAAGTAATTTTTTGATCTTTTCTGGTGGCTGTTTCAGTCTAATTTGAAAAAAACTATCTCCTTGCGAAGAAGCTGGAGAATAAGCAATATGTACGCCTAATGCATCGGGGGGAATATCTGTGGGGAAATGTTTTACTTGTGTTTGATTAGACCAAAGATGATTGCGAATTTCTCCATAGTTTGAAGTATCAGCGATCGTCTGGTTTTCCCCTATACTGCTAAAGGCTTTTCTCAGGAAAAAACCTCCGCCAATAATACTAAAACTGCCAAAGAACAATAAAACTATAGTAACAATTTTAACAATCTGCGCCCGTTTCATCGAAGTGTGAGCATCTAAGTTTTATAGGTATATACCTAATTATTAGCTGAGAAGCGTAGAATTTCGGAGCAAGCGCTAGATATATTTACAAAAAATTCAGTATAAACTCGGTTGTGTGAAGAAAGGAATTAGTACAGCAGGCGCGGAAATAAAGCAACCATTCGCTCATAGCTGATATCTTGCACCAGCATCAAAAACCGGGAACGAGTGCAAATATTGAAGGCTGAAGCCCTTTATTAATCGTTGAGAAACCCGGTTTTTTAGGTCTTATTGAGAATGGTGCAAGATCTGAGATAGCGCGAAAAGCTGATCGTGTAAGCTTTTAGATTGCTTCGCTTCGCTCGCAACGCTTCTCTTCGAGACGCTGACGCTCCTTCGTCGCTAACGCGAACGCGATTTTTAATTTTTAATTTTTAATTTTTAATTCCGCTTCGGCGGTACTAGAAACTCCCAGCAATCATCCCAGCAAGTAGGATAAAACCAATCCACATATTTTGCCGGAACATCTCACCGTAAACAGAGTTAGGCAGATCTTGTTGTCTTAATCGAAAGTACTGCCAAAACCAAGCGATGGTAGCAAGTGCAAGGCTGATCCAATAGGTTTGGTGAAGCTGGATGACAACGCCTAGCCAACCGAGTAAAAAGACAGTACCAGCAAAGAAAATTCCAATAGCAACAGGCGCGTAATCACCAAAAAACAGGGCGCTGGAATTAACACCAACGAGCCGATCGTCATCACGATCGCTCATAGCGTAAACAGTATCAAATCCCAATGTCCAAAGTACAGTCGCGCCCCAAAGCAGCCAAGTGGGCTGTTCAAGGTTTTGCGTCACTGCACTCCAGCTAATCAACACGCCAAAACCCCAAGCTATTGAAAGCACTAGCTGTGGTACAGGAAACACTCGCTTTGCACCCGGGTAAAGTATAATGACTGGCACTGCTGCCACACACAACCAGAATGAAAGTGGGTTAAGATAGAAAGCAAGAATCGCAGCACATACAGCCGCTACGATCGCCACAACAATACCAACTTTCACAGAAAGTGCCCGAGAAGCGAGGGGGCGATCGCGTGTTCTTTCCACTAATGGATCAATATCTCTATCCCACAAATCGTTGACAACACACCCAGCAGCACTTGTGGCAAGAGTTCCTAAAATGATTACGCCAACCAATGGTAGAGGAGGTTTTCCTGAAGCTGCTAAAAACACAGCCCAAAGAGCAGGAATCATCAAAATTAACCGTCCTTCAGGTTTATGCCACCGTAAAAGCCGGATAATCATCAGCCACACGGGATACTGGTTGCGTTCTGGGGTGATCTGTATAGTCATGGAAAAATCATTATCTAGATGAATTTATAATTATTTATATTTATTTGATATTTTATTTGATATTTTTGCTGAATTTTACCCACAGCTTGTGAAGATTCTTAGTAGAGGATTGCATAAGTTCGGATCTTTAAGAAGATAACATTTATGGCTTGTAGTTGCGATTGAGTGCGAGGTCAGCGCAACTACGAACCAAACAGCTACGAATTCCTGACTAGCTGTAGTTAGGGAACTCCAACAAATAAATTATCCAATATTGTGGGGTAAGCTCTCTAGCCCGCCCAGTTGATAGGACGGGCTAGAGAGCTTATCCCACAAGAAATACTTGGATATTTTTTTACTTGGAAATCCCTTAGTTTATGGAGAGTTTTATCAAGGCAGCAATTTGATAAATTTTTAGGAATTTATTGCGCTGTAGGTTTCTACCTATAAGTTGATGAGGCTTTTAAGTGTAACATTTTTAGTAAAATATGAGCAAAAATTGCAACTTTGGTTACATCTAAATAGTCACTTTAGTTGTAAGTAACTGGGTAAAGATTTTGACTATGGCACAGTCGCCAAACAGTCAAACACAGAAAAAGCTTGTTTATATAATACACCTGCCAAGAGCGCCAACACTGTCAGATTTTACCATCCTTAATATAAGAGAGAAAAACCAGATGGTGAGTTTAATTTGTACTAACTTTGATATTCCAACTCAAACAGGTGACCAACACCGGATAATCGCTGCTATTGACTTGGGGACAAATTCTCTGCATATGGTAATTGTGCGAATTGAACCAACATTACCAGCTTTTAGCATCATCGGCAGAGAAAAAGAAACAGTGAGACTGGGCGATCGCGATTTGGCTACGGGATGCCTCAAACCAGAGGTAATGGAAAGGGCGATCGCTGCTTTGCAACGCTTCCAAGGAGTTGCTAAAGCTTTCAACGCTGAAACAATCATTGCTGTAGCAACCAGCGCGGTGCGGGAAGCGCCTAATGGTCAAGATTTTTTGCAAACAGTAGAAGCCGAAATAGGTTTGAGCGTTGACCTAATTTCTGGTCAAGAAGAAGCACGGCGAATTTACTTAGGTGTACTGTCGGGGATGGAATTTAACAACCATCCCCACATCATTATAGACATTGGCGGCGGTTCCACAGAATTAATTTTGGGCGATACTCATGAGGCGCGAACCCTTACCAGTACGAAAATCGGCGCAGTCCGACTAAAGTGCGAGTTAATCACCACCGACCCCGTCAGCAACGCTCAATTTCAGTACTTACAGGGATACATACGCGCTATGTTAGAACGTTCAGTTGAAGAAGTGCAGGCGAACCTACAGTTGGATGAACATCCTCGTTTTGTGGGAACTTCTGGCACCATTGAAACTCTGGCGACGATCGATGCACGGGAAAAGTTGGGTTTTGTTCCTTCCACACTCAATGGCTACTCGTTCAGTCTCAAAGACTTGCAAGAGTGGGTCAATCGCTTGCGAAAACTGAGTTATTCAGAACGGGCGGCAATTCCTGGTATGCCAGACAAGCGGTCAGAAGTTATACTAGCTGGAGCAGTAATTTTACAGGAAGCAATGACTTTGTTAGGGGTTGAGTCGGTAACCGTGTGTGAGCGTGCCCTCCGAGAAGGTGTGATCGTTGACTGGATGCTCACCCACGGCTTAATCGAAGACCGCCTGCGCTACCAGGGTTCAGTGCGTCAGCGCAATGTCTTCAAAACTGCTAAGAAATACCACGTCAATTTAGAACACTGCGAACGTGTGACAGAATTTGCCCTCAGTTTATTTGACCAAATGCAAGGCAAATTGCATAACTGGGGGACAGAAGAACGAGAACTACTTTGGGCTGCTGCAATACTACACAATTGCGGTCATTATGTCAGCCATTCATCTCACCACAAACACTCTTACTATCTCATTCGCAATGGTGAATTACTCGGCTATACAGAAACAGAGATAGAAATTATTGCCAATGTAGCACGTTATCATCGCAAATCTCCTCCTAAGAAAAAGCACGAAAACTACCGCAAGCTGTTGAAAAAGAATCACAGACAAATTGTGAATCAATTGAGTGCTATTTTAAGATTGGCAACTGCTCTAGATCGTCGTCAAGTTGGTGCGATCGCCCGAGTAGAGTATGAATATCTTCCAGAGGTGCAGGAATACAAAATGCTAATTTTTCCGACTCGTCTTGATGATGATTGTGATTTAGAACTTTGGAGTTTGGATTACACAAAAGGAGTGTTTGAGGCGGAATTTGGTGTCAAATTAGTGGCAACTTTGCAGTATGACGTTAAAGTTAATTAACACTGCCTAAACAAGGTGCGTTTACCGAGAGTACGACACCTTGTTTAGGCAGTGTTCATTTGATAATATTAGTAGCGATCGCCAGTTGCGTAAGTCCTGTTATTTTAAAAAAAACTTTAAAGACCATATGGACAACAAACAGTATTAAAATCTACTGGAATGACTACATCCTCTAAAACATTATTCATCGCTTCAGCTCCCCTACCTGACCCAAAAACTTTACGAACTGAGCAACCTTCTGACAGTAGAGTCAAAGATGACCCACTAATTGCCAAGGGCTGGGAAAACTCTGTTTATGTAGGCTCTGTCTTGCTTGTGTTGGGCATCTTGGTCATTGTGGGAATTTTTAGCCAAAAAATTGAATACGTCATTGGTATGGCTTTAGTTCTAACTGTTATATTGATTGCTTGCTTTATGGTTATGAGTTTATAGGCGATCGCATCTGACTCCTGTAAGGGCGGGGATACCCCGCCCCTACGTACGGATTGTCAGATTACCATCCCCAAGTACCGAACTCACCTTTGAACGGTCCAACGATATCACTAGTAATCCAGCCACCGTAGAAATTCCCTGGCTGTGGTTGCACCTTTTCCCCGTCAACGTAGCAAGCATCCATCAAATGAGCGTAAAAAGCTACATAGTCTTTGATATTTGTAAAAGCGGGTGTGGGGTTAGGATAAAACCATGCTGCATTCTGGACTTCTTTATCCCCCACGCGAATAGTGTAGTAACCAGCACGTCCCTTCCACTCGCAAAAACTAGATTGCGGTGTTAGAAGCAGGTACTCCATTTTGATATCTGTTGGTGGGAAATAGTAACCAGGGGGATGACTTGTTTCTAAAACGCGCTGAGCATTATGGGTATCTACAATAGTGACACCGTTAAAAATGATCTGGATATGTTTGCTTGTGTCCTCAAGACGAGGCGGACGTGGGTAGTCCCAGACTGATTTTTGTCCGGGACCGGGTTCTATACGTTCGGGTCTTAACATTTGGATTGCTAATTGCTAATTGCTAATTGCTAATTGCTGATTGGGGAATTGCTAATTGGGGAATTGCTAATTGCTAATTGTTAATTGTTAATTACTGATTGCTGATTGCTAACTGCTAACTACTAACTGTACCATTAGCAATTAGCCATTAGCAATTAGCCATTAGCAATTAGCCATTAGCTATTAACAATTAACTTTTAAATTGTTTAACGCACTTCTTTGAGACTATCAACTTGCTTGGTAAACTGCTCGGTAAACAGACTCATGACTGAGCGTTCTTCGCGGACTTTAATGTTAGCGGTGATAGACATTCCTGATTGTAAGGAAATGTTTCTACCCTTAATGACTAGTGATTGTTGATCTAAATGTACTCTTACTGGGAACCGATATACTTGATGTGTTTGGTCTGGTGGTAAGGCGTCTGACCCCACAGAAATTAATTCTCCCTTGATATCACCAAACTCACTGTAAGGAAACGAGTCAATCCTGATATCAGCCTTCATTCCTTCCCGCACGAAACCAATATCTTTGTTCGTGATGAAAGCCTCGGCGATAAAGGTATCGGTTGGCACAATTTGTAGGAGTTTTTGGGTGGTATTTGCCACAAACCCAGGGTTTTTTGCTTGTAAATCGAAAACTGTTCCTGAAACAGGAGCACGAACTGCTTGATACCCAAAGTTCGATAGCGCTTGAGAAATTTTGCTATTAGTTTCAGCCAACTGCTTTTCATTTTCCAGTAAGCTTTTACTTAATTGACTGTCGATTTCAGCAATGCGCTTTTTGTTTTCAGCTATTTTATCCACCACTGTTTTATTAGAAACAGCTATTGTGTTTTTTAATTGCTCTTGCCCTTGTTGAATTTCAAAGTTTAGGCGTTTCTGTTCCTCCAACGCTTTGTTCATTTCAGCCGTAACATCTTGTACCTGTTTTTGCTGTTGGATATACTGAAGCTGAGAAATACCGCCTTGTTCTGCTAAGCCTTTAAGTTTATTTAAAATGTTCTCTTCAATTGCTAAAGTTGCTCTGTTTGCACTGATTTGGACTTTATTTTGAGCAAGTTTTTTCCGAGTTTGTTCGACTTGTAACTGCGCTGCCGCCGCACGGGAATCTAACTCTGTTTTGGCATTTAATAGACGTTGTTGTTCATCAAGTCCCAACCCTACACTGGCAGTAGAGTTCTTTAATTCAGTTCGCAACAACTGATTTTCTGCAAGTAAAGACGCCCGATTTTTCAGCAGAAAAGCAGCTTCTTTTGGCAAATTGCCGCGCAAAAACTCCATTTCAACTGCTTGAGCAGACTTTGTATCCATTAAATGGCGATAAATCTGGTTTTCTTGCATTAAAGAATTGCGAATCTTGTTTAAAGAATCTAATTCAGCTTTGGTAGTAATAGTATCGAAAACTAGCAACACGTCTCCGGCTTTTACGTGTTGTCCATCTTTAACATAAACAGTTTTCACTACTCCATTAACTGGAGCTTGAACTTCTTTAACTGCTCCCTCAGGCTTGATCTGACCTGTTGCGGGAATGACTTGCTCGATTTTAGCAATGCATGCCCAACCAATCCCAAAAGTAGCTAACCCCATCAATGTCAGCATGATTGCGCGTGACCAAACTGGAGATTGGCGGAGTACAACAGATTGCTCAAATGTTTGAGCAGATGAGTTATTGAAAGATGGTTTAGGATTTGTGGATTCAGCTGAAAGTACCCGTGAATTTAGCTGGACTGCAGTTTCTTGCTTTCTTTCACGATGATTGCCGTTAAGTTTATTTCCATTTAGTTGAGTCATAAAATTTTTAAATTGTTGGTTGTTGGTTGATTGGGGAATTGCTAATTGCTAATTGCTAATTGCTAATTGCTAATTGCTATTAGCCATTAGCCATTAGCCATTAGCCATTAGCAACTTACAACTTCGCGTCTTGTTGATTGTATAGATAGTAATAATGATTTCTCAACGCCATCAATTCCTCATGACTTCCTTGTTCTATCACCTTACCAGTATCCATGACAACAATGATGTCTGCATTTCTGACTGTGTTGAGACGGTGGGTAATAAAAAACACTGTATTACCCTTAAACGCCTGTGCTAAATTTAGACAGACTTGTCGTTCTGTGGGATAATCTAAAGCGCTAGTTGCTTCATCTAAAACTAATAATTTTGGTTTTTGTAAAACAGAACGTGCTATGGCAATTCTTTGTCTTTGTCCACCTGAAAGAGAAGCACCTCGTTCGCCCACCCGCGTGTTGTAACCGTTAGCTAAGTTCATAATAAAGTCGTGGGCTACTGCAATGCGAGCAGCTTCAATAATTTCCTCGGTTGTGGCATCGGGATTAGTTAGGGCAATATTTTCCTGAATCGTGCCGTCAAACAACAGTGTATCTTGAGGAACTACACCAATCTGTCGCCGCAAAGAGTAGAGTTCTATCTTGGCAATATCGTAACCATCGACTAAAATCCTGCCTGCTTCTGGGTCGTAAAGCCTGATTAACAATTTCATCGCCGTACTTTTACCTGACCCACTTTGTCCCACAATTGCGGTAAATGTGCCTGCCGGAAAATCGAGATTGACGTTGCTTAGTTGCATTGGACCGGTTGTGCCAAACCGGAAGGAAATATTTTCATATTTCACTGCTCCCGCAATTGGAGGTAAGGTAATATTATTTTTGTCTTTTTCGGCTTCTTGTGGTGTATCAACAATATCGCCTAAGCGCTCCAGAGACAAGGCAGTTTCTTGGAAACTTTGCCAAATTTGAGCTAAGCGCAGGATCGGGCTAGTAACGTAACCGGATATGATTCTAAAGGCGATTAATTCCCCTAAGGTTAAATCTCCTTTGAGGACCATATATGCTCCGAACCACAAAACAAGCAAGCTGCTGAGTTTGTTGAGAAAGTTGCTGGTAGAACTGGCGAGGGTGGAGATGACTACGGTTCTAAAACCAGCCGCCACAAAACGAGCATAACGCTCTTGCCAGGAAAAACGCGCACGCAACTCGATATTTTGCGCTTTCACCGTTTGAATTCCTGACATGACCTCAACTAGATAAGATTGAGTTTCAGCGTTGCGTTCAGCTTTTCTACGTAACTGTCTGCTGACTGTAGGAGACGCAATTAGGGTGATCGCCACAAACAGCGGAATCGTACCTAAACCCACGAGAGTGAGTTCCCAACTGTAAAACAGCATCACGATGATATAAACTACCGAGAAGACCGCATCTAACACCACTGTTAGAGCAGTTCCGGTGAGAAACTGACGAATATTTTCTAATTCGTTGATGCGAGTGGACAGTTCTCCTACTGGTCGGCGTTCAAAATAGCGTAGTGGTAGACGTAATAAGTGGTCGATAATTTCTGACCCCAAACCCATATCGATCCGATTGGTGGTATCGACAAATAAGTAAGTCCGCAATGCGCCCAGCAGTGTTTCAAACAGTCCCAGCACCAGTAGTAAAACGCCTAAAACATTCAGCGTACCGATACTATTTTGCGTAATAACTTTATCGATGATCACCTGTATGACCAATGGATTGCCCAGCGCCGCCAACTGTACGAAGAAGGAAGCAATGAAAACTTCTATCAGCACTCGGCGGTGTTGCGACAAATAGGGAACAAACCACTGAATACCAAAGCGTTGCTTGGGTGTTGCACTGGTAGGAGAAACTAGTAGTACCCTCATCTGAGGCGGATAATTATTAGTTTTTTCTACCTCCAGTTCCAATTTGGCAATCAGTTCAGCGGGTTTATAGCGCTGGATTCCCTGGGATGGTACACCCAAAACTATCGCCTGTTCGCTTGTTTCGTATAAAACAGCATAGCTTTCAGCAAAGCGAATCAGCGCTGGTGTCGGAATGCGGTTAAGAGCGAATAAGGGTATATCTACAAGCTGCGCTTTGAGTCCGATTAACTCTGCCAAGTAAGCACAAAGCTGAAACGATATAGTACTCTGGCGTTTCATCTGGTCAGTTAAAACGCGCCGAACCACCTCCCGGCGCATGGGCATTTCCAAATGTTTTGACAGCATTTGGAAACAGGCGATCGCTGAGTTTAATTGCCCTTGACCGCGAAAAAACGGATATTTACCAGTTTTTTGTTGATTATTTGCAGTCTGAGATTCAGAAGAAAGCTGTTCTTCTTGTGGTGCGTAAGGAATTTCTAGTTCTTCGTCGGTTATGTCGCTTGTAGTATCGTTTATCTGAGGCTGTATCTGATGACCGTTGAGTACTATCAAATCCGACAGACGTACACCAATCAAACGCGCCGCATTCCCTTTGACCTCGATTTCGTCTTGCACGTCGCTCAATTCTAAACGATATCCAGGAGAGAAGTTTGTTACTGTTCCACCACCACTGACAAACCAAACGCAATCTTGATCTAGTTGGTTGAATGAAGTTTTTCCGGGTGGGAGGTAATGTAGCTTCGCCTCTATCAAAGCATTTTGAGCGATTTCTTTGAGATTTGCACCACTTAAAGCTTGCTTTTCTAACTGTAAGCCCAATACATCGAAGACTTCTAGCAAATGACAGCGGTTTTTGCGAACTCTCGCAAAAGCTGGGTAGAGGTCAAATAAGTTCAAAAACTCTACCGCACCAATTGTTAAACATGTAACTTCGGTGGAGGCGATCGCTGTCTCGCAGGCTAACCCCCGCAACAGACTGATCTCGCCAACAATTGCCCCTCTTTCCAGCAATTTTAAGGTCGTTGGCATGTTCGTACCCAGATCGTATGCCAACAGACGAGCTTTTCCTTCATAAATAATTGTGACTCGGTCAGCTATTCTTTCTTTACCAAGAATTTTCTGACCTATACGGTAGCGCCACGGTTGAATTTGCTCTGATAAATTGGCGATTACCTCTGTTGGTAACTGGTCAAAACCTTCAATATTGTTGAGGAATTCTTGAAAATCGCCCTTATTATAAGTCATATCACTTTTATGTTTCTGATTTTGGACTGCGTAAACCAACTTACCAATAATGTAATCTCAAATTTTCAATTATATATTTTTTTATACTAAAATAGTTAATTCGCCACTTGTGTGTTAATCTACATCATTTTGGTTAACTATTAAAGTGCTTATTGCTTTTATTTGGTAAATAATCATCTAAAAAAATCCGATACGTTTGGAAACCGTGTGTCTTTAGACCACCAAGGAAAAACGAACGCTGGTTTTAACCAGCTTCAAAAATCAATACCATTACCGCCTTGGGGTTACTAAGTCTGGGGTACTATTGTTATGTACTTTAGATGGGACAATTACCATCTCAAACCTTTCACCCCAACGGGAGCGCCAGTTCCCTAGGTCGGGCTAACCCTCCTTCTCCCAAGGGGAGACGCTGCGCGAACAGGACTGGACTCACCTGTACGCATAATGGTTTGCTCCTGAGAGCCTTCCCTGGCGTCCGTAATGTTAGCCTGGCCGAGTTATAGGTCGGTACTTTCCAGATGGCACTGGGATAACCCCCTACGCCTGTTTAACCATCTGGTTCTAGAGTTCGGAACTGGCTGCGCATCCCGAAGTAGGTCTTTAAACTCTTGCCTATAACGTTTACTTAGATTTATACGTGAATCGTCTCTAAGTCAGCGGGTCAGCCTAGTGTGGCTTAGGACTTGAAGCATCTATACTAGCTAGATGCGCTGTGTCTTCAGACCGGGGTTGCTGACCTCTTTCGTAGATAGTAGCATTTGGTACTCCACCAATGATGGCAAAACTTGTTTCAGTAAGCAAGCATCATACGCTTACCTATTTGAACTGAGAATATTATGACTTTTTCTCTGTACTGCCAATGTTATGAATTGTCTCAGACAAATCAAGGTAAAAGGTTGTGATTTGGTTAAGATTGCACCAAATATCCTCAGGATTATGTGAGTTCGTTCAAGAATCGAGGCTCATGTCAGTAATTAGTAAAACTGCCCGAAATAGACTGAGATCATGCGGCTTTATTGCGTCCCGACAGACTTGTGCTGCTACATCGCTTCCCTGGATTAGAACATTTCCTCCAACGAGAAAGGAAATCATTTGAAACTCTCCTTAACTTCAAATTTCTCAGTTTATTAGTATTAATTGTAACATATTTATTACCTAAAAAACACAAACTTTATCAAGCTATCACCAGTGTAGACGCTGGCGATCGCGCTAAGATTGCTTGAGCAAGCAAACTGTTGTCATTGTACTCACCTAAAGGAGGAGTTTAACTCAGATGAGGAATTACGCCAAACTAGTTGACACCTTTGGGTTGACGACTGATAATTTTACTGGGAATGGCTTGTGTGTTATTCATTCCTACATAAGGTTCAATATAAGTAAATAAATATGTTAAAAATATATAAAAATATGTAAAAAAAATAACGCCAATATCAGCAACGGATTTGGCAACGGATGTAACGGATTCCTCCAACTGTGGGACGACGGGATAATGTTGGCAACGGATGACATAACGGATGTAACGGATAATTTAACTGTGGGACTTACAGATCTTGCATCCGCACTCGTCCGCTACAACATCCGCTGCCACACATTACCGGAATTTACCGGGATCTAAGCGATAGCCGCTTTGAGGTTGAGACGAACGACCGAGTGCCACTCCATTGCGAAGTTTGGTTCCGGTACCGCGATCGGCGCGATCAAGGAAAGGTTTGAGATTGATGGCGTCTTTAGATGAAGAAACGGGTTTTTTGCCACCGTTGAAAATTGAGCGACCTAAATTATATACTTGGTCTACGCCGTTGCCGCCGCTACCACTACTTGTATAAGTGTTGACGCCAACAGTTTGCTGTCCGTTATCAGCATCTGTTAGATTTTGGAAAACGCTATTGCGTACAACATTTGGGTCTTTTTCGGGAGGTACTGTGAAGACAATTCGGCAGTTGGGATTAGACTCAGTTGTGACGCAGAGAATGTTCTGTGTGTTTTCTACGCCTGTTTGAAGTTCCACCAAGCCATCTGGGCGATATGATTCCAAGCGCTGGGCGATCGCTTGACAGCGTTTTTGTGTATCCCAGCCCCCACCCAAACTTCTCGGATTCGCCCAAGCAAAGTATTCACCTTGACGGCTTTCTGGCTGGTACATAACGGTGTACTGACCATTGTAGAACTGACAGCTAAACCGAGTACCACTACTAACAGTGGTTGAAGTGTCTGTTGTCGTCCTTGTTCTTGAGGTATCTGTTCGTGTGTTGGTTGTATTTGAGGTGCCACTTCCTGATTGTGTTGGTACGACAACATCACCAGAAGAACGACCACCTTGTGCGATCGCTGCGGAATTACCTAGGAATAAGGACAAACCAAGACCGCCCAAAAATAGAAATTTCAAAGTTGGTGATGACATAAATCATCCTTACACTTGTATTAACGTAGAAAGTTGATAGCTTCAATGACGAACAATTTTGTTTTTTGATTCAGCGCGATCGCGATTACCATGCAAAGCTGTACTTAGAAAGGAACCGTCAGCGGAATACCGTTATCTGTGGATTTCAACTGGAGTATAAAGGGAACTGCTTTCAGTACCCACTCAGAAATGGGTGTGTAAGCAGCAGCTTCTTCTCCAAAGCAAATTTCCAGCATATCAGTATGAATGATCCCAGGATTGAGGGGAATAGCAGCCATGCCAACAGGCAGTTCTTGCGCTAAAGAACGAGTTAGCCCTTCAATTGCCCACTTGGAAGCACAGTAGGGTGCAACCATAGGGGAAGTAGAGCGTCCCCAACCGGAACTAAAGTTGACAATGATACCACTTTTCCTCTCTACCATTGTCGGCACAAAGTGGCGAATTATATGAACCACTCCTTTGATGTTGACATCAATAAGCCGTGAAAATTCCTCAGCCGGAACCTGCCACAAAGGCGCTAAGTGATTGATACTTGCTGCATTATTAATCAGCAAATCTGGTGGTTCGTATTGGTTGAGTAAGTTCTGTGCCCAAGCTTTGACTTGTTGCTCATCCGCTACATCTATAGTGGCAAAATCATGGGGAGAACCAAACTTTTGCCGTAATTTCTCCACTGCTTTTTCTGAACGAGCACAACCGACAACAGTATGTCCCTCATGAATAAACTGCTCAGTCATTGCATAACCGAGACCCCGACTCACACCAGTAATGAGAATGAGCTTTGTCATATTTGTGCTTGGCATTAACTGCTCGTTATCGAAAACCTATGCCCATGTCTTTACTTGCTAACCTAGCATAATAAATTCAAGTACTAGTTTAAGAGGTTAGTTAACATGGGTAAATTTGTAATGCCAAATCTTCAGGGCAAACAGATGGGGCAAGTTATCGTCACCCTTACCGTCACTAACCGTATTGATCAAGTTTTAGCTGAGCGAGGCTTTATTCCGACTCTTGCAGTTCGCTCCTGCATCTTAAATGATGTCTTAGTCGATACAGGAGCTACTCTACTATGTTTGCCTACCCCTGTTATTAGTCAGCTGGGTTTAGTCCAGGGAGGAGAAGCAAGTGTAGAGACAACGGCTGGAGTTCAACAAGGGCGGATTTTTCGAGATGTTGAGCTATGTATTGAAAATCGGCGAGGCACATTTGACTGTCTAGAACTTACAGAGGTACCTTATGCCTTGTTGGGTGTGACGCCAATGGAAGTTTTGGGTTTGGAACCCGATCTAAAAAATCGCCAGTTGCGGATATTGCCAATGAACCCTGAGCAAACTTACCTCAGCATTTTGTAAGCCAGCCAATCCTCTGTGCTTCCTAGGCGGTTCGTTTGCACAAAAAAGCCTGTTGTACCGATAAGGGGGAATAGATTTAAGGAAATAGGCGATGAAAAACAGATGTAAAGTTTATGTAAGGTGCCGTACTCTCGGCTAACACACCCTACTCTTACTCTCTTTTAGGTATAAAATTGCATATCTTTAACCTTGGCGTTTTGGCGGTTTTTTATAGGTAATCTTCCGGAGAAGAGAGTCAAAATTTATTTATGCTATAATATCAACCCTCATAGTTACCACCACTAACTTTGCCCCGGAAAACAATGTACTGGTAGAGGTTGTAGAACAGCATGATAGGTATGAGGAAGCCAATAAAAATAATCACGATCACCAGCGAACTGGCATCAGCGGCGGCTTCATAGATGGTGATCTGTGTGGGAATTATGTAAGGGAAGAGCAAGTTTGGCAGTTTTATAGTGAGTTGTCTGCAATTCCCCTGTAGTTTTCCACACGAGATAGGTTGAGCCAATGAGGACATATCCTTGGATCAACGTCAAAGCCACTAGCACAGACTGCCAACTTAACCAGTCCCAAGTTGTGCCGATAAAGTGACCCGACTTATCAACTGCAATGCCTTTAAGCACAGCACCAAGAGCGAAACCTTGACCAAGTGCTGCTACGAAACTTCCAACCCCAAAGGCATAATTCCACAATAATTTTCGTCTTGCTAGCGATCGAAACTCAAACGCCCGATGTATATTTGTAACGGAGCGACTGCGATCGCTGCTAAGACAATCTTCAAAGACTGAGAAAAGAAAGCTGGATGACGCTGCTTAAGAATGTACCAAGCACTGATCCCACCAATCACAAATAGTGATGTCTCCAACGTCGCAAAGAACATATGGAGAACGCTGTTCACCATGAAGGGGTTAAGCATTGCCTGAAAGTAATCGTGGACAATAAACGAACCATTGACCATTTCCCCACCAGATGGGGTTTGCATCCAGGAATTTGCCGTCAAAATCCAGAGAGTTGATAGGTTTGCACCAACAGCAACCAAGATAGTAGAGAGATAATGAATAGTGGGATTAACACGCTCCCAACCGAATAACATAATGCCTAAAAAAGCGGCTTCTAGCATGAAAGCCCAAGACGCTTCAAACCCAATGACGCTACCAAAAAAGTTACCTGCCGCTTCCGAGAAAGGTGCCCAATTGGTGCCAAACTGAAATTCCATTGGGATACCCGTTGCTACACCAATGCCAAAATTCAGGATGTAGAACTTTGACCAAAAGCGAGCATGGAGGTAGTAGTCAGGATTATGAGTCTTGAGCCACAGTCCCTCAACAATAACTAGATAAATGCCCATACCTGTAGTCAGGACAGGCCAGAGAATATGGAATATTGCAGTCAGTGCAAACTGCATCCGCGATAACACAACGGAATCAGACAAAAATTCCACAGTTATCCCCCTATAATTTAGCCAATATCCACGGATTGATTTTCTTGTATAGTATGACGCAATAATCCTTTACAATCAGTTTTTGATAAAGCTTCATACACATCCTAGTACTCTGAAGTAAGGAGTCAGGAGAGAAATGTTAAAATCAGGCGATCGCGAATCGAGTCAAAATTCATTGGAGCTTTAACTATGCGAGCGCTGGTATTGTGCGACATAGGTCAACTAGAGTTACGCCTTGTGCCGCCAGACTTCGTAGGGAGGCACGATGTAAGAGTGCGCGTGTCGGCAGTGGGATTGTGCGGCACGGACTTCCACATTTTTTCTGGGCAATCTAACTATAATACGGACAAACGGGGAAAGCCTATTTCCCTGCTAGAACAGCCCCAGATTCTAGGTCATGAAATCGTTGGTGTGGTTGAAGAGGTGGGGCGAAGAGTTGAAGATTTGCGCGTAGGCGATCGCGTAGTTCTCGACCAAGGATTAAACTGCATTAGCCGTTTACAGCAACCACTCTGCGAATACTGTGCTACTGGCGATTCACATCAATGCCAGTCTTTCCGCGAACTTGGCATTACTGGTTTACCTGGGGGATTCGCTGAATATGTGACGATCCCTGCCGTCAATGCTATCCGCATTAATTCAGAGTTAGACAATGTCGAGGCTGTTCTCACCGAACCCCTTGGTTGTATCGTTCACGCCTCAGATATGGTGGCACGTTCCCGGACACGCTATGCAATTAATGCTGACGATCGCGATCGCCGGGTGCGGTCAATTTTGATTTTTGGCGCTGGACCTGCGGGTTTGATATTTACTCAGTACCTGAGAAATGTCCTTGGGTATGACGGCTTGCTTCTAGTCGTCGAGCCAAATCCACGCAAGCGTGAGTTAGCAGTACGCTTCGGTGCCGAGGCGATCGACCCCAATGCGTTTGATCTGGTAGAAGTTGTGCAGGAGAAGACCGATGGACGGCTTGTGGAGTATTTAATCGATGCTTCTGGAGCTGGTTCTGTCTTTACATCTATCCCCAGTTTGATTCGCAAACAATCCACAGTACTACTTTACGGATTAGGTCATGCAGGCACAGATTTGAGCGTACTGAACAATTTACAGTACATAGAACCGACCCTGGTTGCTGCTATTGGCGCGTCAGGTGGATTCGATACAGACGGACGCCCATTAACCTACCGTAGATCAATGAGCTTAATTGAAGCCAAGCAGATAGAGGTGGCTTCATGGATCACCCACCGTTATCACTCCCTTGAAGCCGTGTCCCAAGCCTTTACCAGCGACCACCAAGCTGACGATTATATTAAAGGTGTATTTGTGTTATGATTCACACTCAGCGCCCTGGACTAGTAGAACCAAACTATAAAGGAATCCGTTTATTTCTCGACACTGCCGATACACAACAATGGCAACATTGGCTGCCAACAGGGCTATTTTACGGAGTGACGACAAATCCGCTGTTGTTAGAGCGGGATCAAGTTGCCTGTAGTGTTTCGCAGTTAAAGGTTCTAGCAGCAAGAGCGTTCGCTCTAAAGGCTAAAGAAGTCCAGATCCAGACCTGGGGAACTACAGTTGATTCATTGGTGAAAACAGGCAAGCTGTTGGCAGCGATCGATGAACGGATTGTAGTCAAGGTGCCAATTACCAAAATTGGCACCGAGGCTGCATCGAAGCTGATTGCAGAGGGGATTCGAGTTACGCTAACTGGGGTCTACGCTATTCACCAAGTTCTAATTGCAGCCGCTTTGGGCGCGGATTACGTTGCTCCCTATTTAGGCAGAATTAACGATTTGGGGCGCAATGGGTGTGAGGATTTGGTAGCAATGCAGCGAGCGATCGCGGGTGTTGGCAGCGTCACCCGAATTTTGGTTGCCAGCATCCGTAGTGTAGATGATATTGCGTTGCTCGCAACTCAGGGATTGGATACATTTACGTTTTCGCCCCTCGTCGCCGCAGCCTTTTTCGAGGTTACTGCGACAAATCAAGCTGGGACTGACTTTGAGGAAGCTGCTTGTCGGGTAGGAGCCGAAATTTAGTGTAAAATTGCCACAACTGGGGCAGCGAAGCTCGGAGGGCGCGCCCCTTGAGACCTGAGTTCGATATAAAAAAAAGGGTGAAACCTAGACAGAGTATCCTTTGTAGCAATATAGAGTGATTGCATTTGATGTCAATAAGTTATATTCAGAAGGCATTCGTCAGAAGGCAGCTATGATCCCACGCTTAAAAACGTGGGATTGAAACAAGGACGCCGTAGACGAGTGCGCTACGCATCTCGAAATACATTTTTATTATTTTGGTACGGCTCTAAACCCACCCCTGAAGGATTTTTTGACATTCTACCTTCAGCATAGCTGCCTTCGTACTTCTGCCTTTCTTTGTAAATGAGAATAAAAAGAAATAAGGGGTTTTCGAGTACTTAAAGGGAGGATAATGAATTTGTGATAAATTCATTATTGGAATGAGTAGTAAAAAATAGCAAATTATGGTATGACAACCAACTGATGACAGATGATAGAAGTCAGTTAAGAACCACTTTTAATCAAGTGGCGCTGCTGTACGATCAAGTACGGCCAGGATATCCAGAGGCGCTTTTTGACGATGTGGTGTCTCTATCAAGAATCAATCCAGGAGGAAGGATATTAGAGATTGGTTGTGGTACTGGTCAAGCAACTGTACCTTTTGCACGTCTGGGTTATCGTATACTCGGCATTGAGTTGGGTAAGAATCTCGCTACAGTTGCCCAAAAAAACCTGGCTGCTTATTCGCAAGTAGAAGTGCGTAACACCGCTTTCGAGGATTGGGTAATAACCCAAGTTGCGGGTTATCAAAATCCGGGTGTTTTTCATACAGAAATTAGTGCGATCGCTAATGACAAATTCGCGGTGGCGCTATGCACCACCGCGAATTCGACCCAATCATCACGAGCAGTGTACTAGATCGGGTTAAGGTATTAATAATTTCTTGCTAGAGAAATGCTTGTTTCAGGGTAAATGCAAAAATAAATGCTTCTAGCTTCAGTAGAAACCCCTGATACGTGACTGCATGAATCGATTTGGGGAATAGACTTGTAATCGCGCTAAACACAGTCTCAACGTAATGGCGAGTCGATTGTTTCACGTATTGATTCCAAGGCTCGTCTTGACGCTTAGAGTTCTTTTTCCTCATCACTTTCAACGCGATTTGACTCGTCTCGAAGAGGTCATCTTCCGCAGTGTAATCAGTGTATGCGGAATCACTATAAACTTCACTCCCTGGGGGTAAATTTAACGGCAATGCATTTAGCGCCCGGACATCATTCGCACTACCAGGCAAGAATACAAACTCAACAGGTATGCCACTTTTAGTCGTTAATAACTGAACTTTAACTCCATAAAAATAGCGTTTTTTTGAGGCAATATAACCCCTGTAATCAGCTGAATTGATTAACTTGATATTGAAAATACGGATGTTGTCGCACATTGCTACAGGGAATGAATCTAAGAGATACTCAGTACAATCACTACTCTCTTTTAGTATCATCCCTATTTGATGAAATAAATCATTCATCAGCATCGATATCCCGTGTAATCGCCGATTAAAACGTGATTTTTCCAACATTTTAGGAATCAGATTATGGTCTTTCATATAGTTGCAAGCCGCGCTATGATTACCACTGAAAAACATTGCCGCTGCGCAGAGCCGTTGTCATAATTTCTGCATCACTCATCTCTCTGCGAGCATCTTCATAATGCCCAATCGCTTTCAATAAGTCATCAGTGATAGCATAAACAGTAATTATTTCGTTTAACATCTTCCCCTCCGTTTTTGTTCCTGGAGGGGATTTTATGATGGATACTGACCCCATACACCAGCCCGAAGCGCTAGCGATCGCATAACTAGCAACTTGGGTTAATAGAAGAAAATGCTTTTGATTTAGTGATTTCGGCAACTGCTTTTCATTGGCTTGACCCAACTATTGCTTACAAAAAAACGGATCTTGCCCTCACATCTAAAGGAGCGATCGCGCTATTTTGGAATGAACATGTATATAGTGATGCTAGTAATGGCTTCTTTGAAGAAGTACAGGAGCTATATCAAAGTTTAGCTCCTCAACTGGTTAAAGACGATGAGCCTCCTTTGCGTGAGCAGGAAGTCCCTAATAAAACAGGTGAGATTGAGCAAACAGGTTTGTTTGGTGAGGTAACATATCGCTCTTATCGATGGGACGCAACATATAACACTGCAAATTATCTCAACCTTTTAAATACTTACTCAAATCATTTAAATTTAGATATCATTAAAAAGGCGCGTTTTTTTGATGCGCTCGCCCAATTAATTAATACTAAATTTAATGGTGAGATTACCAAAGGTTACTTAACTACTTTATATGTAGCCCATCGATTGTAATCTTATTAAAGACTAAATCATATTTGCAGATATGAATATATTAGGAGAGCGGAAAACGATACTTTTTGATTTGGATGATACGCTCATTGTCGAGGTGGCAATCATAGGGAGCATCGCGCCAAAAGAAGGGTGGTTGATCTTAACAAATTTGGATAGTCTATAATCTGCAATTTCCGCCTATAAACAAAGATTTGATATAGAAGAGATGTTCAGATATTTCAAAAAAGGTGGTTATAACTTAGAAGACACAAATGTTGAGGGTACACGCTTCTTAACTCTAGTTTTATTGATAGTAATTGCATATACTTCTTATGCATGTAAACGAGCTAATTTCTCTGAAAGATAAATCTTCATCTGCTTTAGCTCTTCAATCCGTTCCTCAATATGTTCAAGCTTTCGACCCAGAATACTCTGTAGTTGGTCAAGGGTAAGTTGATCGCTTTCAAGATCTTTAATCCATTCTTGAATCTCTATGAGCGTAAATCCTAAACGTTTGGCTCGCTGAATCAACATCAACCTTTCTACGCTGACTTCTGAATAGTCTCTATAGTTATTGCTTCTCCGTTTGATCAGATCAGAGTCAATCAAACCCTTCTTTTCATAAAAGCGGATGGTATCAATCGGTAAACCAGATTTCTTTGCCAGTTCGCTAATTAGCATTATTGTCGCTTGACCTTGGAGTATAGTCCATAGTTTACAGTGAGATTGATTCGATTTACAAGTGGGCAAGGGAAACACCAATCCAAAATTTTATGATCCAACCATTAACTCAGCTAAATCACTATCGTTTGCTTGGCAACTCTGGACTGCGAGTGTCGCCTTTGTGTTTAGGTGCAATGACCTTTGGTACCGAATGGGGCATTGGTGTCGATATCGCCGAAAGTCGGCGGATTTTGGATGCTTTTGCTGATCGGGGTGGTAATTTTATCGATACAGCCAATGTTTATAACAATGGTTCGAGCGAGAGCTTTTTGGGCGAGATGTTACAGCAAAGACGCGATCAATTCGTCATCGCGACGAAATATTCTCTCAATACCGATCCCACCAATCCCAATTCTGGTGGCAACCACCGTTGATCGATGGTACGGGCGATCGAAGATAGCCTAAAACGTTTGAACACAGATTACATCGATCTCTACTGGCTCCACGCTTGGGATTATCGTAGCTCGGTCGAAGATGTCATGCGTACTTTGGACGATTTAGTCCGTCAAGGTAAAATCCTCCACATCGGTTTATCTGATACTCCTGCTTGGGTAGTGTCTGAAGGACAGGCGATCGCTAAAATGCGCGGCTGGACTCCAGTTTCAGCAATTCAACTCGAATATAGTTTACTCCAACGCACCTCGGAAGCCGATCTTATTCCGATGGCTTGGCATCATGGGATTACCCCCACAGCCTGGTCGCCATTAGGTGGAGGTGTGTTGTCTGGAAAGTACAACCAAGGCGATAGTAAAGCAAATGATGATTCGGCAAGACAGGGGAGGTTGCAATCGATGGGGCAATTAAACGATCGCAATTTAGCGATTGCCGATGTTGTCAAACAAGTAGCAACAGCAGTAAATCGCACCCCCAGTCAAGTTGCCCTCAATTGGTTATTACAACAACCAGGCAGACCGATCCCGATTGTCGGTGCCCGCAAACTGGCACATTTGGAAGACAATATCGGTGCGCTCGACTTTACTCTCAGTGCCGAACATCTCGACAAACTGAATGCTGCTAGTAGTTTCGCGCTGCCCTTTCCACATAATTTTATCGCCAATCAGATGTACCATAACTTCGTGGACGGTCAAAATTTGATCGAAGCTGGCTTCTCTGTGTACGATTAGAAGTTAGTAAATTCAAGCTGAAATTATGCGATCGGAAATCAGATAGGGGTAGTGTTACGGAAACTGTTATAAGAGAGGCAAAGTGACGGGAGAAAGTTCCGAATTTTGTTTAGGAGTCGTCGGAACTTTCTCCGTTTTAACTTCGATTTAGCGAACGAAAAATGGTTAAACAGTGCTTAAGAACGCACCAAAGTTCCGAACGCAGATGTAAATCGAAACTTTTTAGCAATGGTGAGCGATCGCTATCCCAAATCATCAAAGCTGAAACGGTTGGCTCGTAGTACTTACAGGCTACTTTGCCCCTAGTGACAGCTACCGTAACTTTACCCCTAATAGTCCACCAAAGCAACTTTACGGAACCCTCTGCAAGGTGTTATCAGGTGGAAAGAATCCCCGTCTCCTCGCTGTGCGGGGAGTCGTCAAGGAGTGGGAATGCTCGAAACAGTAAACGGTAGATCGGGTGTCAGCCCTGGTCCACGTTTGTTAAATTGAGAGTTGACAACTAAGAGCCGTTCCCCGACTTGGGTAATGGTAGTCGGGAAAGCAAATGACGGGTCAGTCGTGTTGGAAACAACAGTGCCGGTGGAAAAATCCTCTGAAAGTTCCACTTTAACTATCAAAGATTGCTGGTTACGCACAACGTACAAAATCCGCTCCCCGCTGAGCAAGATCCCATCGCCATTGGTAAGTGTGTCACCGCCTAGGTCAATTTCGGTGACTTTCTTACTGGCAATCTCGATCCGAAAAAGCTTTCCGGTATTGCTCTGCACAACTATCAGGTACTTTCCGTCTTTGGTTGCGGCGATGCCGTTGAGGTTAAAGCCTGACTGGTACTTTACACTCGTACCAGTAAAATCAAGCCAAGGCTCAAACACGATTTTCTGAGCCTGATTGGACGAAACTTTGTACAAAATTGGGTCAGATGAGTCGGTGAAGTACGCATCTCCATTTGGGGTGATGGCGACATCATTGATAAATGTGGAAGCCTTTTGGTTACTGAACTTACCAAGCAGTTTGCCACTGTGGATGTCGTAGACAAAGATTTGACCAGTATTGCCTCCTGCTATAAACAGACGGTCTTTGTAGTCGTCCACTTTCACGCCGATGGCTGTTGTACGCCCGGACTCGCCACCCGGTAGGAACACTTCCGTTGACTCTTTTTGGAGATTACCTCGGAAAATCGTGCCGTCTGTAGTGCTACTGACAAAAAAATCCTTGGTTCTGTCTCGGTAAGCAATACCTTCTGGAAAAACAGCCTCTCCGGGAAGGATGTAGCGGTCGAGGGTGGTAACTTTAGCTTGGGCACTGGCGAAATCGAAAGTGATTAGCGAGACTACCACGACTACGAGCAGCAAGAGGTATTTTAATTTAGACATCAGTTTTTTTTAAACTTTACAACTCCAGATTGAGTGTATAGCTTTAAGTAAAGGTTGTAGATAATTAAAGTTTCAGTTAATCCTAAGTTAAGAGTCGTCATTCTAGAAAAGCGCCGAGGGGTGTCACCCTCCAGACAGCTAGTACGCTGCTTCAGGTAAACTCAAGTGTAATTTAGCTCTTGGTTGTTGCTCTGGAGATGACATAATGCTTCTTCTCGATGCTCCCAATGTTCAAGTAATTGCTGGCGAAAATGCGGTTCCTGTTTCTCAACTGCCGAAAGTGTGGCAAGAGATGGCTGCAGGAGTTTCAGGCTTTGGACTTTTAGATCCGCAAAGCTATGTTGAGATGGCGCAGTTGTTCCAGTATAAATTGGAGCAGGGTGATATTGATCTATTCAATGAACGCCCAGAATTTGCTCACTTATTGCCATCATTTACTGAGTTGTTCGGACAGTTGGCGCGGGAAACGCTGGAATTCTACGGACACGACTTTAAGGTTGAAAGCTATCCGAATTTTGCAGAAGTTCTTCGTGAAGTGGAGTCAAAAGGGTTAGAGTATGCGAATGAAGTGAAAGTCGCTCGCATCGGCATGGAACTGTTTCATGAGTTCGGCTATGAACTTCCCGCAAGCTTCTACCAAGTGCATCTTGCCCCTATTTACCGCGACCATGTGTTTGAAGAACGGGCTTTACGGTTTGACCCTCGTGATGTGGAACACAAGCGTTCTTGGGATGCATCACTTCACGCCTGCAAGGTGTTTGCTGTGCAAATGAAGGTGCAAAGCATCGCTTCCAAATACGGTTTTACCTATCAGCACGGTTGCGGTTGCGAAAACCATTTATCCTCTATCGATCAGTCTCGGGGAGCTTTTGACTATGAATTGCATCCTCAAAAGCGTCAACGGTGGATTCGCAGTTTCATCTGGACAGCATGGTATGAGTATGCCTTCTTTCCCATCGTACCGAATACGAGTTACTTAGTGTAAGGGGGAATGGGGAGGTAAAGAATTAAAAATTAAAAATTAAAAATTAAAAAGGGGAATTCTTAATTTTTAATTTTGCATTTTTAATTTTTAATTTATTTCTCCCTATTTTGCAGTTTCCAGCACTAAATCTTGAAACATAGGTGTGCTGAGGTAACGTTCGCCATAGGAAGGTTGGATGACCACGATTAAACGACCCGCATTTTCTGGACGTTTAGCTACTTCGATCGCCGCATACAAAACTGCACCAGAGGATATACCCGACAACAAACCTTCTTCCCTTGCTAGCCGCCGTCCATATGCCATAGCCTGATCGTCGCTAACAGTAATCACTTCATCGATCAAATCTGTGCGGAGAATCTCAGGGACAAATCCGGCACCAATACCTTGAATTTTATGCGATCCTGGTTGACCTCCAGAAATGACAGGACTATTACTCGGTTCAACGGCGATCGCCTGAAAACTTGGTTTGCGCTTTTTAATGACTTCAGCAACTCCAGTAATCGTCCCACCAGTACCGACGCCGGCAATCACGATATCCACCTCTCCATCCGTATCCGCCCAGATTTCTTCTGCGGTAGTTTCTCGGTGAATTTTCGGATTAGCTGGATTGCGGAATTGTTGCAACATAAAAGCATCAGGAGTTTCAGCCACAATTTCTTCAGCTTTGCGAATTGCTCCTCGCATTCCCTCAATTCCTGGTGTCAGCGTCAAAGTTGCACCATAAGCTTTTAGCATGGCGCGTCGTTCTGAACTCATGGTTTCGGGCATTGTTAAAATTAAACGATAACCACGAGCTGCCGCTACCATTGCTAGCCCAATCCCCGTATTACCGGAAGTCGGCTCCACTAAAATGCTTTTTCCTGGTTTAATCGATCCATCGGCTTCTGCAGCCTGCACCATACTTGCAGCAATGCGGTCTTTTACCGAAGCGGCTGGATTCATTCCTTCTAATTTCATCACAATCCTCCCCACACATCCTTCAGCTTGGGGAATTTTGTTTAGCCGAACTAAAGGAGTTCGTCCAATCAGTTCTGTAACGTCATTAGCAATCCGCATTAATTTCCTCCTAAAAAGCTACAATTACGACCGATTTTTCTCTTTACAAATAAGGTTGTAGTGATTTAAGCACATAAATATAGATTTTAAAAAATATTATCTTTACTTTCGTATTTTAAGACTTTTTTTAAGAGTTTTCGATTTGTAAATTAAATTTAAGATTTTGTTAGTTGTTAGTTGTTAGTCGTTAGTGGTTGTTGGGACAACTAACCATTGTAGGGGCGTTCCGACCGTTCGCTTCTACTAACCGCTAACCATTCCCAGTCAAGTACTGTACTTTTTTGAGTACAGGATTTGGTTTCAAAGAACCAGCAAACAAACCATCATCTACCAAAGCATAGACTGGTTTGAAGTTGAGTACACAAATGCCAGACCCCCACCTTGTAAATACAAGTACCATAGCCCAAAAATACTAGTACCCATACCCCAAAAAATTTTTGAAAAACTTAGCAAGTAGGAATTGCAGGCTTTGAGTACAACCTTAATTAATTTAATAATCTTGATCCAGTTGAGACAAAACGTTGTGTGGTGAGGCAGATGATATAAAACCTATAGGATTTACGCAGAGATTCCCCTCTACCCCCCGACATTCCTAGACACAAGCCTACGAACGAGGGGGGACTTCTTAAACCCCGATCCCTGCAAGCAGGATAAATCAAAATGAACGAGGGTGGAGTGCCTCAGTCCTATTTTAATCCCCGATCGGGATTGATACAGACGGTTCGCCGCCTCCATAGATACAATACAACATTCTGTGCGCCAGGTGTGTTTGACAGAGATGAAAACCACAATAACAAAGAGTGAGAATTCATTTCTCAATTACCAAAGCAGGTAACGGCTGAAGATACACGGTCGCATCAACAAAGTCGTAACAGGAAGCTTGTATCAACCGAGCGTAAGCGCATGTTGTCGGGTTTCCCGATCTACGGGCGACTGGCGCGTTCAAGATACTTTCTCGCGCTCGTGCGTACTGCCTTGCTTGGCAGAGCCAATATGAAGTGCAAATTTGTAAAGATTCTCACAGTTTGTTTAATTACTTTAGCTGTACTTTCTCCAGAGGTAGTAGTATTTGGCGTGGTTTGGGATCGACATATGTCGCTAGTACAAATACAGCATTTAGCCTGTAAAGGTAATCAGATTAGTACAGGCAAACTGGCATTTTATCCCAAACAAGACGATCTAGTATCAGATCGAGATAAAACTAGCAACAAATTCTTTAATGCCAATTTTGTTGAGCAATTCTTGACTTTCACTGAACACTATCAAATTGTCAAGATAATGCAATGGATTTTCTTGTTTATTCCTATCTTTTTAGGAATATTAACTCTTGTGTACGATAGGTATCTTATGTATCGCGCTGCTATTTTTCAACAACAAGTAGAAATGTTAGAAAAGCTATGGCAGCAAAGTATTGAGCAATAAGCAGGTGGGTTCGCTAATAGCTAATAGCTAATGGCTAATGGCTAATAGCTAATGGAAGATTGGCTAATGGGTAAGGCTAAATTGGCAATTAGCAATCAACAATTAGCAATTAGCAATTAGCAATTAGCAATTAGCAATTAGCACTATTTCCATTCATTTTCGCAAAAATAATTATGACAGAACAACGGCAAGCCCTATATTTCGACCTGATTGACAAACTAATCAATTGCCCAAATGGTCAGGAACCGGAAATTTTGGAGCAAGATTCAGAATTAATTGATGCTGGTTTCGTAAACACAATTGTACAAGTGGCAACTATATTCGCACACGAAGGTAATGAAGATGGTGCAAAGTTTTTAATCCATGTTGCCCGCGATTTATCTAAGCAACTGGGATTGTACCCTGAGGTTTCAAATAAGGAGTAAAAATGCTATTGACTTCGACTGACGCTGGACAAATAGCGTTAGAGTTTCTCCTGGCTGAATGGAATATCTCAGAAGATGACAGAGAGTGGTTCGTCATTGTTAACTCTCGCCTCATTGGTGAAAGTTGGTATGTTGTGGAATTGGCTGTACAAGGATTGCCTGATAGATGGTTCATGCAAGTGTACGACAATGGAGAATGCGACCCCGACTATACATTTATCTCTCCTATTCGTGGCTTAGGAGGATGTATTGAACTTCTAGATTTGCCATACATTGTAGCAGAAGTATTAGGAGCGGAGCGTAATACCCGATAAGAAAAAAACAAAATTAAAAATAGATAAGTGCAAATTAAATGCACTATAGAAATCTGTACGGAATCCCGTGAAAAATATACATGTAGTAGGGTGGGCAATGCCCACCATATCTGGGTTTTGGTGGGCATTGCCCATCCTACTAGGTGTATTTCAAAAATCAAATACGAATCCAATATAGTTCAATACCGTTCAGTTAAGGTTTCATCGGTGGTAATTTTAGTATAGATGCGATTAATCGCGTCTATACGTAGGTTAAGGGTAGGTAAATTATCTGAAATGAACCGTACTATACTATAATTTTGAACTGGAGTTTAGACTAACGGTGGGCGATCGTTAGCAACTATCAGTGGGTTTACTG
>CAXTSI010000050.1:0-27451 GCA_964246695.1 uncultured bacterium
AACGGTTGACCGATACCCTAGGCTACGCTGCTTAAATGGATAAAGTCGAGCTAATCTACCATCTCTATATACCTATTTTTTGCGGTAGCGTTTGGAAACCCTGTGAACGGTTACTCTAATTCCACCTTCGCCAAAGGTTTTAGAGAAAATTAGCCGGAATTCTCAAAAGATAAAATCTGAGCATAAATGGCGAAAGTGGATTGATTTGGAAACGGCTTTTAAGTGCGCCTCATCAGAACAGGTTGAGTGCTGGCAAGATTTTGAGCAATTCAGATTAAAAGTTTGCAAACATAAAACTTACTCTCATCAACGTATTTGGGAAAGGCTTTTAAACACTAAAGAAGATAGTCGTTGCTTAAAAGGCATTGCGGGTGAAGACTTGTTAATACTTGCTCCTCGTGGTTCTACAAAATCCACCTATCTAGCTGAATGGGTAGCTTGGCAGATAGGTTTACATACTTGTCCTTGGGTGAAAATCTCCCCACGGATTCTGCTAGTTAGTTATGCAGGACTTACGCAACTGGCACAGCGCGATCGCCACCTTATAGTACAAAAATATTATTAAGAAGGGACGTGCCAAGAGGGGTTAAATTAGTAACAGTTTATCGCTACAAACGATTTATCTCAAGACTCTACGGACGTTGTGCAAAAAGTGTGTAAGGTTCGTTGGAAAGTTGAGGAGTTTCATAGAGAATTAAAACAGTTGACTGGTATTGAATCATGCCAATGTCGCAAGGGTCGTATTCAAAGAAACCATATTGCCTGCGCTATTTTAGTCTGGCTTCGACTCAAAGATTTAGCTTATAAAAGTGGTCAAACAATTTATCAAATTAAGCATGGATTGTTGTCTAATTATTTAGTGCAGCAACTAAAACGTCCGGATGTTCCCATGCTTATCCTCTAGTTGTTGGGCGCGAGGCGCGGCGTAGCCGCGCCATCGCTTGTGACAGTTGCGTAAGTCCTGAGAAAGTAGGTACGACACGCGATCGCACTGCTCAACCGCTTTACCTCCAACTCCAGCAAGCCTTACAGGGCGGCGTTCGTGGAACTACTCCGCCAAAGGTCAGTGCTTTGGGCGAAAATTATGCTGTGGTGAGTCTGCCAACGGGAACTCGGGATGTCGTCCGTGCTTTTCAAGAGCGAATTCAACAGCAACCCTACGTCCAAACTACCCTACCAGTGCTGAGTCGCAGCCAACGCCAAGAAATAATCGTTCTACCCAGCGAAATTATCATCAGCTTCGCTCCACAACTTGACGAGAGCCAAAGACAGGCAATTTTACAGCAAAACAATCTGGCGATCGTGCGTCCGTTGCGCTTTAATCGCGATCGCTATCTAGTAAAATCCACATCTGCTGCTGGCACAAAAGTCCTCAGTATTGCCAACCAGCCAAACGGAGTCAAAGGTGTAACCTCTGCTACACCCAACTTCATCCAATCCCTTACCGACCAAAATCTACAAACAGCTGCCAAACAAGTTGCTAACCTGAAAAACTCCCAACAATTTTACAGCCTAACTAATGGCAATATCGCCCCCCAATCCAGCAGAAGCATTTCCCCCAAAACAAAGTTACTGGGGCTGGCGTGGCAGTTGGATAGCTTACCACTAAAACAATGTTTGCAAAAGCCAGTATCTAGTTTAGAATCATTGCAAAGCTGCCTGCAACAACCGATCGCCAAAAAGTCTGCTGTATCCCGCACAGATATACACGTCACAGATGCCTGGAAACGCAGCAACGGCGGGCGTGGTGTAGTTGTAGCAGTCATAGACAGCCTAATTCAGTGGGATCATCCCGATTTGGCAAATAGTCTGTATACTGTGAAAGCTGCTGACAAATGTCCAGGGGAAGTCCACGGTTGGGATTTTTCCGTAGGTGGTGATAGCGCCAACCCTTGCGAAATCGGTGATGCCGATACTCGCATTTCTCCATCAGAACTCGCCATTCTGAGGTCAAAATTTCAGGACACTTTCCAACTATCTGACGCCAAATTAGTTGAGAAATACCCTCTTGAGGCGCTCTCAGTGCAGCGAACAAACCCAGATTACTCTCTGGAGCAAATCGCTAATGTTGTACGTTACGTTATTCGTACCTATGAAGTAGGCGCAGAATTTCACGGCACTTATGTGAGTGGAGCAATTGCTGCTAAACCTCAAAATGGTGAAGGACTAGTAGGAGTGGCTCCCAATGCTCAAATTTTACCCGTGCGGGTGTTCGGGTTAAATGGTAGTTATACCCCTTCTGCCTACATCGAAGCTATTGGTTACGCTGCCGATCGCGGTGCTGATGTGATCAATCTCAGCTTAGGTGCAAGTTTACCAAGTGAGGGAGAAGAAGAAGCGATGGCAGATGTACTCAAAGCACACCCGAAACTGGTAATTGTGGCTGCTGCTGGCAATGAAAACTTTAACCAAGTAGCTTTTCCTGCTGCTTATCCAGGAGTAGTTGCTGTTGGTGCAACCAATATTCTAGGTAATCGTGCGCCTTACAGTAACTACGGTAAGGGATTAGATGTAGTTGCACCTGGAGGCGACTTAAATACACCAGGATTGTTGGGTGGAATCCCCACCACAGGCGGCACTTGGCTAGATGCCTTTTGGCAGGGTGTACCAAATCCTACCTCGCGTTGGTCTTCTGTCGTTGACCCCAGAGGCAGATATTGGTGGGTGGAAGGCACATCCTTCTCAACGCCTGTGGTAGCGGGGGTAGTGGCGTTGATGAAAGGGGAAAATTCCAAGTTAAATCGACAAGGTTTGGTTGGTATCCTTAAATCTACGGCTAGTTACGAAGGGTTAGCAATTTCTGATGAAGATGCTAAATTATACCGTTCAAAGGGTAATAAGGGTGAAAAGTCAGATTCTGCTAAGGATAAACAGTACTTTTTCGGTAATGGGCAGGTCAACGCTGATGCAGCGGTTCAGGCAGTGAAACAGGTGCGATGAAAGAAGGTGGGCGAGGGGTATATTTAAACAGCTACCGGGTACAGAAAAGGAAGCAAACGAAATTGCTCGTCTTTTTAATACCCAAGCACTAATGGGTGATGTAGCAACTATGAAAAAATACCCTAATCCCAGAGATTGGGAAGCTTTTACCCTCATTGATGTGTTGTAGTTCCAGATAAGTTGGTAGGATAATTATGCGCGATCGCACAAGCAGACTCATTTTAATCGCTTTGAGTGCTTTTCTGGTAACAATTGCACCTGCATTTGGGCAGAATTTTTCAGTCTTTTTCTCTGCCCCACAAGTATTAGCGCAAACACCAAATCAGCAGCAATCAGATAAAAAACCTGTGGCGGCTGTCTCAGGAAGTTTTATTGATTACTTTGCCCAGGAGAGGGAAATTAAAGGACATGAGGGTAGCGTTAACAGTGCCGGTTTTAGTCCAGATGGCAAGTTGATTGTTACGGGGGGTGCGGACAAAACTGCACGGGTATGGGATTTTTCAGGTAGACAGTTGGCTGAATTGGTTGGGCATGAGGGCAGTGTGAAGAGTGCGAGTTTTAGTCCGGATGGTAAGCTGATTGTTACCGCATCTTTTGACGGTACCGCCCGTGTCTGGGATTTTTCGGGCAAGCAGTTAGTCCAGTTGAAAGGGCATCAGGGGAATGTTGACAGTGCGAGTTTTAGTCTTGATGGTAAGCAGAAGTTACCGGGATTCTAAGACTTTCAATTTTTACAACTCAAATAGGACTGCTATATTTTTGCATAACCTCACAAAGCCTGGAGATATAATCCTTTAAAGCGACTTCAGCCAAGATATAAATAAAAATCCTATGCTTCACATCAAACGCCGTCAATTTCTCCAATTTTATGCTTCAACTTTAGCAACACTGGGTTTAACCCAATTCGATATTATCCAACAAAGTCAACGCTACGGGAAAGTACTAGCACAAAATGCACCTCGCAAACTAGCGTTACTGGTGGGAATCAATGACTATCCTAATGGCTTGGCTTTGTCTGGTTGTGTAACTGATGTCAAGTTACAGCAAGAGTTATTAATCCACCGCTTTGGCTTTAACCCCAAGGATATCCTCACCTTGACCAATCAACAAGCCACCCGCAAAGGTATCCTTACAGCTTTTGAAGAACACCTAATCAAACAAGCAAAACCTGGGGATTTAGTAGTGTTTCACTTCAGTGGACATGGTTCGCAGGTAGTAGATCCAGATCGCGATTCACCAGACGGACTCAACAGTACTTTTGTTCCGATAGATAGCCAATTACCACCGGGATTTCTTGTCTCTGGTGGCACAGTGCAAGATATTATGGGACATACACTGTTTTTACTCATGTATGCGTTAAAGACAGAAAATGTTACCGTGGTGCTAGACAGTTGTCATTCTGGGGGTGGTACGCGGGGCAATTTGCGGGTGCGATCGCGCGATGGTGGAGAAAAGCTTCAACCCAGTCTTGAGGAACTTGAGTATCAAAAACAATGGCTGGGACGACTAGGACTACAAGCCCAAGACTTGATCGCCAAACGCAGAAAAGCAGTCGCGAAGGGAGTTGTCATCGCCGCTGCTAAACGCAATCAATTGGCAGCAGATGCATCTTTTAGTGACTTCTATGCTGGTGCATTTACTTACGAATTGACGCAGTATCTTTGGCAGCAAACTGGAGATGAACCTGTAACTAGAGCGATCGTTAATGTTGGTCGAAGTACAAAAGAGTTAGCTAGGCAGAAAGGAAACCCCCAAGACCCAGAATTAGAAGTTAATCTTAGCAAAGAAAATACCAACGCTCCTATCTACTTTACGCGATCGCCTGCTCTTTCCGCTGAGGCTGTAGTAACTCAAGTCACAGGCAACTCTGTAGAATTATGGTTGGGTGGGCTAGATTCACAAAGCCTGGAAGCGTTCAATAAAGATGCCATTTTCACAGTCGTGGATGCTAAAGGTGGCGATCGCGGACTGGTGAAACTAGAGTCCCGTCAAGGATTAATTGGCAAAGGCACATTACTAAATACTTCTACTCAACGAGTACAGTTACAGCCAGGAACGCTATTACAAGAACGCATCCGCAGCATTCCCAATAATCTAACTTTAAAAATTGGTATTGATAATGCCTTTGATAATAACACCGCCCAGCAAGCAACACAAGCTTTACAGGCACTCAAGCGCATCGAACCCAAACCCTTGGGAACTGTTGAGGTGCAATATATTTTTGGTCGCATGAATCAAGATAGGTATCAGAAATTACAGACAAAACAGGTATCCAACCTGCCAGGGGTGAATAGTTTTGGCTTATTTTTACCTAACTTAGAACAAATAATCCCCGCCTCCTTTGGCAATAGTAGCGAAACGGTAAGTGCAGCGGTGAAGCGTTTGCAACCTAAGCTCAAGTCCCTGCTAGCAGCCCGAATTGTCAAGCAGGTACTGGGTAATACTAATTCATCACAAATAAATCTTCGTGCCTCGATGAATATTGCTGGCAGTAAAGAGATAATTAGCGAAACTTTTCCGATTCGTGGTATAAATAAAGTTACTGTAGGTTCTAATCAAGCATCAGTTTCGCCTGTAAAGTTTTCTGACTCTGATGTGCGTCAACTACCTTTGAGAACTGAGATTGCTTTCCAAGTTGAAAATAACGAATCTCGCCCTCTGTACGTCAGCATTTTGGTAATTGATGCCGAAGGAGAAATGACAGTAATCTTTCCTAATGATTGGTCAACATCAGAAGATGCGGCATTGGTGGAGCCAAACCATAAGCGGGTGATTCCTCAGGCTGATGATGGGTTCAAGCTTACCATTGGCACACCCTTAGGATTCTCAGAGGCACTCATTATTGCCAGTACAGCACCTCTACGAACTTCTCTCAAGGTATTGAAAGAAATTGCCAGATCTAGGGGACTCGGAGAGCGCCGTGCCCCCATCGCTGTGCCAGATCAAGTGTTAGATGTTACAAACAGTTTGCTTGATGACTTAGATGCAGGCACTCGTGGCGGTATTAATATCGAAGGAATAGCACTCACTCGCGGAGTTCGTGGAATTGATGTCAAGAAACTGGCAGCAATGGCGATCGCATTTGAAGTGGTTGCATAGATGTTTGTAAATAGGCTAATATTTTACAAACGTTATCAAAAGCCACAATTTGCCTCCAGCTTTCTACTTGATTTATTTTCTTAAAAAATAAGTAAATTCTTTAGGCAATCTGGTAAATGCATCGCGATCGCTCAGACATAAAGCTAAAAAGCGGTATGAGGTGCGATCGCCGCTAGCAGCGATTAAGGTTACTTTCAATCATACCATTTTGCATACAAATAGTTATTCAGAATATTTTGATCTTTGCTCAGTAATATGTTGTTATTTAACAGAGCATTTGCGGTGATAATTCGATCAAAAGGATCGCGAGTCCAAGTAATCGTTAAAGTAATGCTGATAATATCATTAAAGCTTTATATTACATATTTTTAAAGCAATTTGATCGGACAGATCAGAAATAATCATATCCGGTTCATTTTTAATACGTTTTATCTCATATAAATACTGTAACTCTAATCGAACAATTGCCGAAATATAAACTTCATTGTCATTAATTAAACTTTTAGCAATATCAGTTAATTTATCTGTCAAACCAGAATAGAGCCATACTACTACATGAGTATCAAGATAAATCAATATTAACCTCCTGCTCCCAAGTGATATTAACTAAATCATCTGGATTTCCTTGAATGACATCAGGTTTAAAAGTCAAATTTTTAAGTTTATCTTTTTTTTCTATAGGAACAATTTTTAACAACTTTCCATTTTTGTTAATTTCTAATGGAATACCTGTTTCTAGTACTTCATCCAGTAGACGATCAATATTATTACTCAATTCTGTTAGTGTAACCTTTTTCATTGCGTTCCTTAAAGATTCACATTGTTTCATGAGTTTACATATCATAGCAAAATTCTATCTTCGATGTCTATTGCGAGCGCTATCCCAGGAACATCGCTTGTGAAGCGTCTTGTTCTGTAGCTGTTATAAAAGTTTTAAGAACCAGCAACTGTGTCGAACGGTTGTTTGACAAAATAAAGCAGATGTCTGGAAATAGGCTTGGATTAGGCTCCTAGTGTTATCAGGGGCAACGTTCGGCAGGGGTACTCAGGCAGAAATCAAATTGGCTCAAATACCATGGACGGAATAAGCATAACTCCGGTGTCTAAATTCATGACTTTGCCAATTCCCACAAAGCGCTGATCTTCATCGTAAACCCGCAACATTTCTGAAACATCAAGAGTTACAGGAATGCGCTGACCTTGACACCATTTCTGAGCAGCAGTTGCTGGTAAGGTAATATGTGCGAGATGCTGCAACGGTGCATCCGGGAGCATCGGTTGAAACGTTCCGGTTTGCAGTTGTGCTTCGAGATCGCTCAAGGTAAGACTATCTGCTAAGTAGAACCTGCTACTTTCAGTCCGTGTTAACGCCGCGAGAGTACCACCAGTTTGCAAGACAGTACCTAAATCGCGAGCGATCGCCCGAATATATGTACCCGGACCACATGCAATAATCTTGTTGCTTTACCAAGTGCTATTGGTAACACCCCAGTAGCTGCTGGATCTAAAGTACCAGCGTGTCCCACCCGCTTGAGGCGCAACAGTTTTCGCACCCGCGCCACACAGTCGTGGGAAGTCCAGTCAAATGGTTTGTTGAGATTGAGGAAGCCTTGCACAGATTTGGGGAGTTGTCAGTTTCTTCATAACTTATAACTTATAACTCATTACCGATCGGGGTAGTAAACGATCAACCAGAAATTGAAAGGAATATTGACAGAATACTACCATTTGTGCTTAACCATTACTTGTACAAAACAGCGTCCTCCAAAGTTGAGACGCGAGCGAGTACGGTGTTGATGTCCTCTGGCGACACCCCATGCATCGCCAGTGCTTCACTTAGGTGCTTCAAAATAGCATCGAAATGTTCTGCCTGTAAATTCAAACCTGTGTGTGCTTTTTCCATTGAGCGACCCGTGTATTGCTCTGAACCACCAAGCGCATAAGAGATGAAAGCAGTTTGATGACGACGCTGCAAATCCATGTCTGTGTGAGCGAAAAAGTCATTGATGGTGTCATCTGCCAAAATACCTTTGTAAAAATCATCCACTATCCGCTCAAGAGCCTGCTGTCCGCCTAGTTTCTCGTATAACGTCGGTTGTGTGTACATATCCTTTTCCGGAACAGTATCTCGCGCTCAATTATATCTTATCTGCGCTTAATGCCAACTCCAAGCCGGTTACAGTTCATCAATTGTCACCAGGGTAAGAGCATCTCAATTAGGCTTGACACAAGGACTCAGAGGAATCTAATATATTGTCAATGAAACAAGAACTGAGAACTTGAATCATATAATTATTATCCATAGCTGTCCGTTTCATTTTTTGTCTAAGACTGCGTTTGTAAGTCTGTTCTTGGTTGAGGGCATTAAGAGCGATACGTCGCAGGAGAGAAAAATTCCTCGGACTGTGGAAGGAGCGCTCTTAGACAAGCGTCCTCAGCAAAGGTACAATCAAGCGTCCAATGTACCTCATTTTCAATGCTCCAATGTTTCCGGATAGCTTGACCTAAAAGTTGAGCATCACTTTTTAAAGAAGTTAGATAAAACTGAACCTCACGAGTAGTTTTATTCCAAAGATGGCGCACACGGACAACCATAACAACACTTTGAAGCCCAGCCCATATTCGGGGTTGGTAAAGCTCACCAATGGCAGAAACAGGCACAGACCAAACTTGACGGATTTCCGTGCGGTGATGCCCTTTTTCAATGCGTTTATCATAACTGACATCAATCCCTTGAAAATCCAGCATTTGAGTTTTTTCAAACCAATCTTGAACCTGATTGTATAGAGTCGGATGATTGGCTTTGAGTGCCAGAACATAATCGGCTTTCTGATCAATAATCTTTTTGGCAATCTCGGTTTGTGTCCCCATCGCATCAATGGTGATGATCGATCCTGCGATATCCAGCAAATCTAATAATGGAGGAATGGCAGTAATTTCGTTCGATTTATCTTCGACTTTCATCTGTGCCAAAACCAGACGTTGTTCACAAGCCCAAGCACTAATGACGTGGAGTGCTGAGGAGCCTTGATTTCGGTCGTATGAACCTCTAATTGTCTTCCCATCTATGGGAATAATCTCTCCTTCCATTTTGGTGACAAGGGTTCCTACCCATTTGAGAAAGCATTGATTCAAGGCTTCTGGATCAATGAACTCAAACACTCTACGAAATGTATCATCAGAAGGGATACCGTGTGGTAATGCCAAAAACTCTTCTAACCAATTTTGCTTGCTGATCCCATAATTTTCAATGTCTTCCCACCCTTGCGCTCCGGCTATTATTGCTAGAATTGCGATCACTAATATGTCTGTAAGTTGATGTTTTTTCGTTCGCTCTACTCTTGGGTCTTCGATGTCTCCAAAGTGCTTAACTAAACTCTGCTGAATAGCTCCGATTTCTGCGACTACTTTTGACGAACTCTGATGACGAGAACTTTTGTTGGCATCGGCAGATTTACGACTAAAGCCCTGAGACATTTGAGTATTCCTTGAGATTTTCAAGTGGCATTGCTGTCATCTCACATACCATTCTCAAGTCCTATTTGTCAAGGCATCCCCCCAGTAGAGGCGATCGCCCGACTTTAGTCATCTCTCATATTCTTTTAAGTCCTATTCGTCAAGTATATTTTATACCAAATTAGATGAGCTTACCCTGCAATTGTCACCAAGCCACCTGCCGTCACAATACCGGAAATCACTTACTGACACGCTCCATTACACCACCCAACGAAGCCCCCACATTGTAACCAATACAAAACTTTTTCTGCGTACACCAGAACGCGTGAAAATCTCTCTTTTCTTACCCCTTACCCAAGGCAATTGTAACCGAACCTGACACAACTAAAACCGCTCCCACTATTCCTGTCAAGGTAAGGCGTTCTGGTGTCATCAGTGATGGTGCTATTATTGATACAACCCAAACTGATATTAAAGTCACAATCGGAGCCACAGCTAATACTGCACTGACACGCGATGCTTCCCAATGTTCTAAAGATTCAGCGAAAGCACCATAAGCAATTAGAGTATTTAAACAACAAAAAATTAACATTCCTAGATGTAAAAAATTGAGTGTAAAAATATATTTTACTGTAGCGAAAGGAGTGAATAATAAAGCACAACCCCCATAAATTATTAGCATGACGCTAGGAGAAGATAAAGATTGCAACAACTGCTTTTGTGCTAAAGCATAAACAGCCCAAGTTGCTGCTCCTAGCACAGTTAAACCACTGCCTAAAAGATATTTACCGTGCGCTGTGATTAAATTTGTTAGTTGTTCGTGGAAAAACAATGTGAAACCTAGAATCAGTACACTGACACCAATCCACTGACGCAGCTGATAACGTTCTTGAAAAATAACTAAACCACCGAAACCCATTAGCAAGGGAGCTAACTGAATAACCACTTCGGCGTTAGCGGGTGAAGTCAGTGCTAAACCTTGTAGGAAAAGAATGTAATTACTTGCTAAGAATATTGTCGCGATCGCCAACAACTGCCAAGAAGCAGAACGCAGTTGTGCCAATCTAGGTAATTTTCCTCGCACTCCTAAATAAACCGCAAGTAACACAAACGACACCAAAAAGCGAAACCAAGTGACCGTGTAAACATCTAGCACTTGTAGCGTCACCGCCAGAGCAATCGGTAGAATTCCCCATAACAAAACGGTCAACAGCGTTAATGCTAGCCCTAAACGCCAGCGACCGGAAGTTTGATGCATTGGATGTTAAATTTTCGATTCTAGATTTTAGTTTAGCTGTTTGTCAAGTTGCGTATCGGCTACCTAAGTAAACAGGCAGAAGGCTGATACATCGCTACAGGAAATAACTAATACTATAACGAACACTATTGGCTTTGATCCCAAGAGTGAAGCCCATGACATCTTTAGATTATTGAAAGTACCCTCGCCATTCTGGCAGAAAAAGGTTATAAGGCATTGACAATCGAGGGCATAGCTGCTAAGGCTAGGGTGAGCAAGCAAACTATCTATCGGTGGTGGTCATCTAAAGCAGCGATCGTACTTGAGGCTTTGACCAATCATGCACAACAACAACTTCCAATTCCTGATAGTGGAAGTGTGAGAGGCGATCTTGAGGTATTACTTAATGCTCTGTTCTCTGAATTATCTCAACAAAGTGGATCAATTGTGCGTGGACTAATGGCTGAGGCACAGTTTGACTCAGAATTTGGTCGCATGTTCCGATCGCGTCTTGGATGCCCAGCAGGTAGAAAACAATGTTGCCTTCGTGTCAGAAAACATCGGCGCGGGGTTGTTTGCCATTGGTTCTCTGCTAATTATGTGATGCTAATGTGACTGCCGGGATGTTGCTCAAGTAATTTTTCGCGTACCAGACCTTGAATCACCCATTCTCTAATCTTGTCACTGCGATTTGGGAGTGAACGTAATATTTCATCTATTTCGGGCGGGAACTTACAACCAATGACCCCAACCTGACTACCTATATTTTTGCCTTCAGAGACAAATCCTTGATGTCCTTTTACTGCCTTACCCATAAAGATATAAATAACTTCTTGACTTACACGACACGTTAACGTATATTTATAGTGAGTTTAAGAGAATGAACCACCGCTATGCTCCTGAGAAAAGTTCACGGTGGTTGTTGACCAAAATCCACTATTAAGGAAGTCCGCTCATGTCTAATCTTAGCAGCAAAACCACTATTGGTGTCATCAAGCATAACGTAAAAGAACTGCTGGGCATGACTGACACTGCGTTGGTCAAAAAATGGGCAATAGCGCATCAGTTAGGCAAGTTGGACATGAGAAGGAAGTACAGTTGGCGGTTGGTACTAGAAGCTGTGTTTGTATGGATTCATAAAGGTAATCGTAGCCTGTGCGGTATGGGTACACAACAAGAGTGGGCGATCGCGGCTTAGGGATGAAGACGATCTCGAAGAGCGCCCTTGATGTAGAGACTGAACAAAAATTATGGTCGCGCATATTCGCGGCAAGAAACTCTCAGATTTCACTCTTACCAACCGGGACTCCTTGGACACCAACGTGCCTTCTTGTTTCTTACCGCCCTTGAGTTTTGCGCCGCGCGGATCAAGTCATCGTTATAAAAAAAAGGTAGAGTAGAAGCACAAGGGAAGTTTGATGATTCGCGCAGTTTCAGTGATGACATTATTACCTGCTCATCGCAAATATTTGTTCAGCCGTAAGGGGCAGATGAGGAAACAACTTGGATTCAATTCGGTCTTGCCCTCTAAATACCTTACCTGGTAGGTATTCACCATTATCGAGTTGATAAATCGTAATTGTAGGTTGCTTGGGCGAACCGATATAGCGAATACCACCGTATGCAGCGTAATCCACAATCCAATACTCAAAAACACCCAAATCCTCGTATTCGGCGAGTTTTGTGAGATAGTCGTCTTTCCAATTATTGCTGACAACCTCGATAATTCCTGGAGGCGGAATGTAGGCAGCAGCAGAACTAGAGCTACCTTTCATTCGTTGCCACTCAACTAGGGCAAAAATCACAATATCGGCTTTGCGGCTTTTTTCTTTCTCTGGTGGTTCTACCTTTAACCGAATCTGCTTGGATTGCCGGGAAACATAAGGTAAATTTGACTCTAGACAGTGAGTTTCAAGGTAAGAGCAAAGTCGCTCTATCAAATCCTCATGATTGGCATTTGGTTCGGATAATGGCATGGGAACCCCATTGATTAATTCAAAGTCCCTGCCTGAACCATCATCCCAGGTCAGGAACTCTTCAAAAGTCAGTGGCTTGGTGATTGCTGCGTACATGGCGATCGCCTTGTTTCAAATCTAACTTCAAAAATTTTTGTTTAGCTATAGCAATCCTATTTGAATTGTGAACTCCCGTTGCCTCAGAAACCCGGTTTCTTAAAGAAACCGGGTTTCTCTGCGTTGTGTTCATGCGTTTACGAATCATTTAGGATTGCTATATGCTATCAATTTTACCTGCTTTCTTAATTAGCTCCCAAATCCAAAACTGGCAGTATATGCTGACACATCTCCTTTAATGAGAATTAAACTTAAGCGTTGGACTAAAAGAGCCTCTAAAATCGTTGACATGCCACCTCTGGCAATTTGATAGTATTAACCTGGAAGGACAATCGCACTAATACTCCTATTTGCAAACACACTATGGCAAAGCGTAAGAAAAGCAATCTCCAGTGGATTAAAGAAACGCTTGAACTAAAACCCGATCATCACTGGGAATCTCCACCTGGCTATAAGATTTTTGTAGCAGATCGGGGTTCGGTTCGCTTCAATGTACCTCAGAATTGGGTTTTTGAGCCACAAGAAAAATCATTTAAGTTCCTCGATAGAAAACCGCCCAAGGATGATTGTTGTCTGGAAGTATCTTTCAATCGCCTGCCACCCAACGACTGGAGCTTATTTCCGCTCTCATCCACTTTGAAGAAAGTGATAGAGAACGAAAGTCGCAACGTAATTGCTAAGGGAGAAATCGTCACCATCAAGCGCCAAACTGCCCGGATTGTCTGGACAGAGATTAAGTTTATCGACACCCAGGAAGAGCCACGGGAAGCTTTTTCGCGGACTTGCATTGGCTTGGGGTCGAATGTTCAGTGCTTAATTACATTCGATTATTGGGTAGACCAAGCAGAACAGCTAACACCCGTTTGGGATGAAGTGATGCGAAGTCTGACACTGGGACTCTATATCCGCGACCCAATGAGTGGTGCGGCTTTCCCAGACTGAACTGAATGGCGTTAGCGCTGCAAATCGTGATTTCTCATAGCAGCGCACGCTGTTTTACTTTTACAGGTACTGGGGTAGTGGATGGATATGTTATGGTCTGAGGATGAACTTCGTCAACAAATTGCACAGGTAGCAAGTCGCTTCGGACTATTTGAGTGTAATACTTGTGCTTTAGCTATAAAGGAGTTTCTAATTATCACGAAAATTCCGGGAAAACAGATTAAACGCGACAAAAATGAGCCCTTCGGCACATCAAGCGCGAATGAACTAGCGCAGGCAGCTTTGGATAAGACAAATGCGAGGATATGAGAGTTCTTGTTAAAAGAAATCAGCCATCCAAGGAGATGATCCTGCAAATAGTTGAGTAGCAATTGAAAGAGATGTTTCTGTTGCATCAAGTTTTCCCATTCGCTGTAATTGATCGGGTGTAAACAACCCTGTGTAGAGAGGGGCTAATCCTTTAATGTCTAACTTCAACTCGCCCTTTCCACCTTTACTAACTTCACCACGTCCATTAGCGACAGATAAGATAAATCTACCTTTGTTTTCAACTAGCAGGTCATCTTCAACTTCTAGGTGCAGTTCAGTTTGAATTGCTCGTGAATAACCCCGCTTCTCCAGCGCCTTAACTACATCTACCACCCGTAGCATCCAACGATCTACAAACCGAGGTTTAACAGTTTGCTCAGGTAATAGCAAAGTCAAGAAGTCAACCGCCGAACTTTTCCAGCGTACTTTGTCGATTTGGGAGCGATGATTGGCTTGAAAACACCAGAAAGTTTGTGCAGCAGCAGTTGTCAGGACTACCCAATCCCTGACTCGCAGTAAGGAGTTATCATCTTCTAGGTGCTGGGTGAAAATAATGTACCCTTGGGGTTGGTCTGCTGAACCAATTAGATAGGCGTAGAGCTTTTCCTTATTATTGGTTTCGACTAGTTGCTCCCAAATAGCTTGATTGCGGTCTAAATTTCCATTGTTGAATTTTGCTTGCTGCTGATATAAGTGATGAAAGACTTCATGATTGATTGGAACCACAGGTTTTACAGGTAGCGGCTGCACACTCATTTGGATACTTTGAGTAGAAACTTCCCATGCGCAAGCAGTACCACCTTGCTCATACCCTGCTTTTCGATATAGGTGTTGAGTCGCTGGATAAAGGACGGAAATGGGGACTCCCTCAGCATAGAGTTCCTTGATGGTGTGCTGCATGAGGGCGATCGCAGATCCTTTTCCACGGTATTCTGGAGCAATGCCGACCCCAGCGATTCCCATCATCGGTACACGCTGACCACCCCACCACTGACCCATCGAGATCATTGCCAGTCCGCCAACAACTTGCTCACCTTCACGGATGACACGGAAGTTTAAGGTGCCAATGCGGTTGAAGTAGGGTTCAATGTTATCGGGTGAGTCCAGAAAACACTGGGCGAGGATATTCCCAAGCTGCTGAATATCCTCTTGATTAGCGATTTGGCTGTATTCAAATTGAGGGGTCATATAATTTACCGCCTAGCAGCTACTAACTACAATTATACTACAACTGCATTTATGCAAGCCCCCATTAGTCATTTGGAGGGAGCCTGGGTTCTGAGCATTTGTACGTGTTCAGTAAATTTTAATTACCATATTAATCAAGTACTTTAAAGGAAAATCGTCAGCACGTTAAATAAAAATCCCTCTTTCGCACCAGAGGACAGTTAAAGAACAAACAAAAAATACAGGAATTTTAATATGTCACAAGTCAAAGTTTACACCAAGAAAGAAATTGTATTCCTTCTCCAAGATGCGATCGCACGCACCAAGGCGACACCGGGCAAGGATATTGGGGACATTAAACCGCTGTTATCTGCATATTACTGGGAGTACGGGGATACTGAACTCAAGGAATATGCATTCTGCCTGTTGGATCAGCTAACTAAGGCTCAACTAGTAACACTTGAAGGTGTATCGGCATCACTAACCAAGGAACAAATAGTTGAGTTAATCCAGGTTCAAGCCAGAACCAAAACTAAATCTTGGCTCAAAAAAGAAATCATCCCCCAGTTAGAAATGTCAATTAATGCCTTTGAATCAATCTTTGGTATATCCACAGCAAATAGGCGACGGTTGCAAGAAATGAACGGTCTGCTCCCGATCGTGCGGTGGGGTTCCACCAAGTACGGTGACTATCCGGTACTGGGACTGAAACAGATGTTAGTAATCGTCAAAGCGATGCCGGAAATTCTCACTAAGATCAAGGATTACGCCAACCTACATCTTAGCAGGCAAGCTAAGGAAAAGGCAGAGCAAAAGGCTAGGCAGATGGCTTTTAAGGAGAGGTGCGATCAAGCGATCGCGCAAGCTCCAGAACTCCTCACTCAGCACATCAAACAGCTAGTTACCCAGGAGCAGTACAAGTACGCATTCAACTTAATTGAGCAAGCGTTAAAAGAGGAAGAACGTAAAACACGGGATCGGGCAATCCAGCTAAGCTTTAAGAGCGAGTATCAGAAAGCTATCGGGTCACTTGCCCCAGAGTACCAGTACATTATACAAGCTACATCAGTGAACAAACTGGTGGAACGAGAACTTTTCCGAACTGCGATTGATGAAGTTAATCGATTGATTAGGGAGCAGGACAGAGCTAAAAAGAAAGCTCAGAAAAATGCTAAGAATCAACCGGAAAAGGTATTGTTTGCTAATCCAGAAACTGTCAATCGCTTCCTGACTTGGTTAAATAGCGAAGATGTGCAGCTTTTTATTGATGATGGGGATGTCGTTACATTCTGCGATCGGATTCTAGCTGACGAAGAAATCCACTATCTTTGCACAACTATCCTGAACGCTCAAAATCTGGCTGCTCTGACTCAAAAACGCTGGAAGTACAAACTTAGTGGTCAAAGTGCCACGGAACTCATAGAAACATTAGAAGATGCGATCTTTTCTCATCCGATGTTCCTGCAAGAATCAGCTTATAACAGCGATCCGGTTTCAAATTGTGTTTGAAGAAATCAATTTTCATCTGCCATGCAACGTTTGCAGCACTAGCCATTTTTCTGATATCATTCCCCCAAAGTCAACACTCCTGACGGCATATCCACCAACAACCGCCGTGTCTTCAACCACCTTAGACCAAGCAAAACTTCGGGTACTCCTTGTCCTACATGAACGGGAATATCAAATTCTTGTTCATCAATTCGTACCTTACCAGCATAGATATTAAAATCGAAATCTCCCCGTGCGGTTCGCATTGTTTGTCGCTCCAAGAGAAGCCAATCAAATGCATCTACATCCTGATTATCAATTGCCAGCCAGTACGAGAAACCTGTATCAAGCATTGCATCAACTGGTAGTTCTAATCCATCACTGGCTATCAACTCTATCTCAAAAAATAATCCATCCTCATCACCAAAAAACCCGGCAATCATATAGTGCCGCACACCCCTGTTTCATTAATCCGGAAAACATGGGGTATTTTATTTGGATGCGAGTCGCGGCATCTTCGTGAAACAACTTCTAAATCTTGATCGACAAAATACTCACCACTATCTGGCTCCACTGCAATGTACCAGTTGTAGTGTGTTTGCAGATACTCTGGCTTAACCCGGTCAAAAATCTCTTGACACCGCAGGCGAAATGCAGTAATTTCGTCCTTCCATTGGGCTTGTTGTTCTTCGCTCCACTGAATCTCAGGGAAGATTCTTCCCCGACGTACTGTGCGTTCTTGTTTAGCTTTAGTCATGGTTGTAAAAAAATGTTAGCTTAATTTTCATCCAGTATATCTCCTCTCTCAGAGCCTTTAGAAGTTGTCATAAGGTATTATTGCTCTTTTAAAAGCTCCAAGGAAGGCGATCGCCGCTCCTGTTCTGTGGGCGTTGCTGATTCCATGTATGAAAACGATTTTACGTGCGGACCAAAATCCTAGTCTAGACGTAGCAGTGCTACGTCTCTACATCCGGATTCATACAAATTGAAAGCAACGCCATTAAGCGGACGTGATATTACTGACGAAAGCGATCGCCCGCTTCAAAAGTTGAGCCGCGAGTTGCTACGAGTTTTTATTGTTGATTTTTTCTACTGGTTGAAAAACATTGAGATTTTTTTGGACTTTAATTTCTGCATTCGCATTCTGATATCTTGCACCAGCATCAAAAACCGGGTTTCTTGCAAATATTCAAGGCTGAGACCCTTTATTTGTGGTTGAGAAACCCGGTTTTTTAGGTCTTATTGAGAATGGTGCAAGATCTGAGTATTGCAACTTGCAATAGCTAAACAGGTTAAAGACATCAATATGGATCGAAACAACATGAAAATTTCTATTTTCTTTGCCTGCTCCGACTATAAACGGGCTTTTAAATCTATAACCTGAGTAATAATTCTGATTTTTTTCTAAATGTATCACTTTGCAACTTTGAATCAATTATTAGCGTTGTGTGACGACTAATACGCAAATAAAAATCTACTTTTGTATAACAGTAATAAGTAGATTACACATTTTCATTAAAAAAAATATCTCAACTTCAAAATTTGAAAAATAGCAACATAACAAGCCATTAAGACTATTTTGTATTTAGTTAGTAAAAGTTTTGATGAAGTTTATTTTTGGAACTTTATATTTACTACTTATGTAATTGAACGTATCAGACCTGATTTAGGACTTACGCACACTCTACGAATTCTTGGCGTTCTTGGCGTCTTCGCGGTTCGATAAATTAAGCGGAGTTGGCAATTTTTGCGTAAGTCCTGCTGATTTTTTGGCTGTTGACATACCTAAGTATTGATGATTCTTGTGCGCCACATTGTAAGTAAGGGCGCGGAAACCGCGCCCCTACAGTCATATTGTGGTCTACCCGATAATGGTGACAGTTGTTGGATGTACTGGGGTAATAAGAGTAGATGTAAGCGAACCACCAAGTTTGTGATTCGTTCAAAATAAACATCTCTTTACGAAGCCGCATCAAAAATCTGCTGTGCAGTAAGGTTCAGTTGGGGGAAGGTTGGGGAGACAATTGGGGTGTTGCCCCGGAACAATGTTTTTACATATTCCCCATCCACAAGTTCACACACAAAAAGAGCGGGTTGTTTGGGATTGCCGATAAAATCACGTCCGCCCAACGCTGCATAATCAGTTATCCAATATTCGGGAATGCCCATCTCTTCATAATCAGCAAATTTTTTGTGGTAGTCATCGCGCCAGTTTGTTGAGACAACTTCAATTACTAAAGGAATTGACCCTCCTTGGGTAACAGTTGACTCTTTTTCCCACAAGGGTTCATTGGGGAGATTCTCAGAATTTATCAACAAAATATCTGGGAAGTATCCTGAATCTTTTTCAAGAGGTTTAACTAATGCAGTTCTGGGAAGTAAATAGGGAACTCCCAAACTTCTAACTTGCACAGCTAGCTCTAGCGTTAAAAAACTTATGACCTTTTCGTGTTTCCCCGTTGGTTGCGACATTTCAACGATCACTCCATCATGTAGCTCGTAGCGCTTACCGTCGTTGGGGAGCCACTCGATAAATTCTTCATAGGTTACAAGTTTGGGTAAGGTTTGGGTCATAGTTAACGCCTCCATATATATTTGACTTTACTAGCTTGTCGGTAGGAGCCATTATTAGGTCATTTACTTGGCTATGCGATCGTATTCATTATATATATCAATCATTTGATTGCATATAGTTAGGCTATTGTCAATTTATTGGTATTGTGATTAACCGTTGACCAAAAACCCTAGGGCGCAAGCCCCTGACTTCAGGCCGGATTGGCAAAATAATGCTGTGAGGAGCGATCGCGCTGTGCCAGTTGCGTAAGTCCTGTATAGAACGAAACGCTGCTGCTTCTAACGCTAAAATATCTGCTGCTATTTCCTCCAATGACAATCGACAACACGATAACTCATCCGTTACATCCGTTACCCATCCGTTGCCAACATTTCCAACAACTGCGCCTCACTCAACTGACTAATCCCCAACTCTTGCGCTTTTTCCAACTTAGAACCCGCATCTTCTCCCACAACCAAATAATCTGTTTTCTTACTTACAGAATCCGTCACCTTCCCACCAGCTTTTTGAATCAACGCCTTCGCCTCATCTCGCTTCAACGTAGGCAGTGTACCAGTAACCACAAAAGTTTTACCCGCCAACTTTTGATTTCCCTCACCAACCGCAGCCGCTTCCGAGTCGGAAGCAAATTGCAATTCAGCGGCTTGGAGGCGAGAAATCAAAGTTTGATTTGCGGATAAGCGAAACCATTGGTATACAGACTCAGCAATTTCTGCACCTATACCGTAAACAGTCTCAATCTCTGTCTGGTCAGCAAGAGCCAACTGTTCCACTGTGGGAAACTTCTCACTCAACAATTGGGCATTCACACTGCCAACGTGACGGATACCTAAACCATACAACACTCGTGACCAAGGTTGATTTTTCGATTGAGCGATCGCCTCCACCAACTTTTCAGCCGACTTTTTCCCCATGCGTTCTAATTCACAAAACTTGTCTTCTGTCAAGTTATATAAATCGGCAACGGAATGCACCACTCCTTTATCCACGAGTTGATGTACCAGCTTTTCTCCCACACCTTTAATATCCAAAGCATCACGACTGACCCAATGTTCAATCGCCCCCTTAAGAATAGCAGGACAGGAAGCATTAACACAGCGAGTTACCGCCTCACCCATTTCCCGCACTACCGGCTGTCCGCAGACTGGACAATGGGTGGGCATGATAAACTCTTTGGCTTCACCAGGGCGGAGTTCTTTGAGAACGCGCACCACTTCTGGTATAATCTCACCAGCTTTACGGACAATGACTGTATCGCCAATGCGGATATCTAATTGAGCGATGCGATCGCTATTATGGAGTGTAGCGCGGGAAACGGTCGTGCCAGCAAGTAGAACCGGGCGCATTTCTGCTAAGGGAGTCAACGCCCCTGTTCTCCCCACATTCACAGCAATATTTTCCACGCGGGTGGGTGCTTCTTCGGCTGCGTACTTCAGTGCGATCGCCCACCGGGGAAACTTCTGTGTAAACCCCAGTTGTTCCTGAAGCTTAAAAGAATTTAGCTTCACCACCACCCCATCAGTCATATAGGGTAAATTCAACCGTTCTGTATCCCAGTGTTCGTAATATTCTGCCACCTCGTCTACATTGCGACACAGCTGATGGTTAGGGTTGACTCGAAACCCCATTTTTTCCAATAATTCCAATGCTTCCCACTGAGTATTGGCAATACTCGCATCATCCCTACCAGGAATGTGCAGCGTGTAAGCAAAGAAATCTAACCGCCTTTGGGCGACAATCCGCGAGTCAAGTTGTCTCAGTGTACCAGCCGCAGCGTTCCGAGGATTAGCAAATACTGCTTCACTTACTTTTTGCCTTTCAAGGTTAATTTGTTTAAATACATCCAAGGGCAAAAACGCCTCGCCCCGCACTTCTACTCTCTGTAGAGACGCGAAATTTCGCGTCTCTACATTTAACCGCAAGGGAATTGAGCGAATTGTGCGCACATTTTGGGTAATATCTTCACCCGTCACCCCATCACCCCTGGTTGCGCCTCTAGTAAGAATGCCATTTTCATACGTCAACGCTAGGGCGGAACCATCAATTTTCAATTCGCAGACATACTCTACCGACGTTGCATCCAAAAGTTCTACATTTCTCCGCCAACGCTGATCCCAAGCCTTTAATTCCGCAATGTTAAACGCATTTTCTAAACTGTAGAGTGGAATGTTATGGCGCACCGAGGTAAACTGTGTTGCAGGTTTTTCACCCACTCGCTGAGTAGGGCTATCCGGTGTCACCAATTCTGGATACTGGGTTTCCAACTGTTGCAATTCTCGATACAGCTGGTCATAAACTGCATCCTCCATGATCGGAGAATCAAGGACATAGTAAGCATAGCTTGCTTGTCGTAGTAGTTGCCGCAGTTCTTGAACACGCTGTTTAACTTCCAAGTTGATCGATTCCATGACGTTCTCAATAAGCATTTATTCAAAGTAGGGTGTGTTCGGCGCAGGTTGGACTTTGGTGGAGGTGCATTACACTGCCAATGACGCACCCTACTGATAGCTTAATCAAATTTAACGCACCCAGTCCTCTACGAAGTAGAGGAAGCGAGTCTTGCTAATCACCATTGTTGGTGAACTGTGCAAGCTGAGTGTTCGATCGGTGAAGGATACTGGAGCGATCGCTCTTGGAGTTAGCAGTATTATGTGATTGCCACTGTATATAAAGTTTTGTAACGAAAAAGCCGAGCATCACCAAAGATTTTTGGCATTGGTCTGAGAGACAAATAGAGGTTCACAATGCATTGTCAATTCAAGCATTGTTAACTCAAAAGTCTAAATCTTTACTAGGAGTACAATATGAGTCAATTCTCTATTGCATACACTGGCGTCAACCTTGCTGGTGCCGAATTTGGCGACGGCTCCCTACCCGGTACTTACAACGTCCATTACACATACCCTACCGATGCCGAGGTCGATTATTTCATGGGCAAGGGCATGAACACCTTTCGTCTGCCGTTCCGCTGGGAGCGATTGCAACACCAACAGTTCGACAACTTTGATGCAGATGAAGTTGCACGCATAAACGACTTTGTGAGCTATGCCACCAGCAAGGGAGCAATGGTACTGCTCGATCCGCACAACTACGCTCGTTACTACGGCGGGGTTATCGGTCAGGATGTGCCCGTGAGCGCTTTTGCTGACTTTTGGAGTAAGCTGGCAAGCCTTTACCAAAGCAATAGTCAAGTTATCTTTGGTTTAATGAATGAGCCACATGATATGCCGACCGAACTCTGGTGTGACGATGCCAACGCCGCCATCCAAGCTATTCGTAACACTGGGGCTACTAACTTGATCCTTGTCCCTGGCAACGCTTGGACTGGCGCACATAGCTGGAACCAGTCATGGTATGGCACATCCAACGCTACGGCGATGCTGACTATCACCGACCCAGGCAACAACTATGCTTTTGAGGTTCACCAGTACTTGGACACCGGCTTTTCAGGTACAACCGAGCAGTGTGTCAGCACGACAATCGGCGCAGAGAAACTCGCCGAGATTACCGCATGGCTCAAGCAAAACGGTAAGCGCGGCTTCCTAGGGGAGTTCAGCGGCGGACGCGATGATACCTGTTGTAGTGCCCTCGGCAACATGCTGAGCTACATCGACAGCAATGCTGATGTCTGGCTGGGCTGGACCTACTGGGCAGCCGGACCGTGGTGGGGTGATCTCCCCTCACTAGAACCGATTGGTGGTGTGGATCGCCCACAGATGGTGCCCCTCTTGCAGCACATTGGTTCGACACTTACTGGTGTGCCATCCAGCTTGGTCTAACGGCAAGATCGCGGGGTAAATTCTGGTTCAATCAGTGATATCACGTCCGCTTGATTACTTATAATAAAGAACCTCTCCCCTAACCCCTCCCCTAATAGGGGAGGGGAGACTTTGACGCTAGTCTTAGGCGCTCTCGAGGTCAGACCTAAATGATAAGTGATTAACCGGACATCATATGAAACGTGGCTATGCCAAACTATCGAGATTTGATATTCATGTACAAAGCTAATCTGCCGAATGTCCAACTTTCACTGGAATGGTAATCAAAAACTCTGAACCCTGACCTAGTTCGGAATACAGCGATAATGTTCCTTGGTGTTTTTCAACTACGATAGACTTTGCGATCGCCAGCCCTAGTCCTGTTCCTTTACCCACAGGCTTGGTGGTGAATAAGTGGTCAAACACATGACGTTTAACTTCCTCAGACATACCCACACCATTGTCAGAGATACGAATTAAGACATTTGTCAATTCTTGATTTAATTCTGTGCTAATCCGAATTGTGGGGAATCGGGAATTGGTAATGGGTAATTGGGAATTGGAACTTTCTTTGCTATTACCCATTACCCATGACCGATTACCATCTTGTATTGCATCAATAGCATTTGCCAGCAGGTTCATGAATACCTGATTGATCTGTCCGGGGAAGCATTCTACGTCGGGTAAATTACCGTAGTCTTTCACTATTTTGATTTCTGGACTATTCTCGTTATCCTTCAATCGGTGTTTAAGAATGAGGATGGTACTGTCGATACCTTCGTGAATATTAAAGGGAACTTTGACATCGCTATCTGCTCTAGAGAAAGTTCGCAAACTTGTGCTAATATTAAGGATGCGATCAATGCCAGCTTTCATTGAGTTAATCAGTTTAGGCAGATCAAAGCGCAAATACTCTAGGTCAATGGCTGCGATTTCCTGCTCAATTTCACAGCCTGGATTGGGAAACTTTTGTTGATAAAGTTCAAGAAGTCCAAACAATTCTTGAATGTAGTTAACAGCAGGTTGTAAGTTTCCGGAAATAAAGCCAACTGGGTTGTTAATTTCGTGCGCAACTCCTGCAACCATATTACCAAGAGCAGACATCTTCTCACGTTGCACAAGCTGTAGTTCAGTTTGCTGCAGCCGATCCAATGTAGAGGTAAGTGTAGCTGTCTGTTCTTTTAGGGCTGCGTTGAGAACTGTTAATTTTTGACGACTCTCCTCGATAACCAGTACGTCACGGTATGACCTCAAAGCAGCGATCGCAGTGGTAATTAGCTTTTGGCGAGTCAGTTCTACCTTCAGCTTATAGTCGTTGATGTCATAGTTGAGAATTACCGATTCCTCTGGTGCTTCTCCTGGTTGACCTGTGCGTAAAATCACTCGCACTAGCCGATTTTTAAGTTCCTCTCGAATATACTTAACTACCCTTAGCCCAGCGTCATTAGTTTCCATGACCACGTCTAACAAGATAAACGCTGTGTCTGGGTGATCTGCAATCAGCTGTTTGGCTTCTTCACCAGAGTAGGCAAAGATGAAAGTTAAGGTTTTGCCCTCAAAGGTAAAGTTTTTTAGGGCTAGTTGAGTGGCTTGGTGAACTTCTGTATCATCATCCACAATCATCATCTTCCAAGCAGTTGCCGTTTCTTCTAGCTGAGTTGCTACTGCCTGTGGAATTGTCGGAGTATGATCAATTAGTATTTCATCATCTTCAAACACTAAGACGTCGTCGTCTTTGTGAGGAAGTAAGTCATAAATGTTACTTGCCATTATCTGTTTGGGGAGTAGCTAGTTATTGATAAAGGGAATCTGACTACAAATAGTGTTCCCACTCCCACTTCACTTTGAACATCAATCGTTCCTTTCAGTTTCTGAGTGACCAAGTTGTAGACAATATGCAGTCCCAACCCAGTCCCACCGAAATTTCTGGCTGTGGTGAAGAAAGGCTCAAATATCTTGCTGAGATGCTGAGGGGGAATACCACAACCGTCATCGCTGTACTGAACGATCGCCTCCTCCCCTTGCTGCTGAACCACAAAGCGTAACTGTCCTACTTCATCTGGTTGATAAGCATGTTTCAGTGAATTCACTACTAAATTAGTCACAATTTGTGCTATTGCACCGGGATAGCTGTTGAGGGTTACGGTTTCGTCGCCTTCTACAGTCAAAGTATGAGGAGTCTGTTTCAGTTTGGGTGCTAAACTAATTAAGATTTCCTCCAGATAGGGTTTGACGGCAAAGGTGCGCTGTTCTAGATTAGTTTGGTCAACGGCGACTTGCTTGAAGCTGTGGATCAGTTCTCCGGCTCGATATAAGTTGTTCAAAATCAGGGCGGTGCAATCGTTTGCCATTTCGATATAGCCTTGTAGAACTGAGCGTTTAAGGTTTCCTTGCGCTACTGCATTCACAAAGGCTTGAGTTTCATCAGCTAACGTGGATGCGGCGGTAATACTTGTCCCAACAGGGGTGTTGATTTCATGCGCCACTCCAGCAACAAGGCTGCCTAATGCTGCCATTTTTTCTGATTCCACTAACTTTTTTTGTGTGGCGTTCAGGTTGTCTAGGGCTTGAGAAAGATCTTGGGTACGTGCAGCAACTTTTTGTTCTAGGGTGTTGTAGAGAAGGGCGTTTTCCAGGGAGATGGCTGCTTGGGCACACAAAAGTTTGAGAACTTCTAGGCGATCGCCACTAAAAGCCCCCCGTGTCAGATTATTTTCCAGGTACAAAATGCCAATCAATTTACCTTGATTGATAATCGGTGTACACAACAGACTTTTGGGTTGCTGTCGGATAATGTAAGGATCTGCCCCTAAGAAAGTTTCGACAGTGGCATCATTAATCACCAAACTTTCAAGAGTGCGTTTGACATAATTGATCGCAGTAACGGGAATTTCTTGGCTTTGCTCTACTGGCAGAGATTGCAGTACTATAGATTCTGTGTTTCTTTGAGTACTCGCTTCTATGACCCAGTTCTCATTTTTTGGTAAAATTAAAGCAGCAGCATCGGCTCCAGCATTTTCCATCACCACTTGCATCAAAGTAGACAGCAACTTATCAAGCTGAATAACGCTAGCAAGGGTTTGCGAGGCTTTGATAACTGTTTTCAAGTCCAGTGCTTCGGAAATCTTACTGTCAGTAGAGTTTGTCCTACCAAAATCAGAGATTGTCTCACTGGTGGTGAGTTGATTTTTTTCTTGGTGGATAATCGGGGCGAGTAATTCACTATAACGTTTTTCTAAGTCTTTAACTTTGGCTAGTGCTCCCCAACGAGCGTAGCTGTAGTAAGCAGCAGTCAAGTAAGTTTGGGCAATTGTTTGTTTACCCCAATCTAGGTAGAATTTGGCAGCTAGTTCATAGGCGATCGCTTCATCGTGGATGTATTCGTTTTCTTTGGCTAGGGCAATGGCGCGATCGTAAGCCTCCATTGCTGCAACATGTTCGCCCAAAACCCGATGTTTCTCTGCTTCTACCAAAAAGAATTTGTGTAAAAAATTCGTGGGAGCACGATCTGCCCAGCGTTGCATTGTTTGCTGCTGCTGTTGAACAAAACTGATGTACTCAGTTTGTTGCTGACTATTGGCGTGGGGATAGTGAGCGAGGAGTGCGAGTGTATAATAAAAATTGTGGTCAGCAGTTACCATCATGCCTGCACCACTGGCTGCATAATCAAGCGCTGATTTAGCGCATTCAATAGCCCCTGTGTAATCTTGGAAAAAATATAAGAGGATCATCTTGGCTACATAAGTTGCGAACAGCAACGTGCCATTTTTTGTGCTTTGAAAATACGGCAACATTTCTAATTCATCAAAACTGTCTCCCACTAGCCGACATTTATCTTCAGCTAATCCCTGTAGATTTAAAAACAGTTGATGCCAAGCCTTGTCGTAGTAAAGACTAAACTCCTGTTTGAATTTCTCCATCAACTCGATGAATGAGGCAAGCTTTTGGGCGATCGCATCGAGTGGTTCTCCTGCTGCAAACGCCTTCTCAGCGTAGTGGAAGGTACAATAGCCAGCAAATTCTATATCTCCCGTTTCCAGCCCACTTTGCAGCCCTTCTAATAACGGTACAAGGCCGGAAAGCTTGCACAAAAGCATCCAAGGGAATATTGCGATAAAATTGGTCAAATTTGCCTTTGATAAAGTATCCTTGCGATCTGACGATCGGTTTATGGACTTCATTGACAACGGCTGTTTTCCCAATACCTGAGAAACCTGCCACTAGCATTAGTTCGATTTTGCTAGGGAATGGGGATGAGGGAATGGGGAAGAGACGTTCCGCCGGAACGTCTGTACAGGAATAGGGAGTGGGGAGTGGAGATGAGGGGGATGAAGAGGATGAGGAGGATAATATTACTCCCTCATCTCCCTCATCTCCCTCATCTCCCTCATCTCCCCCTACTCCCCCT
>CAXTSI010000051.1:0-24275 GCA_964246695.1 uncultured bacterium
CACTAACCACTAACCACTAACCACTAACCACTAACCACTAACCACTAACCACTATTTCAAGTAAACAGCACCATCTTGTTCAATTCTCAACGCACTTCTATCCATTCCTTGGTCAGTTGTTTCTTTGAGTGTAAGTTGCAACATTCCTTGTTGAGACGATCCTTGTGGCTTCACCATCAGCAATCCATGATCTCGACGGTGGAATGTTACCGTTGCAGGTATACTTAAACCTTGTAGCATCACACTTGACTTACCTTGTAGCGTTCGCGGTGCAGTGTCGCCAATCGCTTGGTAGGAAATCGGTGCGTTTGTTTCATTAACTAGCTTAACATTTACCTTGCCATTTGTAGGCATTACCATGGCAACGGCGGGTTGTTGCTGTTGTGGTGATGGCGTTTGGATGACAGAACTTTGTGTTTGTTGACTGCTGGAGTAGTTTCCACCATCCATAGTTGACGATGACTGGCTAGACTGGCTGGAGTTGTAATTTTGCGACGAGGTTCCATTAGGTGCTTCATCGCCAACACCCTGTTGTACCTGAGATGGTGATGGGGTAGTAACAGGGACATTGAGATTAGAACTCAGCCCTTGCGGGTTCGTGCGTTTTGTGTAAGCATTGGGGGGACAGCCTTGAGGAACCGCAACTTGACTATTATGTGGTTCTTCGTAGAAAATTTTTGGGCAGGGGTTGGTTTTGCCATTAGGCTGTGGTTGTGGCTGTTGCTGTGCCACTGCTACTAGAGGAACTGCTGTCAATAATCCTACGCAAATAGCACCTATTAACTCAGCCGACTTGCGGTATTTTTGAGAGTTTTTATTCATCTTTTTTGCCTCTTTGTTAAGATATCCAAAATTTTTTCAAATAACTTTTACAAACAGCGGTAGCCAGGATTAAGCGATATGAAGACAGCAGCGACTGTTGTAAGTATTATTGTTATGTACATAACGCTTTTTGGTTGCATGATACCTATGTTTACTCAAAGGTAGGCAATACCCATCCAATCTGCGGCTCGAACACATCCAATTACGAAACGCTATAAATTTTTATAATTAACTATATTCAGTATAATAATTACTATATAGTTACGGTATCTGACTATAGAAGTGAAAATCAATAGAATTTTAAATAGGCTTCTCAAACTAAAGTAAGAGGAAAACTAATCATCAGTTGTAGTTAAGTTAAGATTTATCGCTCATTCGACAAGAACTCTTGTCGGCGTCCAAACGTTATCGGGTGGACTACAGGGGGTAAAATTAAGCGCAACTTCATATAGCAATCCTAAATGAGATTGCGAACACCTCAAGCTTCAGAAACCCGGTTTCTTTAAGAAACCGGGTTTCTCTGGGTTCAGGAATCATTTAGGATTGCTATAGATTATTGCTATTATAAGTAATAAGTGAGGAGCTAAAATTAACTCCTCACTTATTACTTTAAGTTTTATTAAGCCTCTTCCCAAAGTTGGCGAACATGGTCAGGCAACCAGCTAGCAATTTCCTCAATTCTTTCCGGCGATAATTCATCTTTAGTAGCAGAGAATACAGCCTTAACCACCTCTTCGCGGTTGACATTTGGCTGCAATCCACCTTCATTTGCTACCCGAAATAAAAAGCGTTCAGAATCAATTTTAAAAATGCCAGGACCTTGCCAAGGTGGACGAACCCGACTCAGGAATCCCACAATCGGGTTTGTATCGTGCCACAAATCGGCAATTTCCATTTGCAGCGCTTTATCGTCTGTAGGTAATGCCTCTTTGTGCAGTTCCGCCTCAACTTTGTCAGCAGCTTCCGTAGTCATTAAATCGCGCATGACTCGAAACGTGACTTCGGTTATGTCTCTGGCGTCAAAGATATCCCCCAAGCCGCCCTTCACCAATACCTTTTCTAGAAAGGGCAGGTCTTTGGTGGCGATCGCCGATGATCCTTCCCCTGAAGATTTCGGAGGATTTGTCTCATACTTGTGCAGCGTTTGACGCCCTATATCAGTCAGGGCTGCCTTAGTGGGGCGACCATCGTCTGTAAACTCAGCGTTGATATAGAGATTTTGATTCAGGTAATCTAAATGACCCAATACTTCGGCTTCCGTTAATTCTTGACCTGCTACTTTAATGTTTGAGAAATCAACTGTGTGCAGTCCCTGCCCAGTTTCGTCAATTTTTTTTAGTAAAGTGGAGACTACGTCTTTTCTTATGGGAATTGGCATCTAACCCTCCAGAAATGGTTTTTATAAATGCTTTATAGCCAAAGGAATTTTTGCCGACAGATATCTAGCAGTTTGCACATCTACTAAGTAAAATTTTATTTCTTAGCAATATCAAACTTCTAGAGGCTTAATTGATGACGCAATTCTTTAGGCATTGCCATTAAATTAGAAGGTAAAGTTACCTAATTTCATCTACCACAGGAAACAATTTATAAGTGCAGAATTAAGACTCTAGAGTGATTGGTAAAGTGACAGTGACAGTGGTACTGATACCTGGTGTGCTTTCAACTAGAATTTGACCTTGATGGTTTTCGACAATAGCTAGGGCGATCGCTAGCCCCAATCCCGAACCAGTAGCACTCTTTGTCGGCGTGTTTTCGACTGTATGGGTACGCGCTGGATCTACCCGATAAAAGCGGTCAAACAAGCGGGGTATTGCTTCTGCAGGAATACCAATTCCAGTATCACTTACTTTGATTTGCAACTGAGAAGTACTGTAACGCAATCGAGAAACGCGATTTATTGCCTCTACTCGTGCCAATTCCACATTCACACGTCCTCCGGCTGGGGTGTACTGTAAGGCGTTACTAATTAAATTTGTGAATAGCCGCACCAGTTGCTCCCAGTTACCAACAAGCGTGAACCATTTGTCAAGCAATTCCAAGTAACTTTCCTCAGCCGGAGGATCAATCAAGTTTAGAGAAAGGGTAATATTCTTGGACGCGGCTAACAGTTGCTGTTCTTCCACCACTTCTATAAGTAAAGCGTCAACAGGACAAAGGGAAAAGTCATATGTGCCGATCCCACTATCTTGCCTTGCTAGAAACAGTAAATCATTGACTAATTTCCCAAGACGCTGCGTTAACCGTTCCACCACCTTTAATTGTTGCCGATAGTGTAAGTGAGTAGTATCTTCTGGTTTCCACTCCAAGTCAGCAAGGGCAACTTGCACATTAGTTTGAATCAAGGTGATAGGACTTCTCAGTTCGTGAGAAGCATCAGCAGTAAACTGTTTAAGGCGTTGATAGGACTCATACACTGGTTCCATTGCTTTACCTGAAAGAAACCAACCGCTTGCTGCAACGGAAAGTACCATCAACCCAGTACCCAGCGCTAAATCAAACATCAACTGGCGACTAGGTTTTGTCACTTCAAACCAGGGATGACTAACACGCAAATATCCCAGTACCTGCCGACCAATTTCTACCCTTTCTGTAACTTGTCGTAACAAAAGTGGGGAGTCCCTGACAACTTTGACCGTCTCACCCGTGCGATTGGGGTGTATGGGAATATTGAGAGGTTGCGATAAAGTTGACCAAAGCAATTCTCCGGTAGGACTAAACCACTCTAGGTCGATGTGGTCATCTTCTACGGTGTCAGTATTGTTCCGAAAACTGGCTTCGACATTAATCGGGAATTTACCTAAATCGGAGTAGGCTTGTTCTATGACGAGCGATCGCACGACGACTTCCACCACATGATTCAAGGTATCGTCAATCCGCTCAATTAAAGTACTGCGGACGTATAAATAAACTCCACTAGCAAACAGTAGTAGTAGCACGGCTGTGACAGCGGTGTACCAGAGGGCGAGACGGCGACGAGTAGCTTGAAACATAGTCTGAGAATTGCAGTTGTGCCAGATGGAAGCAGAGGCATGATTTCATCTACTATGTAAAGTATTCTATTCCAGTTATACGGGCTGCATCTGTCTGTCTGTTGGTCATCATGCCGAAATTAAAGAAGACTGCTCATCAAATAAATCTTCAAGACCCACAATACTATCTCAACCGAGAGTTAAGCTGGTTGGAGTTTAATAGGAAAGTATTGCATGAAGCTTGCGACCAGCGAACTCCCCTTCTAGAACGCCTCAAGTTTTTAGCAATTTTTACGAGTAACCTGGATGAGTTCTTCATGGTACGCGTTGCGGCATTAAAGCAACAGGTAGAAGCGAAAGTCAGCCAATTAACTTTTGATGGTCGCACACCACAACAACAGCTAGACGAGATTAGCTTTGTGCTGCGTCCCTTGGTCGCCAAACAGCATCAACATTTTGAGCAAGTACTACGACCGCTGCTGGCAAATCACAACATTTATATCTTGAACTACATAGATTTGACGGAGAAACAGCGGAAATATCTGGACAACTACTTTAATGAGCAAATCTTTCCCGTTTTAACTCCCTTGGCTGTTGACCCTAGCCATCCCTTTCCCTACATTTCCAACCTCAGTTTGAATTTAGCAGTTGTGGTCAAAAACCCAGAAACTGAAGAAGAATTGTTTGCCAGAGTCAAAGTACCCAACGTTCTGCCGCGATTTTTGTCTTTACCCCCAGAGTTAAGAATCCACAACAACGGACAACCAGCTCACTGGACTGGCATACCTTTGGAACAGGCGATCGCCCATAACTTGGAGTGCTTATTTCCAGGAATGACTATTCAAGAATACCATCCCTTCCGCATTACCCGCGATGCTGATTTGGCACTAGAAGAAGATGAGGCTGATGACCTGCTGTTGGCGATCGAGCAAGAACTGCGAAAGCGGCGCGTTGGTGGCGATCCAGTACGGATCGAAATTCAAGCCCAAACTCCGGAAGCAATACGAAGCCGACTGTTGCAAGATTTGGAATTAGCAGAAAGTGATGTTTACGAAGTAGATGGTCTTTTAGGACTGCGAGATTTGATGGACTTTATGGCATTGCCACTGCCTGAACTTAAAGATCCACCTCGGCAGTCGGTAGTTCCTCCCCGCCTTTCTAGGATGAGAAACCCAAATAGGCGGCAGATAGAGGAAGGAAAAGACTTTTTTGCTGTCATTCAAGAACGGGATTTGCTAGTACACCATCCTTATCAATCCTTTTCGGCGTCGGTGGTGCGCTTTATTACCCAAGCCGCCCACGACCCAAATGTGCTGGCAATTAAGATGAGCCTTTACCGGACGAGTGGGGACTCGCCAATAGTTAATGCCTTAATTGCTGCCGCCGAAAATGGCAAGCAAGTGTCTGTACTGGTGGAACTCAAAGCGCGGTTTGATGAAGAGAATAATATTTACTGGGCAAGGCGTCTAGAAAGTGTTGGAGTTCATGTTATTTACGGTCTGGTGGGTCTAAAAACCCATTGCAAAATTATTATGGTGGTGCGGCGCGAACACGACTCCATCCGTCGCTACGTGCATATTGGTACTGGCAACTACAACCAAAAAACGGCGCGAATTTACACAGATTTGGGATTGTTCAGTTGTCGCGAAGACTTGGGGGCTGATGTTACAGATGTATTCAATTTCTTGACAGGGTACTCCCGGCAAAAGTCTTATCGGCAACTATTGGTGGCGCCTGTGAATATGCGCGATCGCTTTGATGCCCTAATTCGTCGCGAAATAGAACACGCTCAAAATGGAATGAATGGGCGCATTGTTGCCAAAATGAATGCTTTGGTAGATCCGCAAATTATCGCTACTTTATATGAAGCTTCCCGCGCTGGAGTGCAAATTGACTTAATCCTGCGAGGCGTTTGCTGTTTGCGCCCTGGACTGAAAGAAATTAGTGAAAATATTCGCGTTATCAGTATTGTCGGTCGCTTTTTAGAACACTCCCGCATTTTTTACTTCTATAACAACGCTCAAGAGGAAATCTATATTGGCAGTGCTGACTGGATGCCCCGTAACTTGGATCGCCGAGTGGAAGTTATTACCCCCGTGCAAGACTCAGATATTGCCAAGGATTTGCAAGAAATATTGGGAATTATGCTGGCAGATAATCGCCAAGCTTGGGAGTTACAGCCTGATGGCAGTTACATCCAAAGGCGTCCCTGCGATCATTGTCCAGAAGCTAGCTCACAAAAAGCTCTCATGTCTATGGCTTTAGGTGTGACTAGTGTTGCTTCAAACTTGATTAACTCATAAAAGAGTTAGTATAGCAGTCCGTGCAGGAGTTGTGACAGTCCAGAAACCCGGTTTCTTTAAGAAACCGGGTTTCTAAAGCATGGAATTTTCACTCTTTTAATAGGATTGCTATAGTAATTACTCTAACCTTGACAAGTAGCCGCTCGCACTTTTTTCTCCTCAACTTTAATTTTTTAGAAAAACCCCTTTTGTGAAGGACAGGGGTTTTATTTATGTACGCACCAGTTATTCAACCGTTGGATAGAGTAAATTCTAGTACTTGTTCTCATAAACTAAAAAAGCTATCGTACATTTTTTCAGTTTATTTATTAGGATGTTAATGTTGTCTTGTGAGTCTTCTACCTTGCGGCTTCTCGTGGTTGACGATCATGAACTGACTCGTTTAACCCTGAAATTAGCTTTTTCTTGCCAAGAAAATATTCAAGTAGTGGGCTTAGCCAGTAATGGTCTTGAAGCTGTTGAAATGGTTAAAAGCCACAATCCAGACGTAATTGTTCTTGATTTACAAATGCCGATTATGGATGGTTGGCGTGCATCTAGTCATATTAAAAAAATTGCTCCAAGCACTCAGATCATTGCTTACTCATCAGTGGAAAACACTAAGCTTCAGGAAACAACCGCAACGGGCTTGGATGCTTTTTGTAGAAAAGATGTACCAACAACTGAACTAATTGCTTTGGTTAGGCAGTTAGGACAGGGTGTACGCGAGCGGAAAATAGCGTAATAAATGATACAGCCAATTTGCTTAGCTAACCAAGGAAAAGCTGTTTTCAAGGTTATGAAAATGATAATTTTCAAATGCGTCAATAGAACCGTGAGCTAACGGTTGCTATCGGCGCGATTTTTTATATTTTCTACTGTTTACAGTAACTCAATTTGTTTCCATGGGAAAGGTGCGTCTAAATTCATCAACTAACTCATCCATTTCTTCCAAAGCCTGATTCACATCAACTCTCAAAATCCCCAAGTTTGGTCGTTCCAGAAGGCTAAGCAGGTACTCGCGTTTACTCTGAACAACGGCAAATCGTTCCTTTATAGTTTGTACATCCATATTTAATTGAATGAATATTTCCAATTGTGGCTTTTGAGCTTCACGCAGGTTAGCGATTGAGTGGAATCACTACATAAACTATACGTAAACTTAAATATTTTGTCAACGGTAATTTACCGGAGTATTTTTGGTAAAAAGGTATTAAGAATTAATACTTACCTCAAATCATGTTACGCCAAATTTCTTTAGGAACACTCGGTTTAACTGTTGGCAGTGTGTTAACAATCATCGGTATTGCTGCCTACGCTACCAATAATGCCACACTTAATCTTGTCGGATTTTTTTACGGGCTTCCCCTAATCCTAGGAGGGCTAGCACTTAAAGCCAATGAAATGAAGCCTGTGGCTTTTAGTCAACCCACAACAACATCAGTGTTGGAACTACGTAAGCAGCAAGCAACTCCTACTCAAAATAAAATTCGCACAGACATCACCCGATATTGCTACGGACAAGATGCTCATCTAGATGTAGCCCTCTCTTTTCTAGGTCTTGGCGCAACAGACGAAGAACGACCAGTCATTAGTGGGTTACGAGAAATGGAAATCAATGGGGCTTATGCCTTAATTTTGGAATTTGAGTCACCACTCATACCTATTGATGCGTGGCGACAAAAACAAGAAAAAATGACCAGATATTTTGGTCCTGGCGTGGAGATTGAAGTCACACAGGTAGGTTCAGATAAAATTGAACTGGCGCTGATTACTCAAAATAGTTAGTTGGTTGTTAGTTGTTGGTTGTTAGTTGTTAGTTGTTAGTAGGTAGTTGTTAGTAGGTAGTTGGTAGTTGTTAGTTGGACAACCAACAACTAATAATCCTTTGGGTGACGCTACGAGCGTCGAAGCGAACGACGCTCGTAGCGTGACTCGTCTCCCCGCGCCATGAGAGCAGGCGCGAGACCTCCTATAGCACCGCAAAATATTCGGTGGGAAACACTCTGACGTACTGCTCACCAACAACCAACAACCAACAACTAACAACTAACAACCAACAACTAACAACTAACAACTAACAACCAACAAAAATTTACTTTTCTAAGCGAACCGCGTACCACTGGAAATATTCCCCAGGACCTAGATCCAACTGACAACTAGTGTCTAGTAAATACTGCGATCGCGCTTCGAGGGAATCAAACTTTTGTAAATCAGGTGACAAATCCAGAAAATTGATTTTTTCTAGGATTCCCTTGAGCTTTTCCAGTAACTCTGAGGCGGTGAGAAATTGTTCTGGTTGGTTTGTTTCTAGAACAACAAAATTGTCTTGCTGATACATCAATGAATCTGGCATTTAAAAAACTTGGTAACAGTAAATAACGTAAGTTGCACTTTATAGTTAGGGCTGGTAATGGGTAATGGGTAATGGGTAATGGTCAGAAAAAACTGAGTCCCTGAGTCCCAATTACCAATTACCAATTACCAATTACCCATTACCATATTTTTAGCCGTTTTTGCGAAGGGCGGTGGTATCATGCTGGCTACTTTTTTCCTACGGGTTAGAAGCCTAAACGGCGGAAAGCGCCACTTGCAACGAGAGTAGACATTGCTTCGGACGCGAGTTACTGAAAGGCTGGTAATTGTCCGCACATGCTCGGGTGGTATTTAAACTTACCGCAAGACTAAATACTGAAAATGTGCATCTGAAGTTTTTTAGAAAATTGCAATTACACGTTAGGAGTTGGGAAAAATAAATAGTAACATTTTGATACCGTACCCTTAGGATGACAAAAAACGTCACAAATACTTTTGCGTTCCGGATAGATTAATTATTTATGCAACCTACTCATCTACCACTAGGTAGGCTCACAACAAACAAGCGATCTGCTGTGCAACAACAGTTTACGACGATACTGGATGCATTGCAGCAGATTCTGGCATTGATCGGGGAGCGAACCTATTTTCTCTCTCTACCCCGTTCAACAGTATGCGCGGAACGCAACTTATGTCAGGGATAAAGCCACTTTCTCCGAACAGCGAACCCCCTTTGATTCTTGTGGTTGATGATGACAAGACCATGCGACTGTTGTTACGTGAAGCTATGGAGGAACAAGGCTACCGAGTAATCGAAGCCAGTGATGGCAAACAGTGTTTAGATGCTTACGCGAATGTCAAACCGGATCTGGTTATGCTGGATGCTGTGATGCCAGTTATGGATGGCTTTACCTGCTGTAAACAGCTGATTCAGATTGCCAGGAAGAATTTGGCGTTAGCACTAGCAAACTTTGATACTGAATCTGCCTTGGGCAATACTATTATCTCAAAGCTATGGGATCGCACTCCGATATTAATGATTACGGGCTTGGACGATCCGGATTCGGTAAACCGTGCCTTTGCGGCGGGTGCTAGTGATTACGTCACTAAGCCAATCCACTGGGCGGTATTCCGCCAGCGGGTACGACGGCTGCTGCAACAAGCGCAACTATACAAACAGTTAGAGGCTGCTAACCAGGCTTTGCTGGAACTTGCCACTTTGGATGGCTTAACTGGGGTGGCTAACCGCCGCCGCTTTGACCATTATCTGAACACTCAGTGGTTGAGTTTAGCACCTGCGCTTGAGCCCCTGTCACTAATTTTGTGCGATATTGACTTTTTTAAACTTTACAACGATAAATATGGTCATCCGACTGGGGATGTGTGCCTGCAAAAGGTGGCTACTGTCTTAAACCGTACAGCACAGAAAGATCGGGATTTAGTAGCGCGTTACGGCGGCGAAGAATTTGCTGTGATTATGCCGCACAGCCATGCTGATGATGCAGTTCACCTTGCAGCAGCGATGCAAGCCGGAATTAGGGAACTGCAAATTGTTCACCCCAAATCAACCGTCAGTGATTACGTCACTCTCAGTATCGGGGTAGCAACTACCATTCCCAATTTTGAATCAACACCTGCAGATTTGATTGTGATGGCAGATAAGGCACTTTACCAAGCAAAAGCAGAGGGGCGAAATCGGATTATCCTTAATTGACGCTGCCATTCTCTTGTTGCGTTGAGTCGGGCGTTGGGCGATCGCCAGTATAAGATTCAGGTTTTGCACCTGTATTCCGAACATTGACAAACTTGCTTAGCAAATCAAACCAAAAGGGGGCGCCCATAGAAATAGCTAGAGTAGTTAAACACAAACCCAACAGCATTTGCAACAACCGCCCAAGTTTCTGTATTGGGTTAGCTTCTTCCCAACTAAGCTGCTGTTGTAAATTAGATTTAGTCCAACCAAGAGGCAGAGAAGTATCTTTTAAAGCGTTTCTGGCTGGCTGGTTAACACAAGCTATTATGTCTTTATTGGTGTCTTGATTGGGGCAGGAGTTATTGATTTGTGACAGGTTTTGAGTAATTATATTACGCAATGTAGTATCTTCAGATAATCTACTAGCTATATTTATACTGTCTGCATTCACTGCGGCAGAAAGAATAAAGCCAATAATAAGTAACATCCCCTTAGTATTCCGCTTGTATACTCCCATCGTGCGGTCCATTGCCCGATCGTACCAGGTTTCAATTTCTTGTTGAAATTGAAGCATTTGCTCTTCAATGTCTTTAGCTTTTATTTGAGCCCGCCTTGCTAAAACAGATAAAGTTTCTATGACAGACTTAGGTAACACATTATGCAATTCATCAAAGTTAGCAACTGTATCCTGACAAGCTTCTTTGATTCTTGTATATGTTGGACTATCCTTTTTAATATTTCTTATTTCTTTATATATTTGTATAGTTGTAATTAAGTTTGGCGTTAAATCTTCTTTCAACCTTGCTTGTGCTGCAAGCTTACTTTTATCATCACTCCCAAAAAAATCTTGTTTTAACTGTTCTAGTTGCTCAGGAATATTATTTCCCGTTACGCTAGTTTTAGCATTATTAATAAAAACTTGAAGCTCTGATTCTATAGATTCAATGCTATCATTTAAATTCTTTCCTCCCTTGCTAAAATCCTTGGCAATTTCATTAAAATTTCTAAGAAATACTTGAAAAATACTGCACAACTTTTCCCGATCTTTTTTATTAGGTAAAGACTCTATTTTAGACTCTATCTGATTAAAAAGATTTAGATTAAAATGCATTTCTAAAGTTTTTTGAGATAAACTACGAAATCCTAATGTTTTTAGTAAACTAGTAGCAAACGTTTCCGAAGGAATATAGGAAGGTGCACTTCTCCTTTTCCCAAAGATCTCTTGCTCATCTACGGATGCATTTGAATGTGGATTGCTAGTATGAGAATTTATTTTACTTTTAACCTTTTGTGCTGTTACCCTTAATCCTTTAGATTCATAATTCAAGGTATTAATTAAAGGGTGACCATAAAGTAGATTAACTAATTTTATGACCCGCTGAATCTCTTCATAGAGTTGTTCTGGTCCTGAATACTGAGATTGTTGTATACCTTCACTACCACCAGCCAGAAGATCTTCAATAGTTTTCTTTAAATGTTTAGCTCTCCATTGTAGAAGTGTGGCAATGAGTTCTTGAATTTCAGACGCTAGCAAGCTCAAAATTAAGAAAGTAAAAGTTAAGCCAATGGCAACGTCTACAATAAAGGGTAGGTTCATATTGTTTTTTTTGTGCTTTAATTAAGAATTTTAAATTTACATCTTTTTGTAGTTAGTCTTTGTTTTCTACCTAGAGTAAAATGTTTATTGTTAGAAATCAATCCAGCAAAAATAAGTTTTGTAAATTTGTTTCTCAGCTAACCGAAAAGTACAAAGCTCAATTCAGTATGCATTCACATGCTTTATTTGTGTAATCCCGATAAACTGCTGTTTCCTTCCATGCACACCACCGAGATGACCTGATATAGGAATCCTAAATCATTCATGAAAAATTTTAAGTAGCGTAGGGTGGGCACTGCCCACCAAAACCCGGATCTATTGGGCAGTGCCCAACCTGATATCTTGCACCATTCTCAACTAGGCGAGAGAAACCGGGTTTCTAAACCATAAATTAACGGTTTCAGCTTTACTGATTCGCACTCGTTCCCGGTATAAGAGCGGTGGTGCAAGATGTAAGCAACACCACTCCTCTCAACGCGGGGAACCCATCCGGGTTCGCCCTTCGGGGACGCTCGTGCCGACGCTCCTTGTACCGTTCGATCGCAACGCTTACGCTATCGTTAACGCTGCGCTAACAGCAGTCGCCGTGAGTTGCGGGAAAACCGACAACATGCGCGCTGCTTCACCAGTTGCCTCTGTCGGGAAACCAAACCCTCCTTCAGTAATGGTCTCACCGCGCACTCTTTGTGGCTCCCCTACGTATATTTCAAAAATCAAATAGGACTTAGAACTTACGCATTGACTCACATCTTGCACCTGGGTGAAAAACCGGGTTTCTTGAGAATGACTAATGGTCAAACCCTTAATCTTTGGTTGAGAAACCCGGTTTTTTAGGTCTTGTTGAGAATGGTGCAAGATATCAGTTGACAGAAATAGTTAATTATGAATCCGGATATTTCCGGCAATTCGTAAACCACATTTTGACCGTAGGGGCGGGGTATCCCCGCCCTGACAATGTGGTCAATTCTGTTTGAGAGCGATGTCCTAAATTGGCTGTACACCTTTCTTTATTGCCGTCATCGTAATTTTAAGAAGGAGTCAAACATTATTCAAATTAGTCCAGAGCAAATCTTGCAAATTAGGAAAATTGCCAGGGGGTTTGAGAATTTTTATTGTGTGGAATGCGCTGCAAAAATCAAGAATTACTTAATCAATCAAGGTATTCAGGGTAAACATATCAAGATATATACAGGTTCGGCAATCCAACCAAATAACTATATTTATGACGATAGTGTTCCAGCAGAGGCGATTTCCGAAAATGGTCGCCACCAAGGAATTGCAATTTTTATCAACAATGTAGAAACTGTTATTGACAATCATCATCCTGATGGAATTCCTAGAAATGAATGGATGGCAAATCTCCAGTTTCACGGTAAAATATTCTATGGGCAGCAGTTTCAGGTAACAGAAGAAGAATTTTAAATAAAAGTTTTATGCAACAAATTACTCAGGAAATAGCAACAGTTCAATCTGAATATCTCTACGATCTGCTGCAAAGAATAAAGCAAAGACCTGGTATGTATTTAGGTAAGAGTTCAATTACCCGCCTAAGTATGCTTTTGATGGGATATAGTCTGGCTCGTAGGGAAGTTGGCTTGCCTATAACAAAACAAGAAAAAGAATTTGGTGGATTTCAAGAGTGGATACAGGAAAAATTTAAGATTACGTCATCTCACGGTTGGGATAGCATCATTCTTTTCTATTCAGCAGATGAGAGAGAAGCCTTTGAGAACTTTTTCCAGCTTTTTGAAAAATTCTTAAACGGTGAAAGTCCTTCAATAAGTTAGGTTTGTACACTCAGATCTTGCACCTGGAAATCTGAATGTCTATTCCATAACCAATCGCTTTTGCAAGAAGTCCTTGAGCGTGATGCTCTTGTAGCCAGTAAGAAAAGCCGTAAGTGTTTTATGCCTGATATTACTTTAAAGCAGTGAGGTCTTGTTGCTCTAATACCACATTGAAAATTAGCGAGCGCATCCATGACAATGAGTTTTGAAGATGTAGAAATTTGCCCTAGTGCGCTCTTAGTATTACCAAATCATAACTTAATTAATTAGGTAAAAACTCTTCATCTAAACATTCATCGGCAGTAAACGGAGAGTCTACCCCAAAAGTGTCAAGCGATAAACCAGTTTCATCACTGGCTTGCTTTCTTGCATCTTGATAACACTGTGGCAGAACTTCTTGGAAATATGGTTTTAAACTAGGACTATCTACAAAAGCTTCTTTTAGCCTCCGACGATGTTCTCTAATACTTCCCTTCCAACTATTAGAGCGTTTTTCTGGCTGGTATTTATATTTTAACAAATGGATTAAGACAACTATCAAATTACTTTTTATTGCCTTTTTTTCACTTCTCCCCATGCATTGAATCTCTTCAATCAGATTTTCTAAATCAATTTCCGAAAATCTGCCTTCTTTTAATTGTTTAGCTGTTGTTTCTAACCACAGATAAAAATCTTGATCGTAAAGATGATAGTTTGTAAATATTGTTGGCTGAGGCGCTGTCATCTGATTTTTCAACCTCCCAAAATCCAACTATTAAGCTTGATTTAATTTCGCTCTTGCTATGCCCGTGATATATCTAAATAGATTGCTTTTGGGCTTATCCCAAGTGGAAGTTGAGACTTGGCAAGTAGCAGGGTAAATATATGATAACAAAATCTCTAGCAATCCGATTTGATTTTTGAAAAAATCTAAGTAGATGAAGCACCTTGTCACCGGATTGAGTGGCAGTTTCAGGTGACAGTGAGGATGCGTTGGCGTAGCCCAAAGCAGGCATCGCTACTTACTTTAAAGCAGTCAAATCTTGTTGCTGCAACACGAATTCGGGAATCTCCTCAAAGTGTTCGAGTAAAAAGTTCATCAATGATGCGCTATCAAAAACTTCGGCAAACTTAGGCAGTGTCTTAAAATCCTGTTTCTCTGCCGTTACCTGGAGCCGCACCCTCAAGCGCACCGAGGGTACTTTCGCGCCCGGATTCTCACCTTGGAACGCCTTGAGTCGCGCTCTTGGCTCGCAAGTGGGTTGCCCCTTGCTTATTACCCCTAGCCTTCCCCTTTTGGTTCAAGCTAAGACTAGTAAGCGTGACCTGCGTGAGGCTGTTTGCCCCCGACTTCTGGGTAAAAAATACGTGTCGCGTACTAGACGCTCTTGTATTCAATACCTTTGCTACCACGCTCCATGCTCGCCATACGTGCCTAAAGCTATCCACCGGTTTGTTTAGGGCGACATGGAGAGCGCGAGGTAAGCGCTCAGATTTCCTCAAGGCACGACGGGCTAGGACTAAAGCTGCTGCGCTCCCACTATTCAACCCGTACATTGCCATAAACTTTGTTAAACCTTGCACAGAAGAGAAGGCAGGCTCAACTTTAATGAGTTCGACCCCAAACTTTTGACACCTAGCTAACAACATCTTCGCAAATGTAGAGTAGGCGAAATTGGAAAGCATCCGTGCATATCTTGAAGATTTCTCCCCCAAAGATGCTTTCTTTTTAGCAAAGTCTAGTTTCTCAATACAAATAGGAACACCAAAAGACTCAGCCAACCGTACCAATTCAGCGCATAACTTACCAATTGCATCCTTGGTTGCATTAGTTGACTTATCTTGAATGTTTAACAGAAGAGTTCCATTTGCTTTTAAATTACCTTCGGAATCACACACAGTCCAGTCAGCAGAGGTGGGATTTAAATCAACTCCTAGAACACCATTTTTTCTGTGTGATTGATAAGGGACTTCTGGTAGTTCTACGGTAGTATGCAGATACCATTGATCGTCCTTTTTGATGAGCAGGTGAGTTAATGGTGCAACTGTCCCAGTTCTGTACGTTACTTTGCCAGTCTTTTTGCTGGTACTTTCAAATTTCTGAGAGGTCAAAGCTGCATTAATGTATTCTTGCCCATAACGAAATTTGACGCCAGTAAATTTAACATGAGTACCGAAATCCTTTTGCAAGCAGGGTGGAACTGTAATTGTTAACTCGCCTGTCTCCGTTAAACGGCACAGTAAGTTACCTCCAGCAAAGCGGTTAGAACCTACATAAAAGATATGGTTAGACCGCGCTGCACGCCAATCTTTCAACCACTCTTCATGGTTTTTGTATCCATTTTCGTGTAGGTTGAATTGAGCCTGAAAGAGTTTCTTGGAGCCAAATGTCACGGAGAAATTCCCAGACTTCTCTATAGCTTCTAATTCGACAAGCCGAGCAACTTTACGTGCAAGCTTACGTTTTTTTTGATGGATTTTGAACTCTAAAGAAGAGATTCCTTTCAGATGCTCAGCCTTTTTCTTCCCCTGTACCCTCAGGGTTTCGAGCTTCAACTCGAACTTTTTAATAGCTGCTTTGACGGAGGAGATCGAATCGCTGGTTTGCTTTATGTAGTCGCCAACCAATTCCTTTTGGGATTTATAATTAGCCTCGGCTTTTGTAATAATGTTGCGGATATCTTGAGAACTGAGTGCAAAATCCTGCTGCAATTTGTTCTCGAAGGCAACATCGATCTTCTGCCCTTTATTAATAGCAGCAAAGGTAGTGCGCTCTACTACGCCAAACTTAGCCGACATAGCCTCTAAGAATTTGATTAAGTTTTTGTCTTCGCTATTCAACTTGGTTTGGGTGGTAAAGCCTTGCATTTTCGACCTCAAAAAGCTTTTTTACAATATAGTGTGCCTATTACGGCTTTGTCAACAACCACTTAGATAATTTTCCAAACTCTTCTGGACTTAATTCCTTTCTCCCGATCCGCTCCATTGTTTCGGAGATGGAATAACCCATGACTTCTGCTAACTCTTGCCATGCAGCCCAGGCTACATCGGTCATAAAAGGGTGACGCTTCCTCTTTGTTTCGCCCCAAATCGGCTCTCTAGGTCTTAAATTACTATTCACGCTCCACTCACTATAGGGGTATTTTAATGAGTATAGCACGCTAATTCTCGGTACAACAAGATATTACTTAAGATTGCCGAAATTGACGTAATTTTTTCTTGTACAGTGATTACCCGATCGCGCAGATCTTATGATTATCTTTAAGCCGATGACGGGATTTGAACCCGTGGCCTGCTGATTACGAATCAGCTGCTCTACCACTGAGCCACATCGGCGTACACAATCAATAATAATAGCATTATTAACATTATGGTAGAACAAAATCCGAAAAATCGCTTTACCCCTGAACAATATGCCCGTCTTAAGGCAGAAATGGCAGCCCCCTATCGCGGCTTACGGCAATTTGTCTATGTCGCTTGCGGTGCTTCTGGTTTTATTGGCGTATTCGTTTTCCTTTCTCAGCTGCTTGCTGGACGTGATGTTAACAGCGCTTTACCCAACTTAGCACTCCAAATAGGAGTAGTTGCCTTGATGATTTTCCTCTGGCGCTGGGACCAGCAACGTAGAAGCAATTAAAAATTAAAAATTAAAAATTAATACAATTCAGGAGTTAGGAGAATTCTGTATTCAGACCTGTACAGACGCGATTAATCGCGTCTGTACAGGTCTGAATACAGACGCGATTAATCGCGTCTCTAAGGAACTTTTACCAAATAAGGTGAAGGAACGACTTGGGCGCGTCCAGCATTCACCATTGCTTGGTAAACAAAAGCAGCAACATCTGCCCTAGTTGCCTCACGGGTGGGATTTAGTTGCTTGAGTGTAGGATAGTTAACCACCAATTGTCGTGCAGTTGCCGCTGCTACTGAACTTGTGGCATACTGGGGAATTTGGGAAGCATCGCTGTAAATCGAAAGGACATTTTGATTGTCAGCATTTAAACCCAAACCATTGGCTAAGGAGACTAACGCCTGCACTCGCTGAATTTGCTCTGCTGGTTTAAAGGTAAGGTCAGGATAACCAGAGACAAAACCACCCTTGGAAGCAGATTGAATCGCTTCGTAAGCCCAGAAATTAGATTTTACATCGGTAAACTGTGTGCCCTGAGTTTTGGCTTGTGGTTGAAAAGCCTTAGTGACAATGGCGGCAAATTGGGCGCGAGTGACGGGTTCATTGGGTTTAAAACTGCCATCAGGAAACCCAGCAATAATGTTCTTGGATGCTAAAGCTTCAATATAGGTTTTTGCCCAGTAACCTGCTGGCACATCCTTGAAAGCAACTGCTCCTCCAGATAGTGGTTCAGCTTTGGCGAAGACAAAGTCTACTGGACCGGAAATACGCTTGGCGTCAATTTCGTTGTTAATAGCGAGAATCTTAGTCTTGGTGGCGTTGTTCACTTCATAGCGAGCGTTTTTACTGATCAAATTGCCACCTGGATTTTGAGTGGTGCCAAGGTCGGGTAGCGCATTTCCAATTACCACTATGCCATCCTGCGTGTTCTTCTGAATTACATTCCTACGCAGTACAGGCTTAGCTGACTCCGAGATATAAATACCATCTTTGTTTTGGAGGATTTGGTTTTCCGTTACTAAAGGTGTGGAATTGCCATTAAGCGACAAACCAAAACCAGTATTTTGAAACAAGTTATTGCGGATCACTCCTTGGGCAGATTTAACCACTGAAATCCCGTTGCCTTTGTTTTGAACAAAGACGTTATTTTCAATTTTGGGATTACCTGTACCCGTGACAAAAACACCGTCTCGTATACTGTTGGTAAATGTACTATTTGTAATAGTAGGATTAGTTGATTCTACCCATACACCAGTACCGCGGTTTTCTGGGTTAGTGACTGTTATGCCCGTAATAGTACTATCTTTATCAGCACGAATTGTCACATTCTGACGCGCAAAGGTAGGGCTAACGTAAAAACCACTACCTGTAATTAATACTGCCTGACCTTTGCTAGATTCATCACCCCGCAGTGTCACGCCTTGTTTAATTAGGAGTGGGAATTGTTCGCCACTGTCTTTATTATAAGTACCAGGAGCCAGTTGAATGACTGTGCCTGGTTGGGCTTGATTGAGAGCATTGGTGATGGTTTTATAAGGCGTTGCTTCTGCGTTACCAGCACCAGTGCTGTCTTGACCAGTTTGTGGGTTAACGTAAATGACACTTCCAGTTGCGGGAGCTTGCGCTACCAGCCTTGAGGCGGTACTTTGCTGGTAAGCGATCCCAGCATTTACCTGAGTGGGCAGTAGCATAGACCCACCAGAGACAAGTAATAAAGCGGTTAAACTTGCTGGCAAAGTGAGACTAGATGGGAGGGTTTTGCCAAAAGAAATGTGATACTTTTTCAAATACGGAATGAGCAGTCCCTGATGTGTCATGTTCAATTTGCGTCAAACTTATGCAAAACTATACTGCATGACCAGCAGTGTACCACTTAGGTTCCCTATTAAAAACTGGTTCTACCCATTAACCAGCCTACTTTAATTGATTAATATTTATTGGTAAACAATACTTACAGCTATTTTCTATTTATTGAACCACAGATTACCGTAGGGGCACGGCACTGCCCATTGGTGTCAACTTAAGGTCAAACCGTTGACGCGCATCAACCGACGCTCGTTTTCTCGTGACCACGCTCTGCGTGGGAATGCATTCCGAGAGGCTCTGCCTCCCCTTGATAGGAGGCAGAGCCTCCAAGAACAGCGTTACTAGGCAGAGCCTAGTAACGAGACTCGCTTGTATTTTCAAGGGTTACAATGGCTTAGTAAGCTAAAGTTTCTAAGGTTTCCCGCAAATATCGTTGTACTTGTTGCTCAAGGCGAAGCTCTTGAAATTGATGACCGCGTTCTTGGAGCCAGCTTTGAAAACCAGAACTAGCTGCGATCGCGCACTTTAAACTATTCCATATTTCGCTATCACCAAAAAATTGGTGTTCGCTATTCGCTTGAATTCGAGCCATAGTTCCTCAGTCCTCGGTTTGCTCGGGAGTGGTGAGTAAAGAGTTGATAGTTGATAGTTGTTAGTTGATAGTTGGTAGTTGGTAGTTGATAGTTGATAGTTGATAGTTGGTAGTTGATAGTTGATAGTTGATAGTTGATAGTTGATAGTTGATAGTTGTTCTACTAACAACCAACTACTAACAACCAACAACCAACTACTAACAACTAACAACCAACTACTAACAACTAACTACTAACAACTAACAACTAACTACTTAGTCATTGTCAGTGTGCGGCGCTTGGTAACCAACTGGAAGGCTTCGATGATGTCATTTTCTGCCCAGTCATTGAATTTATCAACGCCGATACCGCATTCAAATCCGGTGTTGACTTCGCGTGAATCTTCTTTCATGCGCTTGAGGGAATCTAGGACACCTTCATAAATCACCTTACTGTTGCGACGCACCCGCACTTTGCAGTTGCGCACCAGCTTGCCAGACTGAACGTAACAACCGGCAACAGCTCCACGACCCACGGGGAAAACGGCACGCACTTCGGCTTGTCCCAAAGGTTCTTCCACCAACTCTGGCTCCAGAAGACCTTCCAAGGCGTCTTGGATATCTTCTTTGAGTTTGTAGATGATGTTGTATTCCCGCACATCGACACCTGCCTCCTCGGCAGCTTGTCTTGCTCCACTGGCGTAGGTGGTATTGAAACCAATGATCACAGCGCCACTGGCTGCAGCTAAGTCGATATCTGTCTCGGTAATTTCCCCAGCAGCAGTCAACAACATGCGGATTTGCACTTCGTTTTGCGGGATTTGTTTGAGTAATCCCACAATCGCTTCCACAGAACCTTGCACGTCTGCCTTCAAGATCAAGTTGAGTTCTTTCAACTCGCCTTCTTGGGCTTGAGCTGAGAGGGTTGTGAGGGTGACACGTCCTTGCATCAAACGGGATTGGCGCTGTTTGTCGGCGCGATCGCCAGCGAGTGCTCGTGCTTGTTTTTCATTTTCAAAGGCTTCAAAATCATCGCCTGCCGCTGGTACATCACTTAAGCCCAGTACCTCAACGGCAAACGAGGGAGTAGCAGCTTCTACTCTTCTGCCTCTGTCATCCACCATCGCCCGAACTTTACCAAAAGCTGAACCCGCGACCAACATATCGCCGACGTGTAGAGTTCCATTCTGAATCAGCAGGGTAGCAACTGCTCCCTTTGCCTTATCCAGATGTGCTTCAATCACCGTTCCTTTTGCTGAGCGATCTGGGTTGGCTTCGAGTTCTTCTACCTCTGCTACCAACAGAATCATCTCTAAGAGCGTATCGAGGTTTTCACCCTTGATCGCGCTCACCGGAACCATGATCGTTTCGCCACCCCATTCTTCTGATGTCAGACCGTACTGGGTCAACTCTTGCTTCACGCGGTCTGGCTGTGCCCCTTCTTTGTCAATTTTATTGATTGCCACCACAATTGGCACTCCTGCTGCTTGAGCATGGCTAATCGCTTCAATTGTCTGAGGACGTACACCATCATCAGCAGCCACTACCAAAACGGCAATGTCTGTCACTCTTGCTCCTCTTGCCCGCATAGCTGTAAAGGCTTCGTGACCGGGAGTATCCAGAAATACCACTGGTTGGAGTTTCCCATCGTGTTCCACATTTACGTGGTAGGCACCAATATGCTGGGTAATACCACCAGCTTCGCCTGCCGCCACTTTGGTTTTGCGAATCGAGTCAAGCAGGGTAGTTTTACCATGGTCTACGTGACCCATAATCGTCACTACTGGCGGACGTCGGTGGAGGTGTTCTAGGTCTTCCACGTCAATCATTTCTGTGACTTTGCGGGCTTCGGCTTCTGGTTCTGCTGTTTCGACTTCTACTCCTAGATCGGTTGCGATTACCGTAATTGTGGGAACATCCAGATTTTGAGTGATACTCACCGCCATGCCTTTCATGAACAGGATTTTCACAATTTCTGTGTCAGCGATCGCCAATGCCTCAGCCAGTTCTTGGACTGTCATCGGACCGATGACCACGATTTTTTCTGGACGCTCAAGCTTAGGCTCTGGTTCTCTGCGACGATTTTGTTCACGAGAGCTAGCAGGCTTTTTCCCTTTCCCAACAAAGTTTACAGCAGCCGTAGCACCAACAGGCTGTGGAGGCCTGGTAGCTGCCTTTTGTTTGGGGGGACGAGCGATCGAAAGGCTTACCTGGACTGCGGCTGGTATTTCCAGTCCATCTTCATCTAGGAGATCGTCTTCTTCTAGTAAATCCTCATCAAGTATTGGCTTGACCCGTTTACCTTTGGTGACTCCCTTACCAGCCTTGGCAGCCTCTTTGGATTCGTCAATGATTTCCTCTTCCACCCACTTTTTCCCGCCTTTAGCTGGACGAGGTGGTGTTGGGCGCTTGAGTTCGAGGATTTCGGTTGGTACTACGTCATCATCATCATCCAGGGTCTCTGTTTTTCCTAGTTGTCCTGGAATCTGTTTGACTGGACCACTGACTGATGATCCCGCTCCTACTGGAAGTGCCTCTGGTCGTGCTGGTCTTGGTCGTGGCAGATCTACCCCTTGTCCTGGTGCAGATGGTCTATTAACTCTCTGCTCCGACGGTTTTACTGGCGGTGGTGCGGTGGAACGCGCTGGTTTTTGTGGTGGAGATTGTGGTGTCTCCACTATCGAAGGCGCATTGACCTTTGCTTTAACTTGAACTTGCTCGCGATCGCGTTTTAGGATCGGTTTTCCGCTAGTACTCGGTTGGGGATCTGGATCGTCCTGCTCAGCAAGAGGTCTTGGGGGTGGAGCAACCAGTTGCGGTTTTTGGGGTTTTTCTGGTTTTGTTTTGTTGGGTGCAGCTACTTTTTCGGGTTTTTCTACTGCTATTTCGGTTGCTGGCTGGTTATTATTAGGCGTTTGCTCGGCAATGTCTGTGACAGCAGGATCAATTGAAGTCTCAGATTGATTCCGGGGTACTGGTCGAATTGGTGCCGTCGGCTTCATGGGTGAGACTGGTGTAGCGAAGGGTCGGGGAGGTGAAAGAGGAGAGACCATCAAATTTGCAAGTTGGCTATTATTGGTAGCATCTGACGCCTCTGGGGCGTTGGAGTTAGTATTTCTCAATATTTTGGGTTTACGAATCTCCAATATTTGTTGCTTATTAGGTGCAGCAGGTCGATCCCGTCCGCCAGATTGTGGTGAATTTGGTTTATGGCTGATTGCGCCATTATCGTTTTCCGGCCCCACATTCGTCGCCGCCAGCTTTTCCGCTTGTGAACGGATGCGTTCTGCCTCAGATTCTGTAATCGTACTGCTATGGCTTTTGACCGCAATATCGAGCTGGTCGCAAATCGCTAATAGCTCTTTGTTATCCAAATTCAATTCCTTTGATAATTCGTAGATTCTAACTTTGCCGTTGTTCATCCACTCTTCCCCTTTAATTTACAGTTTTAGCGGATGGTTGCCTGGTTTGCGACATCTCCATCCTTTGATTACTGTGTTAGGTTGCCGTTCAGGTTTTGCCGGTGCCTCCAATCAGGAAAGAGAGATGTTTCAGGTCATTGCTGGCATCCCCATCGGTAATGATGGTTGACGCCTAACTGCGCGTGGGCGCTACCAGGTTGCCATTTTGTACTTTTTGGTTTTGCTGATTCTGAGTCTTCCACGACACGACCCTTGTAAAACTTATTAGGAGTGTTGCCTCGCCCCTTGAAATATTTGAGAGCAATGCCAACGATCCCATTTACTATTTTGGCATTACAAGGGCAATCTAGAGAGGGTGTGATGATAGCACGATTTGTTCGGTTTCCACATTTCCTCTCTTTGATTCCCGCTATAACAGTGGTTCTTACTAGGTTTTATTTTGACAATTGCTTTGGCGATCCCCTGCTACTGGGAGCAGATCTCACGTCCGGTTTCCGGACGTAAGAATGGCGAGTTGGGTTTCCCGACACAGGCGAGGAGCCAAAATCTAAACGTTGCCACAATGTTTGGTACAGTGTTTCTGGCACTGATGCATGTAGCGATCGCCCTAAACGATTTTTTTTCTGAGCCGCTTGTAGACAGCTCAGTTGGGGACATATATAGGCAGAACGCCCCATCCCCTCATCTAATTGTACCTGTCCAGATGGAAAGACGCGGACAATGCGCCAAAACTCCTGTTTTGGGCTGACTTTGCGGCAACTAATACAACGTCGATCGTTCGGCTTCATTAGTTTCCTAGCTGCAATGCAAGGGCGGTATGAGTGTCTAGTAATTAAATCTTCTTCAAAAATCTTTACTTTTCTTCACTTTTCTTAAATATTTTATCCTCCACTTCCTCCTGAATTTTATTTTCTAATTCATTGCAATTAATGTCATGCGCTTGCGGTGTATATTTTATTCGTGATTGACATGGCCTTACCTGGCTTTGTCGAAAATACCAATTTTTCAACCAGTCAGAAGAGCAGAATAAAGCGCTCCTAAGAATTTGGCTTAAACCACCAGTAAATCCAATATGGTTTGGATTTTAACAACTCCTACTTTCAGAGCGTTATTCAGTTTGCCTAAGGCAAAATCTGTTCCAGAAGTCCTAGCTAGAGACAATAGGCTTTCCAGAAGCTGCTTTAACGAATTTAAAGAAGTTTCAATTACCAATAGTCTAAACTTATCTGCTACTTCAGAATTTTCTTCTATGAAATTTTGTAAAGCAATTGTAAGGTCAGATGGGAAATTTGGCAAGGACTTTAAAACTGTCTCGATCTTGTTGTGGGATGCTTCTATTTCCTCAAGTTGGTCCTCGTCAAGTTGGTCCTCGTCAAATTCATCCTCGTCAAGTTGGT
>CAXTSI010000051.1:24375-27292 GCA_964246695.1 uncultured bacterium
TTCATCCTCGTCAAGTTGGTTCTCGTCAAGTTGGTCCTCGTCAAGTTGAGCCTGGGCGCTTATTTGTGCTTCTTCGTATACACCTACTTCCTCAAACTCATCTTCCTCTACAAACTCGTCAACATCACTTACGTGTTGTATGTATTTTGCACGCGTTGCGACAAACCTAGCATCTTCTGCAGCATGGTCATACTTGGCTTTATCTTTAATGTCAATTTTCCAACCAGTCAGACGAGCAGCTAAACGGACATTTTGTCCTTCTTTACCAATAGCTAAACTAAGTTGATCCTCAGCCACTAGTACGTGAGTTTGTCGGGTTTCGGGATCCATAAGGCGCACTTCATCTACTCGTGCGGGACTGAGAGCATTGGCAATGTATGTTGCTGGATCTGGCGACCAGCGAATCACATCGATTTTTTCACCACGTAATTCGTTCACTACCACTTGAATGCGCGATCCCCGCGCCCCAATACAAGCACCAACTGGGTCTACGTCGCGATCGAGGGTGTCAACAGCAATTTTAGTCCGGGGACCGACATGACGAGATGGAGGATTAGCTTCTCGCGCTACTGCCACAATCCGCACAACTTCATCCTCGATTTCTGGCACTTCGTTGGCAAATAAATAAACTACCAAACCTGCGTCAGATCGAGATACCAATAACTGCGGTCCCCGTTGCTGACCTTGAGAAACTTTTTTAAGATAGACCTTAAAGGTAGCATTTGCCCGATAATTATCATTGGGTAGCTGTTCGCGCTTGGGTAATTCGGCATCTACCTCTGGCTGACCAAAGCCACTGCTAACGGCTAAGATCACCGATTGCCTTTCAAACCGCAGGACTCTTGCTTGCAGAACCGTTCCTTCTAAATCTTGAAACTCTTCTTGCACCATTTGGCGCTGCTGATCCCGAAGTTTCTGCGCTAATACCTGCTTAGTTTGCATCGCTGCCATGCGACCAAAGTCCCTTTGCTCAGGGGTAACATCCAGCACGACTTCCTGCCCCAATTGTGCTTCGTCACCTCCCATATCCTGAACTTGTTTGAGAGAAATTTCATGGTCTGTGTTGACGATTTCTGCGACTATGGTTTTAGTGGCAACGACGCGAAAGCCTTCTTCGTCTACATCAAGTTGTACATCAAAATTATCAAAGTAATCTTCATCAAACTGTTTTCGCTCTAAGTTTTGGGCGCGACGAAAACGTTCATAACCTTTAAGTAATGCTTCTCTAATAGCTGATTGAACTGCAATCTTGGGTAAATTACGCTCGCGACTTATGCTTTCAATTAACTCTTTTAATCCAGATAAAGTAACCATTGACATAAGCAAATCTCCTTAATTTTTATGTAAGCAGTCAATAGGAGTTGATTGTTAGTTGTTAATTGTTAGTTGTTAATTGTTAATTGTTAATTGTTAATTGTTAATTGTTGATTGTTCTCCAGCCAACCAACCAACCAACAACTAACAACTAACGACTAACGACTAACGACTAACGACTAACGACTAACAACCAACTCTTAGCGCTTAGCCTCCAGTTGCACCTTAGTAATCAGGGTGCGAGGAATTTCGACTACACGACCTTTTTGGGTTAAGTAAACTGTTGTCTCATCCCGACGAATCAACTGCCCGGTCCACTCTTGCTGTCCGTCGTGAGGCGGGGAAGTCCAGACGATTACAGGAAATCCTTTAAAGGCAATAAACTCCCGGTCAGTTATCAGTTGCCGCGAAATACCAGGACTGGACACTTCCAATACATAGGTATCTGGAATGATCTCCGCCGCATCTAAGGAAGCTTCTAAAGCACGGCTCATCCGCTCACAATCATTTAATCCAGTGTCTTGGTGGGGATTACGGATATCTAACCGTAAAATCGGCGGACGTTGGTTGGTGTGAAAAACCACCCCAACAACTTCCAATCCCAGTTCTTCTGCCACTGGTGTTGCCAATTCAATTATTTGTGGGACTATAGGATGAGTCATGCGGCAATTCAACAAAAAAAGTGGGCATAGACCCACTTCCTGCGATAGGGATATCTTCCAAGAAGTCTTGTGACGAACCAGTATTGATTCGCCCCTAATTTGAGTTTAGCGCATTTCTTCTAGGGCGACTCGTCAGAAATTATTTCGTTTTAATCGGAGGAGTGGGACTTAGTTCACCAACCGGATTGCTGTAGGACTTACGCACCATATGTTATAAACCGGGTTTCTTCCTCAGACGATTTTGCGAAGAAACCGATGATGAGAGCGCGGATGAGGCGGTTTTCCCGCGTGACGTTACACTTTGTCCCTAAGTGGTATCACGGCAGAACTAGAGCTATTTACTATTGAGTGAACTGATACCTTTGTTCTTAATTGCCTAGTTTGCTCTAGTATTTGCTCTATATCCTCATTAGATAAGTTTTGGACGTAGTTGAGCTTAACTTCCTCTAAAAAGTCCAAAAGTAAGCTTTGAATTTGTGAAAGGACGTGTTTTTTCTGTATTTCTGCTCCCATAGCGGTGTTAAAGCTTTGCACCAAGTTGCTTGTGAGTTTCGCTGAGACTGGATCTTCTACAGCCGTAACAACAGAATTGTAGAGGTTTGTCGCTATCTGAGTTGCCAATTGCTCGTTGATCTGGGTTTGCATATGTCCTACTATCGGCAGGATTTGCAAGTTACGGTAGATCGGCGATTGATTAAAGGCGCTTTCGATATTGTGACGTAAAATAGCAGTGATCTCTGGTTGGATTTTGGGCAAAACTTGGTAGACGATTGTTTGCACCAAAATACCTGCGATCGCCTCCACTTCGTTCACATTATTAATATCTATGTAGGGACGCAGGTTTTCGGGTTGCAACAACCAGCCGACTAACTCTCCCCGCTGAATTGGGCGTTGCTGAACCAAAATATGAATCAGGCGATCGCCTCAAGCTTGCGGGCGCT
>CAXTSI010000052.1:0-27279 GCA_964246695.1 uncultured bacterium
ACGGTTGACCGATACCCTAGGCTACGCTGCTTAAATGGATAAAGTCGAGCTTAGACGAACCGCAGGGCGGTCATTCTCAAGAAACCCGGTTTTTCACCCAGGTGCAAGATGTGAGTCTAGCAATCCGGAATCATTCGTGAGAAAATACTGAGATAGAAATCCTTATTTTCCAAGCATTACAGCCTTTATTCATGAAATATTACAGACTCATAGCTATTTTTTTGGGGAAATAATTTATATCTTCACAAGTTCCTCACATTTTAAATTTACTCTAAAAACATAAGCAGTCCACTTTCCATTGCCTACCTGTGTAATTGGAAACTGCACTGACTTAATAAGAAGACTTTTATGACTAGAGAGGTGAAAAATCATGCATACTTGTCCTTGCTGTTCCTCGCGCCTTTTACGTCATATAAATGATCGTGAAGTTTACTGGTTCTGTCGGCACTGCTGGCAAGCGATGCCAGTACTGGGTGAGAACAAGTATAAGTTATTGCCAGATTTTGAAATAGGTGAATTGCCCAGAATACTTCAAAAACCAGAAAAATTGAATGCTGCAACCAGAAAAAATAGCATTAGCCTGCAATCGACTATCAAATGCTCATAAGTTCCTCAAACTTCTTGCCTAGTACATGACGGCGGAAATAACGCTACCATCTCAAACAGGCAAAACCCTTGTATTTCAAGCTTTTTAATTTTAAAGTATGGGGATTTCACTGGTTCGAGTTCCCCGTTAAGAGTTCCCTCTTAAAACGTTTCAGGAGTCTGTGAGTATGCACTGCCTTGCCTTTGCGTAGTCCTGTCAAGTCGCTATCTCACGAATCGTAATTGATAATGACGCTCGTGCCGACGCCGGAGTACCGGAAGATCGCAACGCTTACGCTAACGCTGACGCCGGAGTAGCGGAAGATCGCAACGCTTACGCTAACGTAATTCGTAATTATTACCTTATGCATAAATGCATTCGCAAGTAGTAAAGATGCTTCTCTACGAGACGCTTCTCAGTAGCGGAGACGCTTCGCGAACGCGAACGCATTTTTTTTCTTTTTCATAATTAAAACGCGTAAGCGTTGCGGTAGCGACGTTCGTAGCGTCAGCGCTGTTCGCGCTCGCGGGGCAGTCACTTGCTCTGTACCCTTAATGAATTAATTGTTAATTAATTTAGTAATTTTTAATTACGAATTACGAATTACGAATTACGAATTATTCGGTCACCCGTCTTGATATCAAAGGGTTTTTATATGTATAATTCTTGTCTCTTACAACGCTATATATTAACAGAAAATAGTTTCAATCAGACAATACTGAATGAAACAAAAGTGACTTTGCCAACTGATAATACCACCAAACCGCATGTTGAGAACATGCCTTACGTACCATTGTTGTTTGCTGCCATTTTCTTCATAATTATTTGGGCAATTGCCGCTTTCATTGTTCCATTAAATGTGCGAAAATTTCCCCAAAATCGTAAAGTAATTAGCAACCGCTTCCAGCAAGTTCCCTGTAGGAAATGTCAGTTTTTTGATGGCAACCATTTTCTTAATTGTGCGGTACGTCCTTCTATTGCGTTAACCAAGCAAGCGCTCAATTGCTCTGACTACTTGCCTAAAAGTAGCAGAAACGAGGTGAAAGGAACGGCACAGAAGCACGAGAGGTAGGTAGTTATATCATGTTCGCGCTTATTACTTGTAATAAAGAACCCCTCCCCTAATAGGGGAGGGGAGACTTTGACGTTAGTCAAAGGCGGGTTGAAGGTAAGACTTAAATGATAAGTCAGTTACCGAACATGATATTAGATAGCCAGTAAAACTTTGAGTAAGCACAATAGACTATTGCACCTGATTGATACTTTTGGCATTCCACTGCTGACTTTGAGATTTTGATTCTTGTGTCAATAATCGCGAAGTGCTGATGTAATATGATGTCCTAAGAATCAACCACAATAAAAACCTGTCAACCCATGTAGAACTTTCGGATGCAACGTCTCTACATTATCGGTAATTAACCGGACATGATGTAACGAAATATTTCTGTACTCTGCAAGGCAGACAAACTTTTCCAAAATTGGTGGTTTCCTCACAAGTTCCTCAAATTTTTCTCCTAACTTGAGAGCAGAGCCAATAAGATTTTGGCATAATTACAAAATTTAGCTATTAAACAGGTACTGTAATTCCGATGTAAGTAAGATTTTAGAACACTGCTAGGAGCAAGACTGCAAGTTCAAAAATATTCAGAGGGAACTCTTAACAGGGAACGGGGAACAGTGTATCCCACGGATGTGCGCCGTGGGATTGAAGCAAGGACGCAGTTTTTAAGAGCGCTTACGCGTCTCGAAAAACATCTTTCTTAAAAGTGCGGCTCTAAACCCACCTATGTAGTTTTTTTGGTTTCATATTCCCTGTTAAGAGTTCCCTGTTCCCTGTTCCCTTTTTTTTGTAATTTTTCTGATTTTTGCTTTCTCAAATATTGGGTAATAAAAGGAGACAAGATTATGATCAAGGCAATTTTTAAAGCAGTTCAAGAAGTGACTCAGCAGGTCATCAGCTATATATTAGGTGCAGTTACCAGAATTTTTGGACCTAGTGATGACGACTATCCAAAAACAGGAGTTCAACCCTTTGAGGGAGACTCTGAGTCGCGATAAATAGTTTTGGGTTTTGCAGGAGTGGACGGGTCGCTAGCACTTGAATTATGAGTTCAGGAAAAAAATCTTGAACTCATAAATTATAAGTTGGGAGGAGGATTGGATGAATACCATCAGGAAAATTAACGATGAGTTGGCGATCTCGGGACAAATTACGCTAGAACAGTTAACACAAATTGTTGATGAAGGTTATAAGTCTGTACTTAATCTGCGATCGCCAGACGAAAAAGGCTTGCTGGATCATGAGCAAGATAAGATTGAGTTCTTGGGATTGCGCTACGCTAATCTGCCTACCCTAGCTAAAGATATTAATCATCAAGCTACACTAAAAGTATTTCAGATAATCACCGAGCTACCCAAACCTACTCTGATTCATTGTGATAATTCAATACGTTCAATAACAATAGTACTATTATATATCGCCATAAAACAGGGCATATCATTTGAGCAAGCACTTCAACAAGCTACAAAATTAGGCTTGTTATATAGCGATCCTAAATGATTCGTAAACTCAGAGAAACCCGGTTTCTTAAAGAAACCGGGTTTCTGAGGCAACGGAAGTTCACAATTCAAATAGGATTGTTATAGTTAATACTTATAGATTTGGGACTTAAATTAAATGGCGATTCATCATAGCCCCGCGACAATTGGGTCATCTAGCCACGGCACAGTAGTTTCAGTGCGGGGGAGCGTGATCGACGCTCATTTTCCCCAAGACCTCCCTGAACTTTATAGCGAACTAAAAGCTGGTGATGACAACAGTGTGGTGATCGAAGTGGTAACCCATCTCAACTCTGAGATGGTACGAGGGATTGCCCTAACGCCAACATCAGGATTAGCTCGTGGAGAGAGAGCGATCGACATGGGTCATCCCCTGCAAGTCCCAGTGGGAGAGCGGTTGCTGGGCAGGATGTTCAATGTGTTTGGGGATACTATCGACGGGAAAGAAAAGGTGAGCGGAGGAGAGTGGCGATCTATTCATGCCAACCCGGTTCCCCTAGATCGGCAAGCCACGAAATCAGAGATCCTGAAAACCGGAATTAAAGTCATTGATGTCCTCGCCCCACTGGAACGAGGTGGAAAAGCTGGACTTTTGGGAGGTGCAGGGGTTGGCAAGACTGTCCTGATCACTGAGATGATCCATAATATGGCGAGTCAGCATCAGGGAGTTAGCCTCTTCTGCGGCATTGGAGAACGATGTCGCGAGGCAGAGGAACTCTACCGCGAGATGCAAGCAGCAGGCGTATTGGCTAACACAGTCATGGTCTTTGGTCAAATGAACGAATCGCCCGGTGCCAGATTTCGGGTGGGGCATGCAGCTTTGACGATGGCTGAGTACTTCCGAGATAACGCCAAGAAAGACGTGTTACTGCTAATCGACAACATCTTCCGGTTTATCCAGGCTGGGGCGGAGGTTTCTGGGTTAATGGGGCGGCTTCCGTCTCGCGTTGGCTATCAACCAACTCTCAGTACAGAATTAGCCGAACTTGAAGAACGTATCTGTAATACGGCAAGGGGTGCCATTACCTCTATTCAAGCAGTGTACGTACCAGCAGATGATTTTACCGATCCGGCGGCAGTCGAGACTTTTTCCCATTTGTCTGCCTCGATTGTCCTCTCCCGTAAGCGAGCAAGCCAAGGGTTTTATCCAGCGGTCGATTTACTCCAATCTCGCTCGAAGATGTTGATGCCCCAGATTGTTGGAGATCGGCACTACCACATAGCACAGGAGATTCGGCAGACGCTGGCAAACTACGAAGAACTCAAAGATATTATTGCTATGCTGGGATTAGAAGAACTATCCCAAAATGACCGACGAATCGTCAAAAGAGCGCGACAACTGGAGCGGTTTTTAACTCAACCTTTCTTCTCCACAGAACAATTTACGGGACAGCAGGGAAAAATCGTTGAACTGTCAGCAGCACTGGATGGTTGCGATCGCATTCTCAATGATGAGTTTTCTGATTATCCAGAAAAGTCTCTTTACATGATTGGGACAATAGACGAAGCGAAAAAAGTATGAAACTCAAAGTACTGCTCCCCACAACTATTTTCTTAGATGAAGAAGTAACCAAGGTGATTGCTGAGGCGGAAAACGGTTCTTTTTGTTTATTGCCGCGCCACATTGACTTTGTTACGGCACTGGTTCCAGGGATTTTATCTTTTGAATCTGCTCATGGTCAGGAAGAGTTCCTCGCTGTTGATGAGGGAATCTTGGTGAAACGTGGCGAGGATGTTCTAGTTTCAACCAAAAATGCCATCAGGGGTGCCGACCTTAAAGTGTTGCAACAAACAGTTGAAAAACAGTTTCTTTTCTTAGATGATCGAGAAAAGATGACCCGTTCTGCTTTAGCTAAACTTGAAGCCAATATTGTTCGGCTATTCGTCGAACTGTGAAAAAATGGCTAAGAAGGAATTAGAGAAAACAAAACGCCAAAGCTGGGAAGCATTTCACCACAAAGTGGGGGAAAAAGCAACGCGGAAGCTTCATGCGCGACGTCAAAAGAACCAGAGTATTTGGTTCGGGGTGGGTCTGCTTGGTCTAGTTGGATGGTCCGTAGTCACTCCCGCATTGATGGGAGTGGCGTTGGGAATTTGGATTGATACGCAATGGGCCAGCCGCTTTTCTTGGACCTTGATGCTACTGTTTATCGGTTTAATCCTTGGCTGTCTGAATGCTTGGCAGTGGGTTACGAGAGAACAAGAAATGATTGAGCGAGCAACAAAGGATCCACAAATAGGAGTCAAAAAATGACAGAGCTTTTTCCACTGGCACTGGCTCTATTAGCTGGGATCGGGCTGGGACTATTTTACTTCGGCAGTTTGTGGGTGACGGTACGGCAAATTCCCAAAAGCTCGAACCCAGCACTTCTAGCCTTCGGCAGTTTCTTTGGGCGTCTTGGCATTATCCTCGTCAGCTTTTATCTTGTCATGGGCAGCCATTGGGAACGACTGATTGCTTGTTTGCTGACCTTCATATGGATGCGAAACCTCTTAATGCAGCGCTTGCAGCACAATGCCAATCAAATGAAGGTAATTCGGGGGTTTAGAAATGCATATAAGTCCTGATCAGATTATGATCTGGCGATGGGGATCGATAACTCTGAATGCCACCATCCTATTTACCTGGGTGGTGACGGCACTAATAGTATTTGTCTCCTATTTGGTGACGCGACAACTGTCGGGGGAAATCCGATTGTCTCGTGGCCAGAACTTGCTAGAGGTTTTGGTGCTGGGAATCAGGGAGCAGATCCGCGAAATCACTGGTCAGAACCCAGATCCTTTTTTACCCTTTGTCGGCACCTTATTTATCTTTATTGCTGTCTCCAATTTGCTCAGCATTGTCCCTGGCTATCATCCACCCACAGGTTCTCTTTCTACCACGGCGGCACTTGCCATCTGTATATTCGTTGCAGTTCCTGTTTATGGCATTCGGCAACAAGGGCTGTGGGGTTACCTTAGGCATTATATTGAGCCTAGCGTGTTCATGTTGCCGTTTCACATCATCGGGGAGTTGTCGCGCACACTGTCATTGGCAGTCCGTCTCTTCGGTAACGTGATGAGTGACACTATGATTGTCGCTATTCTGTTATCTGTTGCTCCGCTATTCTTTCCCATTCTCATGGAGGCATTGGGACTGTTAACCGGACTGATTCAGGCATATATTTTTGCCATCCTTGCCATCGTATACATTGCATCAGCAACAGAAGCACAAGAGATCCAGCAACCTAAGCAGAGAGATACATCACATGGATAACGTTAGTCTCACAGCACTTGTCTCCATTATCGCCTCAGGACTGACAATCGCTATCGGTTCTATTGCGCCAGCGCTGGGAGAAGGACGGGCAATTGCACAGGCGCTTTCGTCCATTGCTCAACAGCCAGATGAAGCTAATACCATTACCCGCACCTTGTTTGTTGGTTTAGCCTTTATTGAATCCATTGCCATTTACTGTTTTGTTGTGGCGCTGATTTTGATTTTTGCCAATCCATTCTGGAATTACATCATAACCAAAGCAGGAGGGTGATCGGTGCAAATTGACTGGTTTACTTTCATTGCAGAAATCATCAACTTCTTGGTACTGATGGCGTTGCTCAAACGCTTTTTGTATGGTCCGATTATCAAGGCAATGGAACAGCGGGAGCGAAAAATCTCCGATCGCTTGCAACAAGCAGCAGAAAAAACTCAAGAGGCGCAACAAGAAGCAGATCTCTATCGTCAAAAGCAACAGGAACTGAAAGAACAACGCTCAACGATGTTTTCCCAAGCTAAAGCAGAAGTTGAGCAGGCGCGACTGGATTTAATCAAAAGCGCTCGTGCTGAGGTCGATGCCACCCAGGCTAAATGGTATACAGCTATTCGGCAGGAGAAGGATTCGTTTGTGCGATCGCTACGCCAGCAAGTTGGTCAGCAAATTTATGCCACTCTGCGCCGCGCTTTGGTGGATCTGGCTAATGCTGACTTAGAGTTAATAGGGAATAGGGAAATCCCCATCATTAAAACTAGGGGATTTGAACAAAAATAGTTTCGTGCAGTCCCCACCTAAAAATACTTTAAAAATATCTATAGCAATCCTATTTGATTCGTGAGAAAATACTAAGCCTCAGAAACCCGGTATCTCCCAGATACCGGGTTTCTTGATCTCACGAATGATTTAGGAATGCTATACATTTTAGGTGGTATAACCGAAACCAAGTTATAGCGCAATACAGTTCAGTTAAGGGTTATGGTTGGGAATTTTAGGTTGTGTAGAACGCCGCGCGTTCTACATAGGTTTACGGTTGGTAAATTGTCTTAACTGAACCTTATTGAGTTATAGCGGTGCAGATTATGGGGATATAGAAACTACTGGAAAAAAGGCACCGTGGACGGCTAGTGCATTATTTAGACAGGTTAGAAAGATAACTTTTGTTGCGGTCAGGGCAATTTATCGTCAATTTCCTTGGGCTTGATACAAGATCGAGATATAAACAGATTGCACATCTCTATTCCCTGACCACCACAAAAGGGAGGATTTGGTAATGAATGAAAAGAACTATCTCCTAATTTCAGCAATCCTTTTTGCTTTAGCAGCGTCCTGGCATCTCGTCAGATTAGTGGCTCACTGGTCAGTTCAAGTCGGTACAATCAGTATTCCATTCTGGGGGTCATGGCTAGGGCTTTTAATCGGAGCCATCTTGAGTATTTGGGCATTTCGTTTGATGACGCAGTGGCAAAGCAGCCACCATTCGGGGTAAATAAGCGCTGCGGCATGTCATTCGGGGCATTCTGAGACTGCTCGTATTGCTGGAGGATGCTTTTCAGCGATCGGTTTCTATTGAATCGTCTAGACATAGTTCGCGCTCAGGTTATGATGCCTAAGTCCAATACCCGTGAATGAAATTGCCCAGAATCCAGAAACCCTTGACTCACATTTTGCACCAGTTGGCAATAACGCTATTTTTGTAGGGTGGGCAATGCCCACCATTGACCTATGGGCCTATTTTTACGTTGGTGGGCAGTGCCCACCCTACACGAACTATCGAATGGTGCAAGATATCAGTTGAGGATTATTTAATCCAGCAATTAAGTTGAGAGCGACAAATAGCAACGAAACGGAGACTAAAAATTATGCGCTCAGTAGACTTTAAACCCTTAACCGAAGAAGACCGCAAGAAAAATCGCTATCTAGACAAAATTAACCATGCTCCCTACTTTGCGATTATCTTAACGATAATAGGGATGTTGTCTCTATTTACTTTAGGTGCATTACTTGGTACTTTTTAGAGCCTGTTTGGGATATTGCAACGGGCTGATTTTTCCCGTCAGGTTCCAATATCAATTGACCATCATGTGCAATGCAGGCTTTTACTCATCGTCATCATCTGATAGTTGTTCGAGATGACGTAACCTTTCTTGTGAGCCATGACGAACTCGATGAATGCGAACAATCCCTCCGTCTTCCTCTGAAGTTTCACTAACAGTGAACAAAATGCGAAATTGCTTTTTGTAGAGTAGCTGACGTATTTCTATACCCATGTGCTCGCTTTCCGGTGATATGGGACAACGGTTAGGGAATTTTTCCAGTGTCAGCATAATTTCGTAGCACCCTCTCACCCATCGATGGGCTTTATCAAGAGAAGAATCCCGTATCCAAAGAAAGATTTGTTCGATATCAGCAACCGCAGTGGGCGAAATTTCAACTTTGTATGTCATATTTCGTTCGCAGTTGCTTGAATGCTTCGTCTAGGGGTATACCTAAGCCAAGCTCAAATTCATCAAGACTTTTGCGAATTCCTGCGCTTGTCTCTAACAGTTCTAGTCTATCTAACAGTTCCTGATAGCTTTGGGCATCTTGAACAACCACAGATGCTTTACCGTTAACAGTAAGAATAATAGGTTCTTTTGTTCCCTTAAGCTTTTCCAGAAAGGCTTTGGCACCGCGCTGAAATTCTGACAGTGGGTAAATGTTACGAAGGCTGAGAGTCATATTCTCATTTTCAGAAAATTAATTGATAATTACATGTTAATTATTTGAAGCTATGTTGTCAAAGCCAATAAAATAAATAGACCCAAGCCGATTTTTGGTCATGACAGTACTTCCATTATTATGAATAATATGTTAGTAGTGCCCAGAGGATGGAAGAAGTGCTGCAAGCTATTATAGATAATACATTGACAACCTTTAAGCGGGTATTAGCAGACAAAACCAGAACGATATCTTTTTAACCTGGCAATAGGTTGTCCGCTGCTTCGAGGGATTGCCGAATGTCCTTGAAAAGGAAAAGCAGGTGCAAAGGATTGGTCGGGGATTCTTCCATGCCAAATTTAAGGTAAAAGGCGCGGGCTTTCTCGTCTTTGGCGTGGACGAGAAAAGCGCGTCCGCCGATAATTTCCGACCCGTTCAGCGCTCGGCGCAGCGCGTCGCGGAACATGGCTTTGCCTAAGCCTTTCCCCTGTTCGCGGCTGTCCACCGCAAACCGCGCCATCAGGATAACCGGCACGGGGTAACGCCCTTGCCCTTTGATGACACGAGCGGGGGCGTCTTCCGGCGATATGGACGCGGGCGCAAGGCTGTAATAGCCGATCGCCTGCTTGGCGCGTGTCAGGACGTAGGTTCTGGCTCCGCCGCTTGCCTGATTTTGCAGGGCGTATTTCATGAGGAAATCATTAAGCGGCGGCTTACCGCAATCGAAACCCGCGATTTCGTGACTCTTTGAAAGCAGGACAGGCGCGTTTAACGGCTCACCAGGCATTAGAACGGTTCCGGTTCGCTGAACAGTTGCTGCAACCCCGGAATGACTTTTGGCGGCGCGTCAAGACGTTCGCAGAAAGCTTTCCACTGGTCAGGCGGCAAGCGAAACTCGGTTTGCTCCACAAGAATAGCGTTCGCGGCGTCAAGCGATGCTTGCAGCACAAACTGGCTGACATTCGTTCGCCGCGCTCGCGCCGCTTGCGCCAGTATCGCTTTTTCCGACTCTGTTGCCCGAATAGAAAGCCGCCTTTCTTTTTGGGCGGCTGCTGTCTGAAACATGATTTTTCTCCTGTTGCAGTCCTTGTATTCCCAATGTACTCCCAATTAGCAAAAACTGCAATCTACTGATTTATGAGAGACGTAAAGCCTTGATTTTTCGTCGCGGCGCGGGTGTCGGGAATCCAAGACTGCCGTTTTCAAAGAAAATACTACGTTATGCAATCACCTCTGGAACGCGATCGCCCGAGGCTACCACGACGCCACACTCCGCTCTATCCATATTTCCTTACCCGACTGACAGGAACTAGCTCTATTTCCTCACAAGTTCCTCAAATTTTCCTTCTAATCTCAAGATAGATACCCATGGGTGAGCGCCCACAATAAACTAGGACTTACGCATTGACAGAAATAGTCTTGTGTGGGGTGGTAACGGTTGGGCGGCGGAGCGCAATATTCATTTGGGTAGACCACCTGACCGTAGGGGCGCGGTTTCCGCGCCCTTACCACGTGGTCAATTCTACACTATGCCAGTTGCGTAAGTCCTGACTCCTAACTCGTAACTTATCACTCTCAGGAGCGATCAACTATGCCAGTAAAAACCGATGGAAATCAGCCCATAAAAACACCTGAACCTAGGCATTTGGGGAATAGTATATTGCTCTGGTTGGGATTACTTATGTTATTGATCAATTTAGTTTTGCTAGGAGAACATTCCCATTCCCGTGTACCTTATAGCACCTTTATATCTCAGGTCGAAGCTGGTAAAGTTGCCCGTGTAGTCGTCGGTTCTGACCGGATTGAGTACGAACTAAAATCAGAACAAGCCACGAAGCCACCTGAGACTCAGCCCCAGCGGGTATTTATCACCACACCAGTGGCACTTGATTTAGAATTGCCTAAGATTCTTAGAGAGCATAACGTAGAATTTTCCTCATCGCCCCCTAGTCAAACTGGTTGGATTTCAACTTTACTCAGTTGGATTTTACCACCGATAATTTTCTTGAGTATCTGGGGCTTTTTGATTAGTCGGAGTCAGATGGGTGGTCCGGCTGCTCTTAAAATTGGCAAAAGCAACGCTCGCATCTACTCAGAAGGCACTACGGGAGTGAAGTTTGACGATGTTGCTGGCGTGGATGAAGCCAAGGCAGAACTACAAGAGATTGTGGATTTTCTCAAAAATGCCAGCAAGTATACTCGCTTAGGAGCAAAGATACCTAAAGGAGTTTTGCTAGTGGGACCTCCCGGAACAGGCAAGACTTTGTTAGCGAGAGCGATCGCTGGCGAAGCTAAAGTTCCCTTTTTTAGTATCTCTGGTTCTGAGTTCATTGAACTGTTTGTTGGTATCGGAGCAGCACGAGTGCGTGACCTGTTTGAGCAGGCGAAGCAACAAGCGCCTTGCATCATTTTCATTGATGAATTAGATGCTTTAGGTAAATCGCGAGCTGCCACAGGTCCTAATCTGGGTGGTAACGATGAACGAGAGCAAACTCTGAACCAACTGCTTTCAGAAATGGATGGCTTTGAGCCGAACACTGGTGTCATTCTCCTAGCTGCTACCAACCGCCCAGAGATTTTAGATCCCGCGCTGCGTCGTCCTGGTCGGTTTGACCGTCAAATTGTGGTAGACCGTCCAGACAAGATTGGTCGCAAAGCAATTCTCAAAATCCACGCGAAAAATGTGAAGCTGGCTAGTGATGTGGATTTGTCTAAATTGGCAGCCCGTACTCCAGGGTTTGCTGGCGCAGATTTAGCGAACTTGGTCAATGAGGCAGCACTCTTAGCAGCTCGTGGGAACCGTGAAGCTGTGACAATGGCTGATTTTAACGAAGCCATTGAGCGAGTATTAACAGGATTGGAGAAAAAGTCTCGCGTTCTGAACGAAATTGAGAAAAAGACAGTTGCTTATCACGAAGTCGGTCATGCCCTGATCGGTGCTTTGATGCCTGGTGCTGGTAGTGTGGAAAAAATCTCCGTCGTGCCTCGGGGAGTGGGTGCTTTGGGCTATACACTGCAATTACCAGAGGAAGACCGCTTTTTGATGATAGAAGATGAAATTCGTGGCAGGATAGTCAGCCTCTTGGGTGGGCGCTCAGCAGAAGAACTCATTTTCGGTAAAGTTTCTACTGGTGCTACTGATGATATCCAAAAAGCTACAGATTTGGCTGAGAGGTTTGTCACACTTTATGGAATGAGCGATCAACTAGGTCCAGTTGCCTTCGAGAGAGTTCAACAACAATTTCTGGAAGGCTTCTCCAATCCTCGGCGCTCAGTTAGTCCCAAAATTTCCGAGCAGATTGACCAGGAGGTCAAGGAAATTATCGACGGAGCGCACCATACCGCCCTGAAAATTCTCGACCAGAATCGGGAACTGTTAGAAGAAACAGCGCAGATATTGTTGGAAAAAGAAGTTTTAGAGGCAGAAGAATTGCGATCGCTACTCAACCGCGTCCAACCTCCAGAAGAGATGGATGAATGGCTACGCACAGGCACATTTCCCCACGCTCACTTGCTGATCCAAACGACTCTGAATGGCAGTCAAAAGGCAGAGTTAGGGAAAGTTTGAAGTTGAGAGTTTTATTTCAATCCAGCTTTCTGAATGAGCGTGAAAGTTTTGATGCGATGGCGCTTCGCGTCCGCGTCAAGGCGATCGCAGTTTTCAATAAGTACGATCTGATATCATGTCCGTTTAAATACTTATGATAAACAGCGATATTGTAAGGGCGCGGTTTCCGCGCCCCTACGGTTTAATGGTGCTGTAATATCATGTCCGGTTGAACAGTAGTCCGCAGCGAACTTTGTGAAGCGATCTCCAAACGCCGGCGATTGCTACTCTTCACTATCGTTGCGATCGCTGCGGACTTTTAATAAGTAATCAAACGGACATGATATGATGTCAACTCCCACGAATCTTAAACTAGCCTAAATACTTAATGACGTTAATTTTTACTTGAGTTTATAATTAAAGAGTGGGGTAAAAATTTAAAAACATAACCCACAAAAAACAATAAAAACCCATAATAAACAAGCCGTCAATAGTTAGGGATCAATGTATAGGAGGCAATTATGATGCTGAAATCCTTAACAAAACAACAATTCAATTGTGTTACCGACTACGCCTTAGAAACAATCAACTCTGTCAATTTAGATAGACTTAAGAGTTATTTTGATAACCTTCCTGTCGATCCGTACCTTGAAGGCAACTATCGTTTCAGACGGTTATCTCACTTCAAAGTGAGTTCCAATGGCTTAAGGGTGCTGCCACATAACCGCTTATTCCAAAGTAAAGAATATAATCCGCTCTTGGGAGATGTCGTCAGAGAGTATCCAGAAATAGATGATACACTGGTAGAACTAGAAGATTTTCAAAAAATTGTCCTAGAGTTTTTCGAGTTTTGTAAGTTGTGTTCAACCTCTGATGAGATTGGCGTTCATCAGATTAGAACTACCACTTCTCATCAGCAGATTGGTAATCCAGCCCCCGAGGGTATTCATAGAGATGGAGTAGACTTGGTAGGGATATTCTGTGTGAATCGAGACAGGATTGAAGGCGGAGAAACTCATCTGTATAAATTTAAGGATGAACAACCAGTTTTTAAACGAATCCTCAACAAGAGTGATTTTTTAGTCTTTAGCGATCGCCAATTTTTCCACTTTACAACTCCAATCAAAGTGACAGCCTCTGTTCGGGGCAGTCGGGATGTTTTTGTTTTAACATGTCCAAGATTACTTGCCTCCACTTACTCATAAGAGGGGGAGAGGGATTGACTTTAAAAGTTGCTTCATGGAGTTTGTAATCATGTCTCTCGATCTCGATTGGATACGTAAGCAGTTTCCAGCACTCACACACGAAATCAACGGTCAATCTGTGATTTTCTTTGATGGACCAGGTGGTACCCAGGTGCCAAAATCTGTGATAGATGCGATGAGCGACTATCTGCTCAGGTCAAATGCCAATGCTCACGGGGCTTTTGCCACAAGTGCGCGTACAGATGCTATCATCACCTCTGCTCGTGCGGCGATCGCCGATTTCCTAGGGTGCGATCGGCTCGCTTTATCTGGCGGACTCCAACGGTTGCAATACGACTCTTCGGGCAAACACCTGACACCATTGCTCTTGAGTTGGGCGATCGCGGTATCTTCACTTGGCACGGTAATTTCTATGCGCTTGGTCTCACTGAGAGGTTGGGAGTTGAAGACAGTGGCGGCTTCCTGCGGATTGGACTTGTACACTACAATACACTCGAAGAGATTCATCGTCTTTTGAAAGCTTTGAACGAGATTGCTGCGCTTCCTAAAGCTAAAGATTTCGCATCTGTCGTCAGTTAAGATAATTTACCTACCGTCAACCTATGTAGAGACGTTGCATGCAACGTCAAGACGTAATTCCTAGTAAGGGTTTCATGGGATAAATCGGAATTGCCGTCATTAAACAGACATAGCGCGTCAATTCCTCTAAAAGCGCACTCTTTTAGTCCTCCAAGCCGTGGAGGTTTTGGGCTGGCTCCTTGAGTTGGAGTCCATCAACGTATTCTTCTATCAACTGAGTCATTGTCTTGTCCACTTGAACACAAATACTGAAACTTATTGAATCTGCGTTCACTCATCCGAACTTGTAAACGTTTTCCCTTCATATTGGACAACAATGTTAGTACATACATGTTAGTATATTTCTAGCATAAAAACAAGGAGGTGATACAACGTGAGGCGAATCAAAGGACATATTCAGGCTCAAAAAACAGTAATACTGAGAGCCAAGATAGAGTCAGATTACAAGGATGAACTATACAAATATATAGTTAGCACCAAAGCACTTTACGCGGATACTACCCAGTTCTTTGCTAAGCTGTTCTTGGATAATCTACCCCTGCTAAACACAAAAGCGGATGATTTGTTTCACGTTGTAGAAAACTTAACAGTAATCTCAAAACAAAGACCGTCACCCCAGACTCCACTGCGTATCAATATGCCGCAAGATATGAGACGCTCTTGTATCAGGAAAGCGTTTGGAACGGTGAAGTCTTGGTATTCCAACTATAGAAAATGGCAACTTCGTAAAGAAAAACATGAAGCCATCCAGGCTAAGAAGCTGAAGGAAGCTAATTCAAAAGGAAGGGAGTATGTCCCTAATTCGTTTACAGACAGACCGCCTGTGCCGGCAGAAGACTTTGGACACTTGAATCCTACTTTTTACAGTGGGATGTACAAAGAATTTGACGGCAACTCAATAATATTGAAGTTGTGGACGGGTCAGGCGTGGGTGTTCATGAAACAGCCCATCCAGCTAAAGGGCAGAGAACTCCCGTCAGGCTACGAATGGGGAAGTCCAACCTTAGTATTAAAGGATAAGTTACATCTCCATGTTCCTGTTATCAAACAAGTTAAATCCAACGGTCAGCTCGCGGAGCAAGCTAAAAACCCTGATGGTCTAACGATTTGCAGCGTAGATTTAAATCTTGATGGTGATCTAGCAGTTGCAACAATTCTTCACTCCGACGTTACGGGTAGCTGTACCGAGACTGCCACTCTCTTTGTTAAGGGTAATGATGCTATCCAACATCGTAGGAAGCGTGAGTTAGGGAAAATTGCTGTAGCTAGTTCTAAAACAAATAAAGGTTTTGGAATCGATAAGAAAGGTGATAACGTTAATCGTTTCCGGAAAATTAAACACCGAGATGATTACGAATCTCATAGGATATCTAGGCGGATAGCAGACTTTGCTAATAAGCATGGAGCAACAGTAATTGTCTTTGAATGCTTAACTAATCTACGACCAGATAGAACAAAGTATAGTCGCCGTTCCAATCAGAAACGAGCCTATTGGTTGAAGTCAAAAATAATTAATAGGACAAAGTACAAAGCATTCCAGTCCTATGGAATAATCACCTCTCTTGTCTCACCAAAAAATACAAGTAAGCACTGTGCATTGTGCAACGGCAATTTTGAAGATGATGAAGATGATTCGTTAGTTTCTAGAATCGAAGCTCAGTTTAGCACCAATGTAGCCAAACTTTTCCAAAAAGTCATGAATAAATCTTTGGAGAAAGTTGATTACAATGCTGGTGCGCCAAATTATATTTGCTCTTACACTATCTCACATCGAGGAAACGCCGATTTAAATGCAGCACGAAATATAGGCAAAATTTTTTTTACTAGATATTACCAAAAGCCCAGGTTGAAAGTTGAAAAGCAGGGTTTGTCAGCTACCCATGCAGCCAGAAAGGCATCTGGCTTGGTAGCTGGTAAGGGCTAGTGGTTTCGCCCATGCGTTCTCGTCTAGAATTACCCGTCTACATAGTAGTAGCAAGCCTACAAGGCTATTGACGTGGCGTACCTAACGGGAGTGAAAAGAGGGAAAGAAGTTCCATAAATTCCGATAACTTCCGCTTTCCAAGATCACACGTGTAATATCATGTCCGATTGATTAGTTACAATATCCAGCCCTCACCCCCAAACCCTCTCCCAAGCACGTGTGTAACGATTACAGCACCATTAAACCGTAGGGGCGCGGTTTCCGCTTCTGGTCAATGTGGCGGCTGTATATCATAACAACTACCGGACAGGATATAAAATCTCCACTTTTCTAAGTTTTGAGTTTAGTTATACCCATACCGTTTGATAAACCAAGTTTTTATGAACTGCGTCAGCACACAATAACTCGACAGAATCAACAATAACCAGAGAAAGTAACTTGCTGGCAAGGGAACAAATCCTAAACTTGAGCTAATGGGGGAGAAAGGAAGATAAATTCCCACAGCCATGATCGTCATCGTTACTAGTAGCATTGGCAAAGCTGGCCTGCTTTGAATGAAGGGAATTTTTGCAGTGCGGATAATGTAGACAATCAAAGTTTGAGTCATCAAGCTTTCCACAAACCAACCTGTATGAAACAAAGCTTGCTTGTCCACAGTGGTCGCCCCAAAAACAAACCACATCAAAGCATAGGTCGTATAGTCGAAAATAGAACTAATCGGACCGATATAAAGCATAAACTGCTGGATATCGCCAATCTGCCATTTACGTGGTTTTGCCAAGTATTCTTTATCTACATTGTCAAAAGGAATACCTGTTTGGGAGAAATCGTAGAGCAAATTATTCACCAATATCTGTACTGGTTGCATTGGCAAAAACGGCAGTAGCGCACTAGCACCTAACATACTAAACATATTGCCAAAGTTGGAACTGGTGCCCATTTTGATATATTTTATGATATTGGCAAAAGTCTTACGTCCTTCTATCACGCCTTCTTCCAGAACCAACAAGCTTTTTTCTAACAGGATAATGTCCGCCGACTCCTTAGCAATGTCCACAGCTGTATCCACAGAGATCCCGACATCAGCCTCCCGCAAAGCTGCTGCATCATTTATACCATCCCCCATAAAGCCAACAATATGACCCTTGCGGCGTAGAACTTGGATAATCCTGGCTTTTTGCACCGGAGACAGTTTGGCAAAAATGGTTGTCGTTTCAGCTAAGTCTGCTAATTCATCTTCAGATAATGTTTCAATTTCGCTGCCCAATAAAGTGTGGTGAACGTATAAACCTACATCTTTACAAATTTTGCGAGCAATAATATCATTATCACCTGTTAAAATTTTTACCAGCACTCCATTATGATTGAGTGCAGCGATCGCCTGTGCAGCCGAGTCTTTGGGTGGGTCAAGAAAGGCAATGAAACCAAGCAAAATCAGATCATTTTCATCAGCGACCGAGTAATGGAGTTGATCTAGAGGCAGTTCTTTGTAAGCAACGGCGATGACTCGTAACCCATCTTCATTGAGTTCATGGTTTAACTGAGTTACTTGCTCATAGATTGACTCATTAATAGGTAGAATTTGATTATTGGCTTTGGCACGTGTGCTAACTTGCAGGATTTCTTCAACTGCACCCTTGCAAATCAGCTCATGGTGATGGTTCTCTTCCTCCACAACAACCGACATACGACGGCGCACAAAGTCAAAGGGAATTTCATCAATTTTTGTGAAGTTTTTTTCAACTTTTAAAGATTCATGTAGTTCAATATGTTCCAGTACAGCAACATCTAGCAGGTTTTTTAAGCCCGTCTGGTAGAAGCTATTCAAGTAGGCATACTCTAGCACTTCGTCATTTTCTTCACCATAGATATCTAAGTGAATTTTTAGAACGATTTTGTCTTGGGTGAGTGTGCCTGTTTTGTCGGTACACAAAATATCCATTGCGCCAAAATTTTGGATGGCATCGATGTTTTTAACAATTACTTTTTTGTCAGACATCGCCAGTGCCCCTCTCGCGAGATTGGCTGTGACAATCATGGGCAACATCTCAGGGGTTAAACCCACCGCTACTGATAGGGCAAAAAAGAAAGCTTCAGTCCAATTGCCTTTCAGGAAGCCATTAATGAGAAATACCAATGGTGCCATGACCAGCATGAAGCGCAGCAGTAGGAAGCTGACTCCATTTACCCCTTTGTCAAAACTTGTCATTGCTTTATGACCAACAACAGTTTTGGCTAGAGATCCCAGATAAGTATTGCTTCCTGTCTCAATCACAACTGCTGTACCAGAACCGCTTACAACATTAGTGCCTAAAAAACTTAAATTAGCTAGTTCCAGAGGGTTTTTGATCTTTGCCGCACTATCGAGTAATGCTGCATATTTTTCTACTGGTAGCGACTCACCTGTGAGCGATCCCTGACTAATAAATAAATCCTTGGCGGAAACGATCCTTACATCTGCGGGGATCATGTCTCCAGATGAAAGGTAAATAACATCACCAGGAACAAGAAATTTGATGGGAATTTCTTGTCTTTCTGGTTCATGGGGATGTAGAGTAATCCCGTACTCTCTCAAAACATCGGGGGAAATGTCTTTTCGCTTGTCTTTGCGGCTCACTGTGCATGTGGTTCTCACCATTTCTCGGAGTTTTTCTGCAGCAAGGCTGGAGCGAAACTCTTGAGAAAAGCGCAAAATGACACTAAAGACAACCATGATTAAAATAATTGTGGCAGCTTTGGCATCGCCTGTTGCCAAGGAAATCATTGCTAGTGCAATCAACAAGATAGCCAGAGGATTTTGAAAAGTTTTCAGGAGCTGGATGTACCACTTTTGCGGTTTTTCACGGGCAATTTCATTTAAGCCATATTTTTGTAATCGGCTATAGGACTGTGTCTCACTCAAACCTTCTATGGTAGTATTGAACGATAGCAGCACGGTTTCCACACTACTGCGTGCAATATTTATGAGTTTTGCGGACCAATCTCTAGATTGGGTAGATGCTGCTTTAGACTCTCTTTTTGAATTGGCTACCCGTCTTAAGACTTCCATAAAAACAAGCTTATTTGGTGAATTAACAAATTCAAATTGACAACAAATTTCCTAATCCAAAATCTAAAATCGGTAGCTGACTTAAGGCAAGCTTACGAACGCAGTTGTGGTACTAAACTTGGCAGCGTTCAATTCATCAGAAGCTCACCTTTTTCTATTCAGGATCTTGAGCCTCTCAAACCACAAGATACAAACCACTCCACCGGCTAAACAAATGACCAAGTCAATCGGATGCAGGAAGGAGAAGCGGAATAGGTGACGCAGAAAGGGCACGTAAAGCACCAGACCAAGAAAGACCAATCCCCCACCCACTACCCACCACAAAGCAGCGTTGGGCGATCTCAGTGTTGCCAGACTTGTGCCTGACCAGGAGCGATCGCTCAATATCAAACCCAAGTTAGCGAGAATCAAAGTTGTGAAGGTAAGGGCACGGGCATCTAGTTCCCCTTGTCCACGATAGAAGGAGATGAGAAAGATAGCTAAAATAATTACCAGGATTCCCACCCCTTGCAGCAAAGCTAAACCAAGAGTTTTTCTACCAAAAACAGGCTCTTTAGAATTGCGAGGTGGACGGTTCATGACATTGGCTTCTGCGGGTTCGGCTTCTAAAACCACAGAACAGGCAGGGTCAATAATTAAATGAAGAAAGGCAACATGAACAGGCAACAGAACCAGCGGCAACTTAAGCAACACGGGAATCAAAGACATCCCAGCAATCGGCACATGGATTGCCAGCAGGTAAGCCATCGCTTTTCTCAGGTTGTCAAAGATTCGTCGTCCTAGTTTGACTGCTTCCACAATCGATGAAAAGTCATCGTCCAGCAACACCAGCGCCGCCGACTCCCTTGCTACGTCTGTACCGCGTCCACCCATCGCAATACCAATGTGTGCCGATTTCAATGCTGGTGCGTCGTTGACACCATCGCCTGTCATTGCCACAGTTTCACCATTGGCTTTTAAAGCGTTAACCAAACGCAGTTTCTGTTCCGGTACTACTCGTGCAAAGATATTTACGCTTTGGATGCGCCGTTGCAGTTCGGCATCATTCATTTGATCCAGTTGTGGTCCAGTAATGACCGCACTCATCTGCATCAGCCCAATCTGTCTGGCAATATTTTGGGCTGTACCGGGGTAATCACCCGTAATCATCACAACTCTAATCCCAGCAGTGTAGCACTCTTGAATCGCATTTGCAACTGTTGGGCGTACTGGGTCAGCCAGTCCCACCAATCCCAGGAACTCAAAGGCAAAGTCGTGCTGTTCTCCAGGTAAACGATCGGGACTGAGTGAGGGATGGGGAGGAAGATAGGGCGGTGGAGGACCAACAAGAGAGGCTTTAGCAACACCCAGAACTCGCAAACCTTCGTTAGCCATATTGCTAACTCGATCTGTTAGTACTTGCATCTGTTCTGGAGTGAAGTGACAGAGGTCAGCGATCGCCTCCGGTGCCCCTTTAGCTGCAATCACATAGTCATTTCCATCTGCTGATTGCCAAACATGGGACATTGCCAGTAATTGAGGTGATAAAGGATACTCCCGCAGTAGTGTCCAGTCATTGTGCAGATGTTCAGTGTGAGCGAGGTAGCTTTCACCTAGTTGCCTAAAGGCTTTCTCCATTGGATCAAAAGGGTCTTTCTGACTGGCAAGAATGCTGAACTCTACGAGTTCATGAACGTTTTCTGGTAATGGTTCTCGCTCGTGCAGGTTTAAATCGTAAACAGAACACGATAATGCCGTTATACTCCAAGCACATAGCTGTTGAACAGACATCTGATTGAGGGTCAGCGTACCTGTCTTGTCAACGCATAAAACTGTAGCTGAACCCAGTGTTTCCACTGCAGGTACGCGACGGGTTAGGACGTGTTTTTGCGAAATTCGCCATGCCCCCAAGGCGAGAAAAATGGTGACGACAACGGGAAACTCATTCGGTAAAATCGCCATTGCCAGGGTTATTCCCGCCAGAAACCCTTTCAGCCAGTCACCCCTAGTGAGTCCATAGACGATCACCACCATGACACAAAAAGATAAGCCGACAATTGCCAAATTGCGAACTAACCCCGCCATTTCTTTTTGCAGCGAGGTTTCTTCTGGCTCTAATCGTTGCAAAGCTTTGCCAATCTTACCAATTTCAGTGCGGCTACCAGTGGCTTGCACTTGGGCAATTCCCTGACCTTGAATGACTAATGTGCCGGAGTAAACGAAGGGTAGATTATCACCACCAGGACGAGCAATTTGGGATAGATTTTGGGGTAATCCAACATCAACTGCCACTTTCTGCACTGGCAAGGACTCTCCTGTTAACAAAGACTCATCGACACAGAGGTTTGTAGAGGATAGAAGAACTGCATCTGCGGGGACGCGATCGCCTTCTGCTAAAATCACAATATCCTCTCGCACCACTTCCCGACCGGCAATCCGTTTTTGTCGCCCGTCTCGGATGACTAGGGCGCGGGGGCTGGATAGGTCTTGTAGTGCTTCTAGGGCACGTTCGGTTTTGGTTTCTTGGTAGAGGCTGATCCCCATGATTAAAAATACGAAACCAAGCAGTATCAAGGCTTCTTGCGCATCACCCAGTACCTGATAAATGACTCCACAGGCAACTAGCAACAGAAATATAGGGTCAAGAATAATTTCCCAAGCGATCGCCCAAATACTGCGATGAATACTGCATGGTAGTTCATTGTAGCCTTCAAGCTTCAACCTTTGGGCGGCTTCGTGTTCCACTAGCCCAGTAACGGTCGTTGGGTCAAATTCATTTGCCATGAGATGGCTCCTCCCGTTCAGTCAGGTTATTCAAATCAATGTATTCAGTAGTGAAAATTTGCACCAATTTTGAGTAATGGATTGACTTACATCTGATTCCGGAGTGAATAAAAGACAAATGGAGCGATCGCTGTCCAGATAAGTACAAAAATCCAAACTCGTCCAGCTAAGAGATTGTAGTCAGCTAGCAGCTTACTCCACGGATTTCCCATAACATAGTGACCAAAAAGAAATTCAAAAGCAACTGTGAGTCCTAACCAAATTAATCCGATAGTCAGCGCTTGCGTGGTTGATTTTATCTGCCAAAAATTAGTTAGTACCCAAATATACAAACCAAATAATATAATCCCTGTCGCGGTTGAAACTTGATGGGCACAAAGTTCACTGAGATATTTTGCGTAAACTAACTCTCGTATACTTGCATTAACAATAGCAATAAATATCATTGGAAACCATGCCAAAATATAGCGCCAAATCATAACTTATTTCCTCCACTGCTGTAAAAAACTGTTGTAGAACCCAAATTATAAATCACGATTTATTACCGCTTTTGTGTCAATGTGAAAAGGAAAAATTCAACGTAATTGCTTATCCACTTTTCAGCTTAGACAAATATATTGAGGAACTTGTGAGGAAGAATCATCTATAGCAGTCCTAAATGATTCGCGCTCCTTCTAGAAACCGGGTTTCTCAGAGAAACCCGGTTTCTGAGGTCTGACAAATTTGTAACTCAAATAGGATTGCTATATTTCTTATTAGGACTTACGCACACTCCACGAATTATTGGCGCTCTTGGCGTCTTGGTGAACCAGCGCTGCAGGCGGGTTTCCCGCCGTAGGCGACTGGTGAACCCGAAGGGCGGTTCGATAAATCAGGGTTTCTGGCAATTTTTGCGTAAGTCCTGCTTATAAGTCTCCGCTAAAACCTTGTTAACCATAATTGAATTAAATTTCTCAACTTCTTCATAACAGGGAAAATTCCCAGATTTTTCAAAACAGATAAATTCTTTCTTTGGAGCCTCTAACATGTTGTAATACTTTTCGGTCAGTTCAAAGGGAGCGTCATACTCATATCGTCCCTCAATAAAGTAAACTGGCACATCTAACTTTGGAGCTTGAGCGATCAAATTGAGATTCATTTGGTAGAGTTGAGGGTAAACTAACTCGAAAGTATCTGCTAGTATATGCCAAAACATTTGTTTGTCTGTTGCCGAATATTCAGTTGCATTTTTAATCAAATCTTTTAGACTTACATACGAATCATCAAATTCATGACGATCGCCCCTGAATTGTTCTAGCAACTTTACTACAGTAAATATTTTTTTTAACACGTTGTCATTGGTAGACGGCGAAAGTTCAACCTCTTGAAGTTCCTTAAGTGCTTCCATGTTATTGAATTTCTTTGCCATCGATAAAGTGTATTCATAATTAATCCGGTCGGTTTCTCTGACATCCACCATTTGTCCAATGCCAATATAGGCATAAAACAGTTCAGGATATTTCTGTACCGTCAATACACCTAAAATCGTTCCCCAGGAATGACCTACAAGGTAAATTTTTTGTTGATGAAAACGTTTCTTCAGCATCTGTACCAAATCGTGGGTGTCAGACAAATATTGTTTCACAGTCATCGCATGTCTTGGATTGATTGCTGCAAATGACTTACCAGCACCTCTTTGATCCCAATTAACTACAACGAAATGATTTTCCAACTGGGCGTTGTAGTGACGAACCCAAGCCATTTCTGAGCCGCCTGGTCCGCCTGCAAGAAATAGTAGTATAGGCTGATTTACATCCTTACCTCTAATCAAAATCCATTGTTCCACACCGCCTAATTTTACTTTCTCTAAAGAGGCGATACTGTTAGGGATAACTTTGCCTTGAGCATCGGTAATTGCCGGAGTGAATTCATGAGATTGTAATCGCATAACTGTGAAGGGTAAAGGTTGTAACGTTCAACTGCTACTCTTGAAAATAGCTGATAATCTTTATAGTCAAACAACGTGAGGAACTTGTGAGGAAAGCACCTGATAAGTAAGTCGGGGTAAATAAACACAACTATTTGTTAAGGCTGTTAGTAGTTAGTAGTTAGTTGTTAGTAGGCAAACAGCCTGTTTACAGAAGTTAATATAGTTATGTTTGATTGTGGCTACCTACTTAATCTACCAGACCTGATATCTTGCACCATTCTCAACAAGGTAAGAGAAACCGGTGGTGCAAGATGTAAGAGACGCAATAAATCAGCGTGTTAAAGTCATCTTGGGTTTAAGTCGTTTCAAGCTCATTCAGAGCAATGAACGCTCTCACGACAGTTGGTTCGGCTGTGCGTTCGATGCGAAAACCAACTTTTTCACAAACTCTTTGCATTGCATAATTGTCAGTAAGGATGTCAGCACTTATGGCACCTAGCCGTTCATCACGACTAACTTGCAGCAGCCGGAGCAGTAACTCGGTTCCTAAACCCCGACACTGATAGCGATCGCTCACCAGTATGGCGAATTCAGCTTCATTAGTGCCATGCAATTTGCTCAATCGACCCACTGCCAAAATTTCCCGTGTCTGTGTTTCGGGGTTTTGATATTCAGCAACTAGTGCCATTGAGCGATCGTAGTCAATAAAGCAAATGCGTGTTAGCCTTTCATGAGCGATGCGGTGATTCAGTTTAACTAGGTGGAAATAACGAAAATAGACGCTTTCCTCAGAGAGAGTTTTGTGAAATTGAACCATCACAGGCTCATCTTCTGGACGAATTGGGCGGATTGTGACTGGTGTTTTGTCTTTCATCGTCCATTGTCCAACGTATTGTGTCGGATAAGGGCGAATTGCTAATTTAGGTAGTTGTTCAGAGCTTACACCTGCTTCGTGGAGGACGATCCGAGCATCCAGTGCCATCAATCGCTCCGACGAAGCCAGCAAGGGGTTGATATCTATTTCTTTGATCCAGCGCTGTTCCACTACCAGCTGACTGAATACAACCATCAGCTGCTCAAGGGATGCGAGTGAGACGCTTTTACGTCCCCGGACTCCTTTGAGCGCTTGATAAATTTGAGTTTGTTCCATCATGCGTCGCGCCAAGGTGGTATTGAGGGGTGGGAGTGCGATCGCCCGATCCTGAAAAACTTCCACCAGTTGTCCCCCTGCACCAAAAAGCAGTACTGGTCCGAACTGTGTATCAAGACTACTGCCGATAATAAGTTCATAGCCGTCCATTTTCACCATTGGCTGAACTGTTACACCCAAAAAATGCTCAACACCAACTTTCTCACTCACTGATTCTGCAATGGTGTGATAGGCTCGTCGTACAGCTTCGGCATCAGTTAAATTTAACTGCACACCACCGACATCGGTTTTATGAGTAATCGTTTGCGAAAAAAGCTTCAGGACGACTGGATAACCAATGTTCTCAGCACATCGAATCGCCTCCTCCTCGCTCTTGGCAACGCAAGTTTCGACAATTGGAATACCGTAAGCTGCTAGAATCTGTTTAGACTCCACCTCAGTCAAAATTGTACGACCAGCCAGTCTTACCGCATCAATAATTTGCGTCACCACAGCATTCCCATGAACCATACCCGATGGACTATTCCCTAACACAGGAGTTTCGTAGATGCCGTGCAGGTTATAGGAATACTGCCACATATAACTAAAAATACGCGCAGCCGTATCAGGATAAGGATAAGTGGGAATACTGTTACGATTAAGAATCATCTCGCCAGCTGCTACATCCGCTCCCCCCATCCAACTGGCGAGGATTGGTTTACCAGCAATTTGTGCGTAGGGTTTCAACTGCTCAGCAGTCTGGGTCGGATCTGTCATAGCTTGAGGAGTGAGAATCACCAATAAGCCGTCACAGTTTGGATCTAGAGTGGCAATTTCCAAAGCTTTGGTATATCGCTGTGGGTCAGCGTCGCCGAGAATATCAATCGGGTTACTATGACTCCAGTGTGTCGGTAGTAGTTGGTTGAGGGATGCACAAGTTTCCTCAGCAATTGGTGCTAGTTCGCTACCCGTCGCGATCAGCGCATCGGTGGCAAGTACCCCTGGTCCTCCTGCATTAGTTAGAATCACCAGGCGTGGTCCTTTGGGAGGAGGTTGTTTTGCCAGTACCTCCGCCATATCGAACAAGTCAGAGATGCTGTTGACGCGCAGCACACCACAACGCCGGAAAGCAGCATCCAGAACTGCATCACTACCTGCAAGTGCCCCCGTATGGGAAGCCGCTGCCTTTGCTGCTGCTTCGGTACGACCCGCTTTGATGACAATAATCGGCTTGGTTAATGCCACCTCCCGCGCCGCCGAGATAAAAGACCGTGCATCCCCGATTGATTCCATGTAAATTACAATACTTTTTGTTTGCGGGTCATCACCAAGATAGTAAATGAGATCGCCCCAACCCACATCAAGCATTGAGCCAATGGAAACGAAGGCGCTAAAGCCGACATTTTCTCGGAAACTCCAATCGAGAATAGCAGTGCAGAGCGCTCCACTTTGACTGATAAAGCCGACATTCCCAGGACGAGCGATCGCACTGGCAAAAGTGGCATTCAAACCTGTGCGCGGATTCATTACACCTAAGCAATTAGGACCAATGATTCGGATTAAGCCGCATTGCGACAGCGAGAGGATTTGTTTTTCTAGGATAACACCTGCTGCACCAGACTCCTTAAAACCAGCGCTCAGGATAATTGCACCTTTGACGCCTGCATCCACACACTCACCGATAATACCTGGAACTGTTGGTGCTGGGGTGGCAATAACCGCTAAATCAACTGATTCTGGTATATTGGATATGGACGGGTATGCTTTAATTCCCAATACGCTGCGTCGCTTGGGATTAACTGGGAAAACAGTTCCACCAAAAGGATTCCCGATCAAGTTCCACAGGAGGGTTCGTCCGACGCTACCTGGCTTTTCGCTGGCACCAATGACTGCAACACTCTTTGGTGCAAAGATGGCGTCGAGGGGAGACAAGCTCGACCGTAGTATATCATGGGCAGGATCGCTGGTAGGCTTTTCGCTCTTCTGCATCATACATTCCTTTTTTATATAAAGTCTCCCCTCCCCTATTAGGGGAGGGGTTGGGGGAGAGGTTCTTTATTACAAGTATTCAGGCGAACATC
>CAXTSI010000053.1:0-27248 GCA_964246695.1 uncultured bacterium
TATAGATGCCGCCGCCAAACAATGCCGAATTACCGCTGATGGTACTGTTGTTTACCGTCGCGCTACCAGAACTATAGATGCCGCCGCCAAACCTTGTTGCGCTAAAGAGCGCCAAGGGTGGCGAATTACCGCTGATGGTACTGTTGTTTACCGTTAGGTTGCCACTGCTAAAAATACCACCACCGCTAGTAAAGGACAAGAAGCTATTATCCGGGGGATGTGTAGAATTATTGCGAACAATGCTGCTATCTAAGGTAAGCGTACCAGAGTTTATAATCCCACCACCACTCTCACCCGTGACACTGCCATCAGCAACAATCAATCCAGACAGCGTTACTGTTGCTCCCTTTTCAATCTCAAACACCCGTGAAGAATTGTTCCCACTCACCGTCACCAAATCCCCACCCGTCAACGGGTCACGTGGAGCAATAATGTCTAAGTTGTGGGTGATATCTAGTTCTGTACCACCCAGAGTAATAGTTTGTGGATTGGAAAACAACGATCGCTCAAATACAATCAAGTCTTCACCATCATCTGCATTTGCCTGATTGATTGCTTCGCGCAGTGTGGTCACACCATCATTGTCATCCACTGTATCAGCAATGCTGTTCACCACAATTATGCCTGTGGGGTTGACATTTAATGCACCAGTACTCAGCAAGTCTTGGACATTATCCCCGAATACAGGTATTAGGGGTGAGTTTGTAGTCGGAGTAGGAGATGATAAATCCATAAAATTTAAGTTTAGTAATGGGAGTCAAGGACAATAACGATGCTACTAGGACAGATTTCTGACAATCATGGTCAATTTATTCCGGATCTGGCACATTTAGGAAAATTCAAACGCCCCAATATCGGACCCAACATTGACAACACGAGGCAAACCGCGCTGGTCGGTTGTGGGGTCGGTATCCAGTATAGTTGGATCGCCTGCATCAATTGCTGGACTGTCGGGGAGGAGGGCGAAATTTTGGGTGGAACCCCCATAGAAGTCTAAGGGAGCTAGGCGTGGGTCAATTAGGTTATCTCTTGTGCCTACTATGTCTCCTGTGACTCCAAATCCGGTACTGCCAGTGTTGTCACCAATCACTACACCTCGTTGCTCAGGAGATCCACCCACTACTAACGGTTTGCCACGATGATCGGGATTGTCCCGCTGTTCCACCGATGCGTAGAAGGCGTCCATATCGACGTGAATGATTTTTCTTATATGGTCGCCCATAAAGAGAGGAAATAAAATGCCACAGTATCAGTTTATAGTACATCAGCACTATTATTTGACGAGTGTAGTGGCGATCGCCTCAGCGGCTCACCATTACGTTAACCTCAAAACCCTCTCTACATCTACCTAGAGATGCTGATCCTACTTCACTTACTGTTAGGGGGGCAACTTCCTGACTTGGGCATCCATTTAAATAGCTTTCATAAACAATAATTTGATTTTTGTCAATACTTTTTACTGTAACAAAGAGTACTGAAATAAGAAGCGTAAGTTTCTTTGTGTTATGTAAAACTCATACTGGGATATTATATAAAAATTAAATTGACAAATTGATTACATTATTGTGTATCATAACGATGAAGACCCCAGTATGACTATAAATACCTGGGGTCTTCACCCTTGTGCCATTTCTGATGATCGCGTTTGCCGACGTGACCATCAGGTACTAAAGCAAAGCAGAGAAAGGACTGCTTAATTTTATCATGCCAAACTCTAATCATAATCGTAACCCCCAATCAGAGGAACGCTCTGGAGTTTCCATTACACTTCGCCTGTCTGAGACGTTGTTTGCTGTATGTATAAGTGCAGGCATTTCGTTTGGATCTGGATTGGCTTTAGCCAACAGCAAAAAACTAAACGCAAATTGTTCAGTCCAGAGTACATCTATTCCACACCATAAAGCTGCTCTTTAGCGCGAAAATCACAATGCTCGAATAGGCTCAGTACTGGGGTTCATGCGGTGAGGGCAATGTGAGTGATAGTGTTGGTGAGTTGTTTGTTGAGGTGGGGGGAAATCTGGTTGCCAGCGAGTGCTCCCACCTCTTCCTCACTGTTGGCTTTAATGTAGTAGCCCTGGCGTGCTTGTATTTCCGTTCGGTCAAAGCAGTCATGGGTATAAAGGGAATTATGTGTGCATCAGTATTCTTTCTGCATAGTTTTAACTTTAAGGTGCTTGAGGATGCGATCGCACGTCTTAGGGCAATGCTCAATTCGCCTCTTGGCTATAAACAATGTCATAGATAACTGGACCTGCTTCTAGAACATAATCCTTGTAAGTTTGAAAGTGCGCCTGAAATTCTGGCGTCTGATGAAAGGCGTCTAACAGTTCAGTATTTTCCCACTGCACATAGTTGACAACGTGATGACCATCGCAACTTTTGTGAATGGTGCTAGAGATAAAGCCAGGTTGCTTCACCGCCACCTCGTCTATCTGCTGGATCATGCGTTGAACGAGCGCGTCCTGGTTTTTCGGCTCAACCTTAATGTGATTAATCTGAGTTACTTTGGCTGCGTTCAAGTCAATATTTGGCATAAGTTCTTCTCTTAGCTGCAATTCGACACCTCAAATACATTGTAAAGATGTGCTGCCATCATCCAAAAGCACAATCGGTGCAACTAGATTCACAATACGCTTTAGCCCCTCGCGTATAGATTCCTGGCTGAAGTTATAGCCATGTCGTCCAGCCATTGCCATAATCGCGGCATCGTCCTTGGAATCAACTGCTGCCATTAATTGGGAGAGTAAAGCTTCATCTTGAAGGGCTGCTTTGAAAAAGTTAAGAAATTTTTGTTCATTGATCGCATCATCTACTGGTTTGTTCATTATCAAGTTCCTCAAGTAGCGCGTGCTTAAGAGCGTTTTTCGTAAACAAAAGAATAAAAGATGCCATTCGGCAAGACATCGATAAGCGTCTACGCACTTTTTTTCATGGAGAGCGATCGCCCTGTTTAATAGTAAACGTTTGACGCCATCAAATTTTTCTAGGAACAGTTGACTTAACTGCTTCATGCTCATGTAATCTCTCAAACCATGCTTTCAAATGGGGATACTGCGAGTGCCAATTTTCATTTAAACGCAAGTTGTAGTAGCCGATAGAACATAACGCTGCCACATCTGCTGCTGTCCAAGTATCGCCGCCCAATAAGTATTTAGCTTTTCGCAGTTGTTCATCAAAAATTGGTAAAAGTCGATTAATTAATGTTTCATATTTTTTTCGATAATAAGTGCCATCTAAATCGCCTGTGAGGTCTAGTACCCATAGACGGATAATATTATCACCTAAAGTATCTGCTAGTTCTTCCCACTTACGACACTCAAGCCGTAGAAGGCGATCGCTTGGGTAAAACCTAGGTTCTGGATAAGTTTCGTCTAAATACTCTGCAATCAATGTAGAGTCCCAAATAACTGTGCCATCTTCATCGACAAACACAGGTACTCGACCAATAGGAGAAATTTTGAGAAATTCAGGGGGTTTATTGACTAAGTTAATTTCTTTGAGTTCGCAATCCAAATTTTTCTCTGCCAACAATATTCGGATCTTCCGAGAAAAGTTTGATAGCGGATGATAATATAAAATTCTCTTCATAACATTTATTTTCGCGTTGATGAATGTGTTTAAGCACAGCTGCACTCTGAACTTCAGTTTAACCTAGATGGTTCGAGCGGACATTTACCTGCAGCGCCGTTCTTCAAGTCTGATGGCGTGGTTATTGGGTGGACTGCAACTTTATCTGACAAGCTGGCAGATTGTTGTGCTGTGGAATTTTGATTTGTGAATATTTGAGTCCGCTTGAAGACATCCGTGAACAGCCCAATGTTCACTGGTAGATGTCCCTTGGGCGGTGCTTTTTTTAACCGAAACTACACGGCGCAAGTGCATGTTCGTTTGTGAGTGGGGGTGGATGGAATACTATTTAATAGTTGTGCTGCCTAATTTCTGTTTGCGCTTCAGCACGGAAACGACACCTAAAGAACAAAATGCTAATACCCCTAATGCAGGAGATGGTTCAGGAACAGTCGTGGTTGTAATTGTTAGCGTTACTCCTGGAGGTCGAGTAAGAGCCAAACCCCCAAAATCAATAGCGCGGACACCAAATCCTGCAAAGGAATCACCATTGCTAACCAGGTTTTTGACAAACGAAGTTACGTCAAATTGTAGGATTTGACCGACAACTGGTGACGAGAGATTAACTGTATCTAAAATTGTCCCTGCCTGAAAATCGGAGGCATCCGGTTGTCCATTACCTACATAACCACGAACTGCCAAGCCAGTTGGATTTTGACCAACATTAACCCCGAGTCCTCCTACCTGTAGGTTAGATATCTGAGCCTGAAAAATAGTGCTAGTAATGGATTCTTGGGGAGGTACAGAAAATCCGCTGATATTAAATTCGGCATTTTCGCTATTTTCGCCAAATGTGCCGCGTACTACAGTGTCGAAATTACCAGGGAATACTTCTTCACCTTGACCATCAAATGGCCCATTGAAACCATCTCCGACTTCAAAGGTGATTGTTGGTTGAAACGTAGTGGTAGCAGATCTTGCCTCTCTACTCGCAAGCAAGCTCAAGAGTGTGCTTGTTATCACTGCTATTCCAACAGAAGTAACAGATAAATTTTTCTTAGTTGTCATAAAACTTATTCCTTCACCTATGTAATGTTACTCTTTTATATAGTGAGACGAAACAGCGACACCAAGGTTAAATTTTAGTTAAATAGTGTCAGCTTTACATTTTTTTATATACTTTTATGAGAGTAAAATGAGGCGATCGCACTTCACGAAAGAGTAATTACAAATCGTTGTCAAGAGGCGGACATTAGGTCGTCGCGTAACAGCGCTCTTCTGGTAAGTTCGCAGACTTAGAACGATTGGTGAGGAACGCCCCAATCGCGTTGGCAATCGCGATCGCTTACCGATCTGGTCAGCCCAGTCATAGCATCAGTTAGATTTTGAAGGGCGTCTTCTAAATTTATACTTAAGAATGCGATGCCACAGACAAGCCCAACACCAAAAGCAGTCGCCTACAGAGGAGCCAGTGCTGTTCGCGATCTTCGACGAAGGAGCGCGACTCGTCTCCGCTACTGAGAAGACGGGTAATGCGTAAGCAGGCAACTAACTGGTGAGTCCAGTCCTTGCAGCTTGTCTCCCGCGCCCTGGGAACTGGCTTTCCCGTTTGGCGTCGGAAACCCTCCTGGAGCGCTGACTCACCACTCCCAAGTCGAGCGCACTCCTCACATGCGCTCATCCCCGGTGATGTGCTGAGCGCTTTTATTAACAGTAACTAAACGGAGAGTACTAACGTGAATTCGTTACCAGAAAGAAAAAGGTAGCAGGTTCCCCAGACCACCACGCTTCGCTCGTGGCGCTTCGCGATTTATTTATGGAAAAAGAAAAAAATGTATTTCACGTCGAGTAGGCGCAAGAAATACGGCGTCCGCTGACTCAAGCCCCGCTTATTGCAGCGCTTCGCTTGCAGCGCTTCGCGATTTATTTATGGGGTTCTTACTTTTGAATGAGTGACTTTTGAATGGAACGTAGGGGCTGACCCCTCATTACGGAGACCGTTAAAAAGGGCAGAAACCAAGCATGGGATAGCAGGGTCCTGGTGCAGAGTTGCTCAAAATAAGGTCGATGAGGTCTCTGACAGCAGTGTTGTTAGGGTCGTAAATTACATAGATAGGACCAGTAATTGGGCTGCCTAAAGCAGAAGGTAAACCATTTAAATTAGCTTGATCAGCATAGCCAATCGCTCCTGGTGTGGATGCAACTGTACTAACAACCGCACCACTGCTTCCTACACCAATAGCACCGGGAACTTGGCTGCCATCTGCACCACAAGTATTGTTAACGATGAAGCCGGTACCGCTGCCTGGAAGACGATACACAACGGTGATCGGCTGGTCGTCGCCACCTATCTCACTGAAGTTGGTGATTTCACCTCTGAAAATAGCACAGACAGTACCTCGATCAAGACCGGTGACTCCACCGTTAACAGGCGCTTCGATTCTCAAGTTTGCTATAGGTACTTGTGTGTAGCCATCTGCTGCGCCAAAAGGAATGTCGGTTCCACATAAGTCATATCCATCCGGAACTTTACCACTAGAACAAACATCACTGCCAACCACATTATAGTTAACGCCGAATTTGGTCAAGAAATAACCAACATTTCCTGAACCTATACCAGATACTTGTGCATCCGCTTTTTGAGCAGCCCCGGCAACAAACGCTGTGCCAAACGTTAAAGCTGCAACAGTTGCTGCTGCAAAACGATTTAAATTAAATAACATAATAGTTAAACCACGATAGAAAGAGTGAGATGAGTGCGATCGTTAATGGTTCTATCTGCATTTGGGCTTCTATGGTCTAGACTAAGCCTTGAATGTAAAGGCTAGTTGAACAACTCGTTAATATGTGGTTAAAGTATATAACTTGGTGTTATTGGAAACAAGAGCGAATGTGACTACTGTCTTTGAGTGCGCCCTACATCCCGCATCGGCATATACTTTGATTGAGAGGAAGATTAGGCTCAAGCACTCAATTTAAATCATTTATTTTGTAGAGCTTCTGCCTAGAGTTGGATTGTTATGTTTTTTCTCTAAATATTAGTTAATCAATTTTTGTAAAGAAATAGCAGTCTTCGCATAAGCTAGGTGCGCCAAAACTGAAAAATAAGCAGATAGAACAAACCACTCCAGTTAAATTTATGGATATCTCAGGCTCTACCATAGATCCAACATCAGCATTATCTGCGCAACTGACACCTGTATTCTCAGATAATGTGCAAAGCTTACTTGGTGTGGGGACTGTACCTAAAAACCCTAGTGCCATTATTACCGTAAACAGTACAGCAGATGTGATGGATGATAGTGATGGTGTGACAACTTTGCGTGAGGCGATTAATCAAGCAAACGCTGATAACGGTGAAGACTTAATTGTGTTCGATCGCTCATTGTTTTCCACTGCACAGACCATTACCTTGAACTTGGGAGAATTGGACATTACCCATAATGTAAGCATTATTGCCCCACGGGACACGTTATAAGAGCGAAGCACGCCCCAAAGAGTGTCAGCAATGGCAAAGCTAGAGGGTTGATTTGGAGGAGTGCGATCGCGGTCATATGACATGAGCTACCTTATTACTGCTGATTACTGGTTATAACAATATATGGAAAATGTTACTATGGCAAGTGTTAACAGTAATAAAGAAGTGATTATGATAGGTGTTGAACATATTGCCACATTGAAGTGGACTGAAGATCAAGCTCAAAAACTTCTGGCTTTGCGTGGTAAAATGTCACGCCGCCAATTGGAAGAAAAAACCGAAGAACTGGGTTTAAAGGTTGCACACCAATACATTCAGCAATTAGAACAACCTCATTTATTTACAAAACGCCTAAAAAGCGACACACTGACCGTCTCAGTGGAGGTCGTCAAAATACTTTGTACTGCTTTGGGAACAAACATTACTGACTTCTTTAACTCCGCAAAAATTCTTACTATCGTTCCTTGATTATAGCTGTTGTAAGCAGTATATTAAATCTAGACAAAACAAAAGGCGATCGCCATTCCTGCCAAGAATCATGCGATCGCCTTCAATAGTTACCCACAAATGGGAGATACCTCTAATGATGACACAAAAAAGCGCAATTGCGACCTGCTCTCAGGCTCAAGCTCAAGCCGAACTAGAACAATACGTTACACAACAAGCCGCTAACGGTGCACCACTGTTTAGCTATCCTACTCTGGAGGTTGCCACCCAAGACATCCTGCATTATGCCGAATTCTTAGCGTCAGAGAAGACGCGCTCCAAGCATGAGTACAAACAACTGCTATCTGACCTTGGCTGGAAAGGAGAGGAGAAAAAGTATTTGAAAGTGGCGGCGGCATTCGAGAACTTCTCGCCCCAGGAGCTAGCTGGTGTAGAACCTGCCACCATCTTCCTGTTGGCAAACAACTCTAAGAAATACCAGCCCGTGCTTGACCAACTGCTAGATTTACCAGAAATTACCCAAGCAGCAGTGAGGGAGCTTATCCAACAGCAACGTCAGCCTAGAGTGCCAAAATCTGAAAATCCTACTATTTGGCGACAAACACCCGATGGTAGGCGCTACTGTCAAATTCCACCCATTCATGAGGAAAATCAACAGACTGGCATCACCCTGCAAAAAATGATGGATGAGGAGGGATTGACGAGCCAGCGGATTGTAGCTGAGGCTCTAGCACTACGGCAGGCATTTAAAGAAGGGCGATTGGTCGCAGTGGAAGCAGCCGCACTACCAAAGGAAATGCCAACATTCGTTGAGCCAGAAGTTCAATATGAAGATTTATTAACGGAGCCTTGGGATGTGGCTTACGCTATCCCTGATTTGGCAGCAGAACAATGCTCAGTAGAGGAATTGGAGTCAGTAGAGCAATGTGTTGGCGATCGCGCTGATTATTGGACTTTTGAACCAGAACCAGAATTAGACGATGACACGGTTGAGTATGATGATTACACGCAAGCATTCTCACCTCAAGAGAACGTATCCAGTTCGCTAGATCCCACCGAGTTACTCATTCAAACCTTTCAAACAGCTGCTGACTGGTCAGAAATTTCCAAAGTTTTGAAACTCCACGGTGAATACTCGCGCTCTGCATGGGATGCACTCACACGGCTTGAACAACGGCGGGTTATGGCGATAACACCCCCTGAAATCAAAAAGCTAAACAAAGCTAAAAAATCTGGGATGATTGTTGATTTTAGGGAAGTGCGCCCCGATGTCTACCAAGTTCAACTTCAAGGTAGTGTTTTTTGGAAAGACGTCAGTTCTTCGAGATTGGATGCTTTGTTAATGGAGTTATGAGTAGCAATCCTTGTAATCTTGAAGGTTAAAGCGGAGGAATTATATGTCAGAAACAAGAAACGACCAAGCTACTGCTGAAGATAAACTCATATGGGCAGAATTGGATGAACTAGATAGCAGTGCTTTTAGCGGACCACCAATATCAGCTCGTTTGTATCAAGAGAGATTTGAGTCAATCAAGAACGGAACTTATCAGCAGAAATATTTAGAAGCAGTGTATAGTGAAAAACATTCATCTGCTTTTAAAACTAGAAAAGCTAGAACAGTTTGAAGCTGCACTAAAAGCTGAAATTGAATAACTCGCTCCAGCTATTTCCCTGACAATTTAAGTATTGTTTTTGAGAAGATTTTTTGAAGGTCGAGCGATCGGCTTTGCTGCAAGTCGAGTACGACTTATCGCAATGCTGGTTAAGACACTACTCGTCCATTAATTAAATTCTGATAATCTCTCATTTTGACAGAGTGAGTCAACCAATTGGCGTTTTAGCAAAAATAGTCAGCAAGACAGGACCTAATAAATAGTAGTGACCCAAACACAATAGTCCTGCACAATCACCCATATGCTCACGGCTTTGGGGGTTATAAAGTCTAATCCCACCTCCAGTTAGGAGTATAAACTCTTGTTGTGTAGAGTATATGCTCGTTAAATCAACTAGGTAGAAGCGTCCACTAGGAGAAAGCACCCGCGCCACCTCACCAAAAACCTGTTGAGGTGACAAATAATGTAAGAAACTCAAAGTGTTGAAAACAGCATCAAACTGATCCTCGGCAAAGGGAAGAGACTCTGCCTTGCCCTCAATATAAATTAAACGCGGATGGTGGTGGTTGCTCCGTCGTGCTACATGCAACATCTGGGAGGATAAGTCCAATCCAGTGCCACGCAAGTCGGAAAACTGATTTGCAAGACGTTCAAGCAGGCGTCCGGTACCACAGCCTATGTCAAGTACATTCGACCGGACTGGTAAATCAACGTATTCAAGCAGCCGTTTGTGGATGGCTTGGTAAAACACGGAAGGAAAAAGCCAGTCATAAATCGATGCCCAGAGGTCAAAAAGTTGCTTTTTATTACCTATAAAGTTATTAGTCATTTTTTGTAACTCTCAATTTCTACTTTAGCTATGAGTTTCTAGCATGAGGAAAGGAAACTTCTCTTCTAACGATCGCTCAAAGTAGTACTGGTACCTCGATTAATATACAGTTGCATCAACTATACAATCATGTATAGTACATTATTACTAGCAAAGTTCTGACTCTTTTGGCTCTGAAAAACGCGATCGCCTATCAATGTCCGCCGCACCAAACGCTCAAGACCAACCAACCAACACAACCCCCCGATATGAAACAATATCGGGAGTTGTCGAGCGCTTGACTTACTACTCTCAAGAGTCAGGTTACACAGTGGCACGCTTAGTGCGTTCACGTGAATCTAATCTTACGACAATTGTTGGGAGCTTTGCCGACATTCAGCCAGGACAAACACTACAACTGTTAGGCTTTTGGCGCGAACATCCCCAGTACGGTCCCCAGTTCCAAGTTGTCCAGTACCAAGAAACCAAACCCGCCACCCTCACAGGAATGGAAAAGTACTTAGGCAGTGGTCTGATTAAGGGCGTGGGTCCCGTCACAGCTAAGCGTATTGTTGCTCACTTTGGGCTAGAAACACTCGATGTTATTGAAAACCAAATCGATCGCCTCTCTGAAGTTAAAGGTATAGCCAAAAAGCGCATTCATCTCATTCAAAAAGCTTGGGAAACCCAAAAAGCCATCAAAGAAGTGATGGTGTTCTTACAAGGACATGGTGTTTCCACTACTTACGCAGTCAAGATTTACAAACAGTATGGGAATAGTGCGATCGCCACAGTCACTGAAAACCCCTACCAATTAGCCACCGACATTTATGGTATCGGTTTTATCACAGCTGACAAGATTGCTCGTTCTCTGGGTGTTCCTCCCGATTCAGAATTCCGCTATCGTGCGGGAATGACCCATGTGTTGGGTGAAGCAGCTGAAGATGGTCACTGTTACTTACCCCAGCCAGAACTCATTAAGCAGGTGGTTGAACTGTTGAAAACTGAATCTCATCGACCAACAGAGGATGCGATCGCCCAAATCATTCAAAATATGGCTTTAGCTTCAGAGTTGATTCGAGAAAAAAGTACCGAGCAAATACTACTTTGTTACAAACCGAGTTTCTTCTACACAGAACTGAATCTGGCTCAACTACTACACCAGCGTCTAGTTCACCCTATTAACACCGACATCCCCCGTGTCCGTTCCTGGCTTGAGCGCTTTAGCACTAGCCGCCAAGTTTCTTTATCTAGAGAGCAGCAACTTGCGGTGGAGATGGCAGCTTATTCTCAAGTCACGATTTTAACAGGTGGTCCTGGCACTGGGAAAACATTTTGTGTGCGTACTATTGTGGAATTATGGAAAGCAATGGGGAAATCTATCGCCCTGGCTGCTCCCACTGGACGCGCTGCCCAACGGTTATATGAAATGACAGGACTTGAGGCTAAAACTATACATCGACTGCTGGAATTTGACCCTAGAACGATGGGTTTCAAGCGTGACAGTGAAAATCCGTTGCCCCAAAAGGCGATCGTCATCGATGAAGCCAGTATGCTGGACTTATTCTTGGCACATTCAGTGGTGCAAGCTTTATCGTCAGATGCTCAGCTGCTGTTGGTAGGCGATATTGACCAACTCCCCTCAGTTGGACCTGGAAACGTACTAGCTGACCTCATAAAGTCCGATCAAGTCCCAGTTGTACGACTCACGCAAGTGTTTCGTCAAGCACAACAAAGTGCAATTATTACTGCAGCCCACCAAATCAATCGCGGTCAGTACCCAACAATGGAGCCTTTGACTGATACCCCAAGTTCCGATTGCCTTTGGCATGGTGGGGGACATCAGCCTGAGCATGGGGTGCAAGCGATTTGTGAATTGATCGGCGGTTTGATTCCCCAGCTTGGGTTTAATCCAGCCACCGATGTTCAAGTACTTTGCCCGATGACGCGGGGGGTTATGGGTACGCGCAATCTCAACAACGTATTACAACAGTTAATTAATCCTCCTGGTGCTGACAAGGTTGAAATAACAAGAGGTGGGATGACTTTGCGAGTGGGCGATCGCATCATCCAACAAACCAACGACTACGAGCGCGAAGTATTCAACGGTGATGTAGGATTTATTACCAAAATTGATACGGAAGAGCAAGAAGTTACGGTACAGTATCTAGAACGCAGTGTTATTTATGACTATGCTGATTTGAATGAGATCTCATTGGCTTTCGCTAAATCAGTCCATAAAGCGCAGGGATCTGAATATCCGGTGGTAATTCTGCCCCTGTATATGCAACACTATATGATGCTGACACGGAATCTATTTTATACGGGTTTGACTAGGGCTAAGAGGTTGGCGATCGTTGTTGGTTCTAAAAAAGCAATTTCCCTAGCATTACGTTCTACTGAGAAACAACAGCGCTATACTCAGCTTGCTAAGAAGTTGGTACAGGCTGTTCGTTTGCCCTAAGTGCGAAGAGGTGCAAGCTACAGCTCGTGCGATCGCTCCACACTCCATTTACGCGTCAACTGCACTTGGGAGAGCGTAGACGCTTGCGGTACAGCGTAGGACATCGCCACTCTATTAATAGCAATGACGACTATGCGTATTGGAGCGATCGCTCTATCAGTAGAATTGTATAAACATCAGTTAATTCGTGCAAGGTATGCTAAGTGGTGCGGCGCTACGTAAAATCGGTGAGGGTTGGAAATTTACGAGTGAAGCTGCACTGGAAAACTTTGTTTGGGAGAATTTACCGCAATTGCTAGGATTAACTCCATTAAAACGCCAGCATCCTGCCAAAGGGGAATTTTGCGATATTTTGGCACTTGATGAAAATAAACAACTGGTAATTATAGAGCTTAAAAATGATGAAGATAGGTATATTATCCAGCAACTCACAAGGTATTATGACAATTTGGTAGATGAAAGACCGTTTGCACAACAAATCAACTACAATGAGCCAGTTCGGCTTATAGCGATAGCGAAGCGCTGCTGCTTTCAGCAGATCGCACCCTCATTTCACAGACATAATCTTATAGACCGCAAATATAATTTGCTAAAAATTGATTTAATTAGGGTTACTGTTATTCAAGCTAATCAAGAGTTTCAGTTACAGCTAACCAATATTGATAATAACCAAATTTACTCAACACCCATCCCTTATCAGGAACCTGATATTAGCAGTTTGTCTAAGAATATTCCAGAACCACCGCAATTACTTTTAGATTGGCTGGGGAGTTGTACTGCAGAAGAGCAACAAGCAATCTTAAAAATGCGGGATTCGATTCTTAGCTTTGATGAGCGAATCACAGAAGAGCTTGAAGGAAGAAATACTATTAGATATGGTAGGGGTAAAAGTAAACCAGTAGCTGAATTACGTTTTCAGAAAAAGACTCATAAAGTAGTCTTATTTCTCTGGCTACCAACTCCCTCTTCATATAACTTTGGACGTAAAGAAGCAATTGGTAGGTTGCGGCTGTGGATGGATGGCTCCTTTGTGACTCATGTTGGTCATGTACCAGAGGGTATGGTCCGGATGAAACTACAATCTGAATGGGAAGCTATGCCCACAGAACAGGGACCCGGTAATTTACATTACGGTTTTTCATATAAATCATTTTCTCCTGTAGGAATTCATATATACAAGAAGTTGATTCAAAATCCAAATTCCCTAGAATCTCTAACTGACTTAGCACTTAATAAATTGCAAGAGCGAACCTAGTTGTGATGTATTTCATGGGTCATCTACAAGCCTACCCCAAATTGCGCGATCGCACTATCGCCAAGGCTCTGAGTACCCGGTGGTCATCTTGCCCCTGTATATACAACATTACATAAAAACTACTCCACCCAATGTTTTACACGTTCCACAGCATTCTTCCAAATAGTGAAGTTTGCCAATGCACTATTTCTCCCTACACCAGGCTCAAAAACCCGGTCAATCTGTCTTTGACGCACTAGTGCTTCATAGCTATCCCAAAATCCCGCACTAAGACCAGCTGCAAATGCAATACCCTGTACGGTCATCTCGTGCATGATGGGACGCTCCACCTTAATCCCCAACACATCTGCTTGGAATTGCATCAAGAAGTTGTTCTCACAAGCACCACCGTCCACGGCTAATTTCTGAATCAAAGTATTGCGAGATGCATCAATTGCCTGCACGACTTCTTTGACTTGGTAAGCGATCGCCTCCAGTACAGCTCGTACCAAATGCTCTCGCTGTACAACACCGGTAATTCCGAAAAAAGCTCCCCTAGCACTCATATCCCAATGTGGTGCGCCCAGTCCGCTAAATGCCGGTACAAAGTAGACTCCGCCATTGTCTGCAACCTGATTTGCCATTGACTCAGTTTCGCTACTTTGTTCGATTAACTTTATACCGTCACGTAACCATTGAACGCAGGCTCCACTGGTAAATATGCTACCTTCAAGGGCATAGCCTACATTTAAAGTCCCGTTTTGGTTGGTCTTAGTCCACGCTATAGTACTCAAAAGTTGATGTTGGGAGCGCACAATTTCAGATCCTGTGTGAGCTACTAAAAAGCTACCAGTGCCGTAAGTACATTTCATCAATCCAGGGCGCGAGCAACCGTGACCAAATAGAGCTGCTTGCTGATCGCCTAAGATGGCAGCGATCGGAATTTCAATCCCCAATAAGTTAGTATCGGTGACTCCAAATGTTCCTAAACTGGGCTTAATAGTCGGCAGGATATGAGCGGGAATCTTGAATAAGTCCAGTAGTGTTTCATCCCACTCACAGGTATAATGGTTCATCAACATTGTGCGGCTGGCGTTACTATGGTCAGTGGCATGAACTTTTCCACCAGTCAGGTTCCACAGTACCCAAGTATCAATTGTGCCTGCAAGAACGTTTTTCAGGTCAACATCTGCCAAATTGTCAAGCAACCACCTGAGCTTTGTAGCTGAAAAGTAAGCATCGATAACCAGCCCAGTGCGATCGTATATTTCCTGAGAATAGCCTTGCTCTCGTAGTTGATTGCATAAGGGAGCAGTGCGACGGTCTTGCCAGACAATCGCATTGTGCAGCGGTTCCCCGGTTGTTTTGTCCCATAACAGACAAGTTTCTCGCTGTACAGTTAATCCAATGGCAGCAATTTCATCTGGTCTAACTTGGGCATTCCCAATCGCGGTTTGCATTACCCAGCAGGTGTCAAGCCAGATTTCTTGAGGGTCATGTTCCAACCATCCTGGTTGAGGATAGTATTGCGTCAGTTCTTTATACGCCTGCCCAACAATCTTGCCTTCAAAGTTAAACACAAAGGCACGGTTACCTGTTGTACCCAAATCCAGTGCTAAGATATATCTTGATGATAATGTCTGCATGCATCTCCTACCGTCCGTTGTAAATTGAAATTTTCTGCGTGGGCTGTATTATAAATTGCGATCGCATTACACCCCAACAATTGAATTGCATGACGCACTCCGTTCGTGCGATCGCACAACCATCAACCTTTACGTTCGCACTTCAATCCTTGGTTTTCTCCCAATCATCCAATGCGCCAATGACAAAGCTAGCAGCCGGATGATTAAGTAGTTGTGCTAAAGCTTGAGTGCCACCTGCTTTCAACGCACTGAGTACCCGTTCTTTTACAGTAGGGTCACTTTCGATGCGTTTGATCGCCTCAGTGGCGATCGTCATTTTTCCAATAGTTGTGTCGCTCTTGTAAGATTGGTCTAACTGCTTGAGTAATCGCTGGATTTCGGCAGCAGCTTCAGTTAGGTTTTGACTAGAAGAGTAATCGTAGAAGATCCCGCCTGTTTGGGTTCCTCCTGTTCCAGCGAAACCACCACCGAATTTCGCTTGGTTTAAGTTGTAAGTAGAATTATCTGGTTTTTCTGACATATAATCTCCCTTTACTACTGTATATTGAGTTTCGATAGTAACGTTACCTTCAGGCATCTTATCAACAAGTTTAATTAACAATTCCTTACGCTCCTGATGATATGTAGCTATTTGTTTTTTATATCTATTATTTAAAGCTTTGATGATAGTTTCATATTGAAAATATTGATTTAAGACGTGATGTTCAATCAATACTAAATCTGCTGTTGGATTATAATAAGTATCTAACTCTTCGTAAATTTCAGCTTGCAAGAGATATGTGTGCCTATGCTCTACAGCTTTAAGTGCTTGTCTATACTCTTGCTTCAGGTACTTCTTCTCCAGCGCCTATAGCATTGTAAAACCCTGTTGCAAATTTGATGGCTGCTTTATCGCCAATCGCCTGCTTCATACCAATAACATAGGGGATATGTTGAGCGATCGCACTCGCTTGAACGAACGTGTAACAAGCGTTGAGGACAACACACTCAATGTCACTGGCAAACAACTCAAACAATCCAGCCAGCGCGACGGTATTTACTAGCTGCACGTTTCCGGTTTCATCTTCTAAAACTAAACCATCATCAAGAGAACCATGACTGCTAAAATGAACGAATTGCGGTTTGAAGTCAAGTAGCGCTTGGTATACATCTTGAACACGCACAGCCCAACGCTGCTTTAGGTCAAACTGTTCACGTTTTTTAGCTCGTTGCAATCCCGCGTCAATTTCTCGGACTTCTTCGTCTAGTCGTAGCCTCAAGGTAGTTGTTGGATTCGCTGCTAGAATCAGGATTGTCTTGGCAGGAGTGTTGGTATGCACTGCATCAGTTAATGAGCGATCGTTGAAAACGCCACCTATCTGAGTTCCTCCATCACCTACGAAACCACCACCAAATTTGGCGTTACTGAGATTGTATTTGTCTGCCATGTTGAAAGTACAGTGGTGCGCTTGCGAGCGCAAGATTATTTTTTAAGTAAATCCCTCCTACTAAAAAGCCAAAAAAAGATAATAAAATGTGAATGTTGAACTAAATACATAACAATGAAAGTTTTATTGTCTTCTATTTTAATAGCCTTCCTGTTCTTTGCATCTCCTGTACTAGCTGTGACAACAACGCATTATATTCCAGGCTCATGTAAGGAGTTAGCAAAACAAGGTTTACACTCTTTTCTAAAAGGAGATCCGAACTATACTGCTGCCAGAGATAGAGATAACGATGGCATAGCTTGTGAAAAGAACTAAAAGCCCAAGCAAGTGCGCGTACCTTCGTAAAGTTTTGTAATACGCGCTTTCTCACATAACGAGTGTGCGATCCATACAGCAGTACGTTATCCATTTATAGGTATAAATTGCACCTCAACTTTACCCAGACTATGTTTGGGATTTTGCTTTTTTATGATAAAATAATCACACAAAATTGAAAGCGCCTCGTGGTGTTATCAGCACCCAGGCGCAGTATGTCTAAGTCGTTTATTCAGAGACACACACACAAAATGAAATATAACTCTACATTAGCAGAGAATCACTCTGTTGAAAACACCTCTGCACCTAAAATTTTTGTTGATGACTCTTGGATGTACGAGTCGTCACGCGCTCCAAAGAACAAAGATTTCCAAAAACCAATACTTTGGATAACTGACACCGCGACGGCAACAAATGCCAGAGCGCTGTTTGATGTCGTCGCATTTGGTGATGGCAGCAAAATCGCTCCAGGCGACCACTACCTGATTGTGGAAAAGCACACACCAGAGGAAACCATCAAAGCTGCGGGATGGAAGCTACTAGCAGCAGGGGTAGAGTGCAAAGTTTATAGCGTGCAAACCTCGCTACAGTGCCTCCTTGAACATGAAGCGTCATCAACCCAAGAGGTAGTGCTACAGATTCTAGAGTTTGCTATGCCCTTTGACAATTGGACAGCCAGAATTGATTCACTGACTCTAACAACTAGGGAGGCGACGAACATTGCTCTTGTAGCGATCGCATATCTTAAAGAACCACAGAAGTCTATTGAACTGGCAACTTTGAGAAAGCGATGTAATGAAGCACCGTACAACTGGAACCAACTTATGGGGACATTAGAAGAGGAGTTTCACAAGGAGCTATTTCGCAGGCAACCTGAAGAGATATTAGATGCCTGTGGCGATATGCCCTCCACCTTTGAGCCTGATACTGAGATAACTCAAAAAGCATTACAAGTCCTGTACGGCGACAAACCGTGGATTTGTGCTGAGGACAAGCTTTACGGATGGAGTGATAGCTATTACGAATACAGCCCGGATGTCGTTGAACTTAGACGGATCAGCAACTTCTGTAACAACTACCCCGTACAGCGAGGTCATCAAATTTATTTTCCCTATGCCAATCCAGCCTGCGCTGAAAAGATTTTGAAATGGGTGAAGATCAGAGTCGGGATCAGACCAGAATTACTTAACCCACCAGGACTCAACTGCACCAACGGGGTTTTACAGCTGCTATGGTGTGGATTGGAGCCTAGTTGGAGACTTATCGATCATACCTCAGATCTCTACTATACCTATCCACCCATAGCAACCTATGACCCTGACGCCGATCCCAAGCACTGCGATCGCCTACTTGAGGCATTGTCGCCAGCACAGCGGGAAATCTTCCTTAGAACGATAGCAGCATCCCTCGACCTAGCAACCGTCCGCAGGTACAAAGGACGTGCAGTACGCGCCTTGTTACTCAAAGGAGATGGCAGCAACGGTAAAGACTCGCTTAGGGAAGTTGTCAGCATGATGTTTGGGCGGTTGGGGATGACCGCGTGTACCCTCTCTGACTTCGCTGCTTACGATGATGGGCGGAAGTTCCCGCTCTCTAAACTAGTGCGTTCTATGGTGAACTGGGCAAGTGAGAATACTAACACTGCAAGGCTAGACCGCATTCAATCTCTCAAAGCGTTTATCACCGGCGACCCATTAGACGCAGAACGTAAAGTTGAGCAAACACCACGAGCTACAATCTCGTGGATTCATGCCAAGAGTTGGCGCTGACTTTTTGCCCGAACTCCGAAGAGTCAGCTATCTGGTCAACGTTTCTCGGCTTATCGGACAACCGCTCTGGGGCAATCAACCCACTTTCAGACTCGCCTACTCGTTCGCGGTTTTGGGAGCGTTGCCAAGCGTCCAATAGGATCTGCTCCGACCCCGGATACTGACGAGCAGCATCCTGCCATAGCAACGTATCATCCTGATTTACGTGCCTACCCAGGTAAGCGCTGAACAAGTCTCGATGCATCTTGATGCCAGTGACATCGTAATGAACTCTTTGGGACAGCGACTTTTTGTGGCGACTTCCATCTAAATGAGTTTGAGACAGTGCTGTTTTTTGGGTAGAGAACTTGTGAATTATACCGCCAGCATTCTCAGCTTTGCGGATCAATTCCGACTGTACAAAGCTTGGAGACTTGGCAGAAATAGCCTTACCGTATCTCCTCTGCCAACCCTTTACAGAGACATTCTCTGTTTTGATATTCTTACCATGCCGCAAAATTTCGTTAACGCAACTGCGGTTTTTGGTCTTGGCGTATGCTGCCTTCTTGCGTTGTAGTTCCCTCTTCTTTTTGGCAGCTTTCTTGTAATTATTGGAACTGTTCCACTTGCGCTTTCCCTTCTTGACTTTACCTTTTTTCTTAATAGTCCGATGCCCTTTCTTGACTTCAGAATCTGGCTCGTAATTATCTGGATTGTTTACCCGTTGGGAGCGCTGCATTCTTCTTTGCAGTGCGGTGATTTCCTTTTCATAAGTAGGCACTTTTTCTGCAAAAGGTAATAAGTCAGCTTTCTTATCACCAACAAAAGCAATATTAGAAATATTAAGGTCAAGTCCAATCAATCCGTCAGAGACGTAATTCTTTTCCTTTTGGTAGGGCTTGCCTTCATTAATGAGTTGCGCATACCACCGACGCTTACCATTCAAATCTCGCTTGACAATGCGGACAAACTTGATGGGAGACTGCAACCCGTGCTTTAGGACTGGATTGGATTCATCAATGATTGAGCGCAGTTTAAGACTGCCCCACATCAATTGATTATCTTTCCACCTAATACCTTGCGCCTTTGTCTTGCCTTCTACGGAGTTGAACCGACTGGAAACCTTGAACCTTACCTTTCTCGCACGACCAAAGATTACCTTTTCAGAAGCTCTAAAAGCTCTTGTCGCAATAGTCTGCTGAGTATTTGAATCAATTTTATCTGCTATCCACTTTGAGGAATTTGCGACGTTGTTCGCGTATGCTTGAAGGTCAAAATCTGAATAACGGTAAGCTTTACGTGCTGCACTAAAAGCTTCGCTTCGTTCTTTCTTTTTATCTCTTGGTATTTTTTTTGCTGCCTTAAATGCCTCGGAATTGCGAACCAAATCCATACGAACCATTGCTTCATTAAGACAAGCGTTGTAAAGCTGTCTAGCTGCTTCAAACTTGGATAACAACTCGGCATCTTCAGCACTGTCTACTATTAATGGAATCTCTGTAATGAACGATGGAGTCTTTTTCCGTGGCATTTAAAATCACCTCCTGTAAATTTGCTAGAGTACTATTAGTCTAATGCATGGTTCTAAAGATGTCAACAGGAAAAGGAATAAAAAGAACAAAAAATCAACCAGTATTGTACAATTCATTAAAAAAACAGAAAGGTATTTGGTTGACCGAGGAACTTTGGGAACTCATACAAGAAGAATCAGTTAAAAATAATTTAAGTTGCAGTGAGTACATTGAAAGGAAGTTGAGAGAGTCTCACGGCAGATAAATCTGCTCGTGTTCTCCTTTGACCCCGATATAAATACCGGAGGGATGTCAATTCCTTTAATTCCTTGGCATCCCTCCTTCGGGGCTACCAGACTTCCCGAACCACTTAGGTGTGGATGCTGTTGAATTCACACCTAGTGCGTAGGCGTAGCCCGCCGCAGGCATCGCCATCTTTAATGTGAACGATACTCCCAACCTCCAAGGGACTTTAGAAGCGATTACTAGCCGCTACGGGGTGCTTTCCTTCGATAAGACCTTCAAAATAGGGGCTGACCTCTCAAAAGGTGAATTAGAAGCTGATCCACGCTTTAAGTATGACCCCATCTTTCTGGCAACGATGGTGGTGCCTGCTTTCCTAAATCGGGTATTAAAGGCACTGGTGGATTTGATGAAAGATGGCATAGACTACGGCTGCACGGCAGAAGCACTTTTAGGTATTCAAGCCGAGAACTCCCATCTGTTCCAGTTCTGTCAAGATGTCGGATTAGGCTACAACCCGAACAGCACATTAACCGCCAATGAAATCTGGACTGTATTAGAGCAGTGGTATCTAGATAATGGCACGCTGGATTATGAGGAATCTAGCAATGGTAAGGAAAAAGCAATCTGGGTAGACCAAGCCAAACCCAGTGACAAGAACGTAAAAGCACCTAATCAAATTATTCCTCGGTTTTTACAGCTGTTTCCCAAAGCTAAAAAGGTGACGATCGCACACCCTACTGGTAAGAAAAGTATCCTAGCAATCCAGGGAATAGGATTTACAGGCTCATTCTCAATAAGCCCCGACTCCACCCCAATAAGCACCGCTAGCACCGCAATTCCACCCCAATCGTCACCCCAAGAAAGCCTTATAAATCAAGACTCACACCCCACCCACCCCAATTTTTCTAGTGGGGTGGAAATAGTATTTGAACAAGTGAGTCAATATGAAGACTCAAAAGAAGAAGCTATCTCTACTAATTTGGGGTGCTTGGGGTGCGATGCCCAATTATCAAACATTTCAGGGGTGCAAACTGGGGTGGATCGTGGGGTGGTAGACAGCCTTATTGCGGTGCAAAAGTCTGTTATTGACAATGTTGCTATTCCAACGACTGCGATCGCCCAAAGGACAGTGGCAAAGCCAATCGTACAGGGCAGCCGTGTAAAGATTCGTAAAGGCACGTTTGGCAGCGAACAAGATGGTTTGATAGGCTCAGTTGTCCGTACCAAGGAAATCTTTGATTGGGATGGCAGAACTTTAACCAAGTTTGTTATTTGGTTGGATGATGCCAATCTTGAGCCAAAATTAAGACAAGTGGAGTGTTTTGCAAGTTGGCTTGAACTGTTGTAGGGGGAAATTGTGGGGGAAGCAAAGCGGCGCAAGCAGCTAGATCCAAACTACGGTAAATCGAAGGTCATAAAAAGTGGAACTGGAATTACTCTTGAAACGCTCATTGCTGCTGGTGCTGTACAGCCACCAGATGAGGCTTTACCACGAGCTATAATCTGGGGTGTGCAAATTAAGAAAGTACATGACTACCAGCAATTATTTGTGGGCAGTTTGCACTTTATAAATAGGGGGCTGAATCCTGCTCAGTATTTATTTACTACTGAGCAGTTTGACAGAGTTTTGCAATCTTTGATTGACGAGAAGGTTCTGATCTTCAAAGATGGAGGCTACTATCATCACCCAGATATTGAGGAAAAACTACGACGTAACATCTAATAACTAAATATTGGGATATGTCGGACAAAATCGTATCAAATCGTACTGTTTGTCCAATATATCCTTTACGTAGATTTAAAGATTTTGTCCAATTTATTCTCTAGTCTTCTGTACCGTCGTTATACATTGCTCTAATAGTGCGCTCCATTAATTCGCTGCTACTTAATCCAGCATCGACGGCTAGGGCTTGTAGTTGCTTCCAGGCAGTCGGAGTCAGCATTAAAGTGTACTTGTGTTTTTTTTCGTCATATAGTACCGGAATTCCTCTCAATCTTTTTTTTGTTTTTAGTTGCATAATTTACCAAGCCATGACATACTAAATAGTATAGCGAATCCTACCTAGAGGTCGAACAAGGTTATGGCATTAAAGAAGCAGAAAGGGAAGCGAATAGAGACAAAAACTCTAAGAGCTAAGCTAATTCGTGATGGCATTGATTTAAATGAAACGCTGCAAGTATATAGAGACAGCGTTGCTTTTTACATACAAGTCATTAACCAACACCCTGAGTTTGTTGATCTGAATCAAGCGCAAATGCGTCAAGCTTACGAGGAATTAACTTTAGGTAAAAACGCAAAATATCCCTTTCTGTATCCGGACATGCCACGGGACTTAAGATGGGACGTAATTAGCACTGCTTGCGGTCATTATAAATCGTGGCGGTCTAATTACAAAAACTGGGAGACAAGTGAAGCGAAACGGTTAGCCCGTTCTATTAAGTTGAACAAAGAGCACCGTCCGCACAAACCTCCCACGCTCCCCACAGAAGTGTTCGACAGCCCAACTTATTACAAGTACAGCATGTTCAAGGATGACACGGGCAACTCGGTCATTATGAAGATTAGGAAAAATAATAATTGGGCATGGGTAAAGTTCAATTACCAGGCTTATATATTCGACAATGCTTGGGTAAAAGCTTGTCCAACTATTATTGTCAAGCGAGATGGTTCTTGCTGGATTAATTGGACTTTAGAAAGATATCACGATGCAACTGGAGGACTAAAAGCGTTACAAAACGAGCGCGTATGCTCGGTAGATATTGACTTAGATGGTGACACTATTTGCAGTCTTTCAATTTTAGAACCCGACGTTAGTGGGGAGGTTCAAGAGGTATCGAGAACCTTCATAAAAGGACACGCCTCCCACACCCGACGTAGGAAGAGGGTAATAGGAAGGATTGCAAAGAAAATGAGTCAAACTGGTACGGTTGTCAAGGGATTTGCTAGCACTGCTTGGGATTTGATTAACAGGAGAGAAAAGAGCGAAGGATACAGAATCTCTTCAGAGATTGTTAAGTTCGCTCACAAGCATCATTGCCGAGTAATTGTGTTTGAACACTTAGGTAATCTTCGCCCTCAAAAAGGAAAATATTCTTCTAGGTCAAACCAAAAACGTGCATACTGGTTGAAGTCTAAAATAGTTGATAATACTTGTCATATTGCTAGAACAAAATTCAATATTTTGACTTCTAAAGTTTCTCCAAAAAATACTTCCAAGTTTTCTGCTATTGATGGCAGCGAGTTATTTAGAACGTCCGATCACCAAGAAGCAGAATTGTTAGCAAATAACTGGAAGATTTGGCTTAACGCCTATTTAATCTACTACCAAAACCCTCACCCAGGTACGCACGCAATAGCTGAAGATGGCTATTGGATTCATTCGGGGCTGAACGCTGCTAGAAACATAGGTATGAAGTTCTACCAGCGATCTAACCCCGACGCCAGATTTGTGATTTTTAAAAGCTTGAGCAGTAATGCTCAAGTTGACTCGGTTAGCTATAGCTTCTGAGTCAGTCCCACGTGTAGAGGGATGACAATCGCCTACCATGCGCGGTAGTTGCCGCCATTGAGGTGCGCCATTCTTAATAGACGAGTTGTTTTCTAGTAAAACTATTGCTCTAGCTACCCGTACAGAGGCGATGCGAAAATGTAAAGAAAGTTGGGTGTCCAATTAATCCCAAATTTCTCCTACACAACAGGGTTAATGTTGTGAATGTGGACAACCGCAGGCAATTTCACTATCACTCAGCAGTACTGTTTGGTGATTGCTGTTTCAAGTCAAACCACAGAGATTGCTTTTGGTGTAAGTGCGTTTGTCAAAGATAGCTTGGTAGTTTGTGCGATCGCTCTTCACTATCAAGAATACGAAGTGCTAATTATGCAACTTTATTAACACGGGAGTTAGATATTCTTTTAATCCAGCCAACTCAACAGCATTACATCCAAATTCATAAGCAAACTCAATGGATTCTCCAGCCCCCAATGCAGCATAAAAGCCAACGGCAAATTCGATGCTCGCTTTATCTCCAATCTCTTTATTCATTCCAACAACGTAGGGGATATGTTGGGCGATCGCATTGGCTTGGATTTCTGAGTAACAAGCATTGAGGACAACACATTCAACATTATTCGTAAATAACTTGAACAATTTAGCTAGTGGAAGTGTCTCTACTAACCGCACATTCCCTGTTTCATCTTCGAGTGCTAAACCATCGTCTCCTGAACCATGACCGCTAAAGTGAACGATTTGTGGTTTAAAGTCTAATAAAGCTTGGGACACATCCCGTACACGTACAGCCCACCGCTGCTTAAGGTCAAATTGTTCTCTTTTCTTAGCGCGTTGCAATCCGATCTCAATTTGTCGGCTCTCTTCGTCTAATCGTAAACGTGAGGTGCTGTCTGGATTGGCTGCTAAAAACAGAATTGTTCTAACTTCATGAATTTTAGAGCCTTGTAGCGCTGTTTGTACCATATTTTCTAAATTACGAATTCTACTATCTTTCTCTTTCTCTGCTAAAAGTAATCTCATTTCTTGCTCTGGTAAGCCCTTGAGTTGATTATAATTCTCAAAATATTCAGCACTTAATTCTGATTTATCAGTCTGCGGTGCAGTTTTTGCTTTAATTAAAAATTTATCCTCGCCTTTTACTTCCATCCCCACAATTCGTAGTTCAGCTTCTGGATGATTCTCGGCTAACTGCTTGAATGAAATAGCGATCGCACGAGGGTCAACACCTTGGTTATGATAAAGGTCGAGGGTATCAAAAATTGGTTGTATAAAATCACCAAATTCCCCATCTTTAAAAACTTCTTTGTTGTTATCTGGTTTACGAAGGGGGTCAGGGTTTTCTTTAGTGGGAAGTCGCATGTAAAGGTACTCACACCGCACTCCATCAAATTTAGTATCGCTGGTAATGTTCCAATCCTTGATGTAAGCTCCAGTGAGGGTAGCACCTGTAAAGTCTGTTCCGTCTAACTGCGCTTGTACTAGCTTGGCTCTAGATAAATCTGCATCTTGTAAATTGGCTAAACTTAAATCTGCGCTAATGAAACTAGCATCTGTTAGGATAGCACCTTTAAAGTTAATTCCACGTAGGTCAAGGCGGTCAAAGTTTTTATCAGGTCCACGTCCAGTCATCACTACCTGACGTACTTCTGCAATTTGTAGATAGCTTGAACCAGGACGAACACGGTCAAGTTTCTTGGTTTTGTGAAAGCTTGTACGAGTTAGAATAGCTTTTCTAAAATCTGTACTTTTGAGCGTGGTTGCTGTAAAATCGGCATCAGTTAGGTTGGCGCTGCGGAAGCTTGTTCCTTTAAAAGCTGCGAAAGCAACAGCAATGTTGCGAATCAGGGCGTGTTTTGGATCTCCCTTCAATGCACGCCAACTTATATATGTGCTAAATAATACTACGGCTCCGGCTCCGGCGAAGGCGAAGGCGAAGGCGAAGGCGAAGGCTCCTAAACCCGCTTGTATTCCTTGGCGAATTGTCACTAAAAAGAATATGATGAATATAGCTATAACAGCAAAGCCTGCAATTTGATACGCTATTTCATAACCTTTGACTCGTTGAAATATTAAAGCCGCCACTAAATAGCCAGCAAAAGCTGATAAAAATCCTGATAACCCTGAAAAAGCTAACGAAACAAGCACCAAAAACGTCGCCCACCGCTTTTTCAATCCAGCTTTGGCATGGCTGAAGTTTGCCCCCTTTAAATTAGCACCAGTAAAATCAGCACTGCGGATATCAGCATAACTAAAGTTCCCGAACTCAAGGTTCTTACCTCTAAAATTTCGCCCTCTAAGATTTTGCCCTGAGTAATCTGCTGGCATAGCTGTTGTCAGGTAAACTGCTAGACATTGATACAAATCCTGTGAACTATTTTCCGGTTTTTTAGAAAATTACACAATCATGCCCATGACAAGAGGCATAAATTAGAGTAATCTCATTTAGATAGCGCTGCTGCTATCACAAATGATATCAATATGCTCACAAAGAAGCCCCGCGAAAGCAAAAAGACCCCACCCAGCCAGATGATCCGCGTCCCATCCCCACTGATTGAGGTAGTTCAGAAGCTATCACGGCTACACAGGCTAGGGCATAAAAATGCTGTGCTTCAAGGGTTACGAGAATTGATATCAACTATTGATAGCAGCAGTGATATCGATTTTGGAGCGTCGGATGAAGCTATTAAGCAGCTAATTTTACGGCTGGAAAAGCTAGAATCCCGTCAAGGTAGTGATAGCAATATTGATAGCAATTCGATCTTGAAATCAGTGACCAGCTTAGAACAAAAGCTAGAAGCAATTCAGACACGGATAGCACAAATGGAAGGTGCGATCGCCCTTCTTGGACAGCGCCAACAAACAGGTCCCACAAGACGGCAAGCATTTAACTACCACCCACCACAGCTAGAACTTCAACCATTCAACGAAGAAAATTTGGCTTCAAGACTAGCTGCTTCCGCCTCAACCATACGCAATGAGCGCGAAACCAAAAGTCCCAAAGAATTTGAGTCTTGGTGTCGCCAGCGTGACCCAGGTGGTATGGGCTGGCGCTATCAGGACGATGGATTTTATCACCCTGTGAAGTAAAGGACGATGCAAGCCGCGCGTTGTGTCAAACACACCTCCCTTGTAGTACAATAGTACTAAGAAGATAGCTCATCACCCCCACCACGCTCCGTCCTGGAGTTTAGACTAACAGGGGGCGATCGCTAAAAAGGCTTACCCATTGAAGTTG
>CAXTSI010000054.1:0-27223 GCA_964246695.1 uncultured bacterium
GTTAGTGGTTAGTTGTTAGTTGTTAGTGGTTAGTGGTTAGTTGTTAGTGGTTAGTGGTTAGTGGTTAGTTGTATTTTTAACAACTATCAACTAACAACTATCAACTAACAACTATCAACTAACAACTATCAACTATCAACTATCAACTTTCTACTGCACCTGTTTCATATTATTCATTACTTGTTGATACATTCCTTGATTATTTTGTTGCTGAAAGATTTCTGCAGCTTTTTGTAGATCCGCCATTGCTGCTGGCTTATCTCCCTGGGCAGCACGGATATTTCCTCGGTTGTTGTAGGCGGCGCCAAATTTAGGATTGAGGCGAATTGCTTGGTTGTAATCGGCGATCGCTCCATCTATGTCTCCCTGAGCGGCGCGGGCATTTGCTCGGTTATTATAAGCAACGGCATACTTAGGATTGAGACGAATTGCTTCATTGTAATCGTCTATGGCACGAATTCTGTCTGACTGTGCCGCACGGGCATTTCCCCGATTATTGTAGGCTTGAGCGTAGTTGGGAGCAAGGCGAATAGCTTCGTTGTAATCTTCTATAGCTCCGTATATATCTTTTTGAGCGGCGCGAACATCCCCGCGATTATTGTACGCAATAGCATTGTTGGGGTCGAGGCGAATAGCTTCATCGTAATCAGCGATCGCTGCAAGCTTGTCTCCTCTATCAAGGTGGACAAGTCCGCGATCATTGTAAGCTGCAGCATTGTTGGGATTGAGGCTAATTGCTTTAGTATAAGCGGCGATCGCGCCTTGTGAGTCTCCTTTAATATGCTTGTACTGACCCTGAATATAGAAGTCATTCGTTGTCGATGGTTTAGTTGAAATAGGCTTGGGTGGACTGACTCCTATTTCTGTTACCATAACATCGTTGCTCTTAGTGCAAGAAACGGTTGCCATCGCGACAAATGCGGTAAGTGCAGCTATGCCAAAGGCTCTTACCACCCTTGTCAAACCCTTCAGGGAGGTCAAAAGTAAAGCGACGGTCATCCTTCATCCTTATCCTTGATTTGTTCAATTTCCTGTGTTTTGGAAGTCAGTCGCCAATTCGTACTTTTCTCAATATCTACAGACAATTGTTCGAGGTTTTCTCCTAAATCTTTTTGAAGTTTTTGCGTCAGTGTTATCGGAAAATCTAAATTTATCTCTTGGCTTTGTACTAACCTTACTAGTTCGGTAAACGGCACTTTTACTGTTGCGCGATCGGAACCAGTCAGCTTGAAATAAGAGGTTTCAGATACATTTTGAGCTTGCATAGCTTTTTTAATTCGCTCTTGCAAATGCTCAAATTCTGAATTCAATAGTTTCCATTGATACTCAATTTGTGTGTATTTTGCCGCAAGCACTGTTAAATCTTCCGTTGCGGGATCGGGGTTGATTTCTTTATTTAATTCTATCAAACGCAGGTGAACTTGAGCAAGATAAATGCAGTCCAGGTATGCATACTCTATCTGTTCTTCAGTGAGGGGTCGCAGTCCCCAATTGCTACTTTGTTCTTTTTTATCTATATTTTGGAAATGACAAAGTTCTGTAGCTAAAGTCTTCAGTTGGTAGTTGGGTAATGGTAAGAAATGGTAGGGAATTTTTTTTGCCATTTCTAAAGTACAAGTGATATTTTTTGCTTTCTTATTACCCAAAAGTCTCAAATCATAGCTAGCATTGTGGAAGACTTTTTCAATAGCAGGATTGATGATAATTTTCTCAACAAAGTCAGTAACAATATCAGGCTGTTCAAGTACATCCAAAAGATAGATGCGATCGCCACTCAAATCTCTGGGGTCATCTAATACCTGAATCAGCGACAGTTTGGGATTGCGACTTTTATATTCAGCTACTTCTGTATCTATCCACAAAGTATTAGTTTGGGTATATTCAGCGACAAGAGAATGGATTTCGCTGGCTGATGTCAAGTACGGCATTGGTTAATATTTCCTAAAATTTGGGTAAAGCTACACTAAGTTACAGTTTCCCAAATTAGCATTTTCTTGGTGATTCTTCTGCCACTACATTTTTGCGTCTTTGCGTGAGATTTTATATCTTGATCTGAATAACCCAAGCCGCTAACTCAAGTAATCCTATATAATGTGGCTTATAATATGAGTTTCAAAAATCAGAAATCCAGCTTTTAACAACTCATGCGCTACCTTGTCTTAGCTACTGACTACGATGGCACACTAGCCACAGATGGTCGTGTTGACGATGATACTCTAGCAGCACTAAAACGCCTGCGGACCTCTGGCAGAAAACTTATCATGGTCACGGGTCGTGAGTTAGATGATTTGCAGCGCGTGTTTCCTCAGCTAGATTTGTTTGATTATGTGGTGGCAGAAAATGGTGCTTTGCTGTACTCGCCTGCAACGCGAGAGGAAAAGTTACTAGCCGCGCCACCACCCCAAGAGTTTATTAACATACTACGCGATCGCCAAGTTAACCCTTTATCAGTCGGTCGAGTCATTGTCGCTACGTGGCATCCGAATGAAAATACAGTCTTAGAAGCAATCCGCGATTTGGGATTGGAATTACAAGTGATTTTTAACAAAGGCGCAGTCATGGTGCTACCCTCAGGCATCAACAAAGCATCGGGACTTACTGCTGCTTTGGATGAACTGAAGTTATCACCGCATAACGTTGTAGGTGTTGGTGATGCTGAAAACGACCACGCCTTCCTAAGCTTGTGCGAGTGTTCTGTTGCCGTTGCCAATGCCTTACCAATGCTAAAGGAACGTGCTGATTTCGTCACTGATGGTAATCGTGGTGCTGGCGTCGCTGAACTGATTGACAAGCTACTGACCTCAGATTTGTCAGAAATAGATCGGCAACTACAACGACGCAATATCCTTTTGGGTACGAGATCGGATGGATCTGAAGTACAGATAAAGCCTTATGGCTCAAGTATGCTGCTAGTAGGCACATCTGGGGGCGGCAAATCTACCCTCGCTACAGGAGTACTGGAACGCATTGGCGAGCAAGAATACCAATTCTGCATCATTGACCCGGAAGGTGACTACGAAAACTTTGCAGGTGCAGTTGTTGTAGGTTATGCCAAGCAACCACCTAGAATAGAGGAAGTGCTGGATTTACTGAACCAACCTCATCAAAATTTGATTGTGAACTTGCTGGGCGTTGGTTTAGCAGACCGTCCAGCATTTTTTGCCAAACTACTACCAGCTTTGCAAGAGTTGCGATCGCGCACTGGTCGCCCTCACTGGATTGTCGTGGACGAGGCACACCACCTCATGCCCGCATCTTTGAACACTGCTACACTGACACTGCCGCAACACCTAGAAGGTATCATGCTCATTACTGTGCATCCTGACCAAGTCGCACTAGCAGCCTTGTCCTTGATAGACACTCTGATCGCAGTTGGTAACGCACCAGAGCAGAACATTGAACAATTCTGCTCTATTGTAGGTCATTGTCCGCCAAAACTTGCACCCCAAACCCTAGAACCAGGAGAAGCGCTGGCGTGGTTCTCCTCAACAGATACCGAACCTTTTCGCTTTCGCATTACCCCTGGGAGTACTGAACGCCGCCGTCATCTTCGCAAGTATGCTCAGGGAGAACTAGGAACAGACAAAAGCTTTTACTTTAAAGGACCGGATGGCAAGTTGAATCTCCGCGCCCAGAACCTGATTCTCTTCACCCAGCTTGCCGAGGGAGTGGATGACCTGACCTGGTTATACCATTTGCAACGGGGAGATTACTCGCACTGGTTCCAAGAAGCGATTAAGGATAAAGCTTTGGCAGAGGAAGTCGAGAAGATTGAGAAAACTGCTAATATCTCGGCTAGTGAAAGTCGTGCGGCAATCAAAGAGGCGATTGAAAAGCGTTACACTCAGCCAGCATAGATAATTATAGCGGTTTTGACTCGCATTCAATACAGCAGATATTCAATATAATGACGTATATAAACATTATAATGACGTATATAAACATTAAAAATATACGTCATTACTCGGTATCATGCCAACGAAGCTGACTTTGCGCTTAGACGATTCCCTAGTCAAGAAAGCTAAAAAATGGTCAAAAATTCATCAAATCTCGCTTTCTGAAGCGATTGCCACTTTCTTTGAGCAACTGCCAGACCCAGACCAACCAATGGAACTCAACCCTTGGACTCAGAGCTTAGTTGGAATCCTCAAAAAAGAAGAAGATATTCCCGAAGATCAAGCAGACCTGGATATATTGGAGTTAGCCGCCGCCGCCGGAGAAATAGACCTGAAATATTTAGATAAATCAGGGTTTTGTCTGTGGAGCAATCCTAGTTATACATATTACCCAGTGGGAGAGCAAAAACGTTTAGAACAAACCAAACGTCGTGGTCGAAGATTAAGCATTCTCGGCTTGCTTCAACCTTTAATTAGTTTTGTCTACGGTCTGGTAGTTGGAACCATTAGTAGCAAATCTTATATCGAGATGATGGAGCAAGAGGCACAACAAGCCGCAGCCGCAGGACGTATCAGAGTAATCGTGCAAGACAATGGCTCAACACATAGATGCTCCCAGGTGCAACAGCTATGGTCCTCGTGGGAAAACCAGGGTTTATACATCTTCTTTTTGCCCAAGTAATGTTCGGAATGAACCCGATTGAATTGGAGTGGCAGCACCTCAAAAATCACGAACTATCAAAGGCATTTGTTTGATGACGAGTTAGACCTTGCCTATGCCGTGATTGATGGGGTTGAAGCTTAGCATTTAGCCATTAGGCAAAACGACATATGAATATTACCTACAAACGCGATTTATCTGACGTTGATTGGGAAGAGATGAAGGCGACATTAATCAAAGATAAATTTCATAACGGAAGAACTACGGAACAATTGAAAACATCATTTGCGAATAGTTATTCGACGTGCATTGCTTATGTAGATGAGCGAATTATAGGTACAGCCAGAGTTTTATCTGATGGAGTATGTAATGCTTATATTGTTGACGTTTGGACTTTAACAGCATTCCGTCGTCAAGGTATTGCTCGTAAAATGATGGAGATTCTTACAGATGAATTGCAGGGGCAACACGTTTACTTATTTACCGATGACTCTATTGATTTTTACAAGAAGTTGGGATTTGAAAAACAGGCTATAGGATTAGGTAAAGTGATTGGAAAATGGTTAGTCAATTAGGTATAGCAATCCTAAATGAGATTGCGAACACCTCAAGCATCAGAAACCCGGTTTCTTTAAGAAACCGGGTTTCTCTGCGTTCAGGAATCATTTAGGATTGCTATAGGATGCATGACTCTATGCTAATGTAGCAAAAGCTCGAAATAAGTTAAAAATGGATTATTCGGTTGCTGTTGCTGCACTCAAACAATCAGATCCCATCTTGGCACCCATCATTGAGCAAGTCGGTTCCTGCAAACTTGACCAAGTGCAGCAAACTGGAGATTTACTATTTTCCCTATCAAGGTCAATTCTCTACCAGCAACTTTCTGGCAAAGCCGCCGCCGCAATTTATCACAGATTTCTCCAGCTTTATGCTGACAAACCTTTTCCCACCCCACAAGATATTCTCAACACCCCAGATGAAACTTTGCGAGGAGTAGGTATCTCCCGTCCCAAAGTTATGTATCTGAAAGACTTAGCGCAAAAAATACTAGATGGGTTGCCGACTCTAACTGATTTAGAGGCAATGGAGGACGAAGCCATTATTAAGACTCTGACACAAGTCAAAGGAATTGGACGTTGGACAGTACAGATGTTGCTCATCTTCCGTCTGCATCGGTGGAATGTGCTGCCTGTTGATGACTTGGGTATCCGGGCGGGGATTCGCCGCGTGTACTCCCTGCCGGAATTGCCTGATAAAAAGACTGTGCAACATTTGGGGCAACAGTGGCAGCCCTATTGCACGATCGCCTCTTGGTATTTGTGGCGGAGTCTGGAGTTAGTAGTCAACAGTACTACTTGAGTAAGAGAAATACTCTAAGGGAACTCCAACAAATAAATTATCCAATATTGTGGGGTGGAAAGGATTGCCCGCCCAGTTCATAGGACGGGCTAGCGTTACCATTGCTCGAATCATCAACGCAACAGCTTTCTTAATCAGGACTTATAAGCACCTATATCAGTGCCAGCACCTGCCGATCGCTGCTTGCCATCCTTATCGAGCTGTGCATACTGACCAATGTCTGAGGAGCCAATACCAATTGCCGACGAAGCAGATGTGAGATGGAAATCATTGCCATCTAAATTGACAAATCCAACCGACAGAACCTTAGTGTTGTTTCCAGCGTTCAGATTCGTAACTCCACTCCCACTTTCATAGAAGTTCGCAAACTTATCCGTGAATAAGTTGTGATCCAAGGTCACTTTGTCCACATTTTGAAGAAACCCATGCCGGTAGGTGTTATTGGCAATGATATTGTTGCGAACTAGAATGTCATGAGGTTTATAACCGCCAGTGTAATCAGAACCATCGATATAAATGGCTTGGACATTCTTGGCAACGGTATTGTTGACAATCTCAACGTTACGAACATTACTGGTAACGGTAATTCCTTGACCACCATTTATCCCATTCTGTCCATTCCCATAGATAACATTGTTGTAGACTCGGATACCAGATACATCCCCAAGACTGGGAACTTCATCTGCAATCAGAATTGCATCAGCAGTGTTCCCGAAGACAACATTGTTGTAGATATCAATGTTAAACAGATTAGCACGGTTGCCATCAAGGTAGATGGCAGGACCACCGTTGTAGCCCTTACGAGGTGTACCAGAAACTAGTGCAGTAGCAGTCACACTGTTGTTGTGAACGGAGCCATTGCGAGAACCAACTTTGATGTCGATGCCTTCTTTGTTGCCCTCTTTAAGGGTATTATTCGCTACCTCAAAACCATCGACTCCCCAGATACTCATTGCTTCTTGCGTCCCATCTGTATCACCGTTGCCATGCCATCTCCAGTTCGCTCGTTCAACGGTGTTGTTGAGCACCTTGATATTTTTACTGGTGACCTCTTGGTCCCCACCACCATAATAGCTTCCAGGCAAAACGATGATACCTGAGGCACCACTCTGGTAGGTATAGTTGTTTTGAACAATCATGTTGTTGGCATCAGCCAGGGAGATTCCAGCCCAAGATGTGTTCTCAATCCGGAAGCCATCAATCACCCAATAACCCTTGTTAGTTGACTGGATAACTCCTTCCCGAAAGCCGCCGTTGCTGGGGTCAGGGTCGCGCAATGTGACATCACCATTGGCTTTGAGTGTAATATTACCTGAATCACTATTACCAGATTTACCGAGGGTAACGATCTCAGTGTAAGTACCTGGCTGAACCAGAATAGTATCACCTGCTTTGACAGAAGATTTCTCACTGACCGCATAGTTAACGGTTTTCCAAGGTTTATCACTTGTACCTGAATTGTCATCACTACCAGTTGGTGAAACGTAGTACACACCCCCAGAGTTATAGGCAAGTTTGCCCAATGCCTCTGCCGCACTAACACGAACGGATGTGTCAAAGTTAGCGTTTCCCCAAGAAATGGATAAGCTGAGAGTAAATAAAAAGGTGAAAAGGAAAAGGAGAACGGGAGAAAACTTACGAAGTTGGCGATTTTTGTTTGTGGTCATACTTACAGGAAAAAATAACGTAATTGGTAATTGGTAATTGGTAATTGCTAATTGCTAATTGCTAATTGCTAATTGCTAATTGCTAATTGCCGATCTTCCATTAGCCGTTAGCTATTAGCCGTTAGCCATTAGCCATTACCAATCTATTTACGGTGGGGACAACTTTAAATTAAAAAATTCTCTCCCACTTGATAAATGGGATGCCCTGATAATGCAGATAAACTTCTCTCAAACGTATCTAAGGTGCATACGTTTTTATCCGCTGATCTGAGCATACATATTTTTCTGTTAAAAATATATAAATCAAAAATAAAAACTCTTATTTATTGAGGTAATGGTGATAAATTTTCCTGAGCAATTTCATGATTTGTAATAGGTAATGGCTAACGGCTAATAGAAGATTAGCAATTAGCAATTAGCAATTAGCAATTAGCAATTAGCAATTAGTAATTACCCATTACCCTATGTGTAAGTAATAGACCAGCGCATCTCCCCCATTTCCTTGCATGTCCCCCCGGTAATAGAATAGGATGAAGGTTATTGTGCCACCTTCGACTGTCAAAAGTCAGAAGGTTAGTAGCAAATTTTACAGAATCGGAACAGCAAAAATCTGTATCCAGTAAAGACTGATTGCATCTATACACTTGTGATATTTTTATGGCTTCTCAGATTAGCTTTTTGATGTGTGCCCCTGACCACTACGATGTGGACTATGTGATTAATCCCTGGATGGAAGGGAATATTCACAAGTCATCGCGCGATCGCGCCGTCGCGCAGTGGGAAAAACTGCACCACACTCTCAAAGAACACGCGATTGTAGACTTGGTGACACCTGCGAAAGGTTGGCCTGATATGGTGTTTACCGCCAACGCTGGTTTGGTTTTAGGGAAGACGGTTGTCCTGAGTCGCTTTATGCACAAAGAGCGTCAAGGAGAAGAGCCTTACTTTAAGCAGTGGTTTGAGGAGAATGGGTATACAGTCCATGAACTACCCAAAGACTTACCCTTTGAGGGAGCAGGGGACGCACTGCTAGATCGGGAAGGACGCTGGTTGTGGGCTGGATATGGCTTCCGATCAGAATTAGATTCTCACCCTTACCTAGCAAAATGGCTAGATATTGAGGTGCTGTCGTTGCGCCTGATAGATGAGCGCTTCTATCACCTTGATACTTGCTTCTGTCCCTTAACAAACGGCTATTTGCTGTACTACCCAGCCGCGTTTGATTCTTATTCCAACCGTTTAATTGAAATGCGGGTATCAAAAGAAAAGCGGATAGCTATTGCAGAAGCAGACGCGGTTAACTTTGCTTGTAATGCGGTGAATGTGGATCGCATCGTCGTCATGAATCAGGCAACGGATGTCCTGAAAGCACAGCTTGCAGATGCTGGTTTCCAAGTCATTGAAACGCCGCTTAACGAATTTCTCAAAGCGGGTGGTGCTGCTAAATGCTTAACACTGCGGGTAACGGAACCAGTACAGTCAGAAGTTCACGCGAATGTGTCGGTGGAAAGTCGCATACTTCGCCTAGAAGGACACTTGCTCGACTCTGGCTTAATTAATCGCTCTCTGGATTTGATTGTAGACAGCGGTGGTAGCTTCCAAGTGTTGAATTTTCAATTGGGAGAGCAGCGGCAAAGTACCTCTGCTGCTGAGGTGAAGGTGTCAGCGCCTTCCCATCAGGTGATGGAAGAGATTATATCGCAGTTGATTGATTTGGGTGCAGTGGACTTGCCCCAAGATGAGCGGGATGCCAAGTTAGAACCTGTCATTCAAGCAGGGGTATCTCCTGATGATTTCTACGTCACCACGATTTATCCTACAGAGGTGCGGATTAATGGTGAGTGGGTGAAGGTGTACAATCAGCGGATGGATGGAGCGATCGCCGTTACCCAAACTGACAAAGGCGTTTTTGCGCAGTGTAAATTACTACGCGATTTAGAAGTAGGAGACCAAGTAGTTGTGGATGTGCTAGGTATCCGCACCGTCCGCAAACCTGAATCACGGGAACAACGCAATACTCAAGAATTTAGCTTTATGTCGGCGGGTGTTTCCAGTGAGCGGCGCGTGGAATTGGTCGTTGAACAAGTGGCTTGGGAGTTACGTAAGATTCGGGATGGAGGTGGTAAAGTAGTTGTCACAGCAGGACCAGTAGTGATTCACACTGGTGGCGGGGATCATCTGGCGCAACTGATTAGACAAGGATATGTACAGGCGTTGCTGGCTGGGAATGCGATCGCTGTCCACGATATCGAGCAAGCAATAATGGGTACTTCCCTCGGTGTGGATATGCAGCGGGGGATCGCTGTACGCGGTGGACATCGTCATCACCTAAAGGTAATTAATACCATCCGCCGTTACGGTAGCATTGCTAAAGCTGTGGAGGCTGGGGTGATTAGGAGTGGCGTAATGTATGAGTGCGTCCACAATCATGTTCCTTTCTGCCTTGCTGGTTCTATTCGAGATGATGGTCCTTTGCCTGATACTGAGATGGATTTAATCAAAGCACAAACTGAATACGCCCAGTTACTTAAGGGTACAGATATGATTTTGATGCTGTCTAGTATGCTGCACTCTATTGGCGTGGGCAATATGACGGCTGCTGGGGTGAAGATTGTGTGTGTGGATATTAATCCAGCTGTGGTGACGAAGTTAAGCGATCGCGGTTCCGTAGAATCGGTTGGTGTGGTCACAGATGTGGGGTTGTTCCTCAGTCTGTTGGTGCAGCAGTTGGATTCGTTGACGAGTCCTTATACTGCTAAGGTGGTTTAGGAAACGAACCGCCAAGACGCCAAGGACGCCAAGAGTAAGTAGGGTGGGCATTGCCCACCTTCAAGGAACCGCAAAGGAGTAAAGGAAAAATGATGGAAGGAGTCGTTTTTAAAAGAGAGTTGCAAATTCGTTGGGTGAGTGTAATTGCTGATATATTGTTAGCGGGGATGGTTGTAGGACCACTGGCGGCTCCTTTTCTGGGTGCGTCTGGGTTACTTATGTTACCCTTAATCGCGGATATTATTTATTTCATGGGTAAGCATGTGTGTCCGCAACCCGATATGGGGGTTGCGTTAGCGTCGCCGTTGATCGTGGCTGTGTGTATGCGTTGCTACGGTACTGTGATAGGTTTGCTGATGACGCGCTTGCTGTATGGGGGAACTTGTGGTAAAGGTTTTTACTGGTTAACTCAGTATGGTTGGGGTGGTGCGGCGTTTTCTAGTGTGTTGATGATGGCTTATCCGCTGGAATTGGCAGGGCAGGTTTTGGGTTGGTGGAGTTTTAATAATTACGTTGTCACGCCGTTTGGGTTGATTACGGGTTTGGGATGGGGTTTGTTTACTATGCCGATTTTGCATAGGTGGCAGCATAAATGATTTGTCATGATTGGTCTTGTTGGTAATGGGTAATTGGTAATTGTTCTTTCCCATTACCAATTACCGAACCTCACAAATATTATAAGTGTTCAAATGGACATGATATCATGCTTCTTTTTTAGGTGTCCTATATATGTAATGGTCGTGCTGTTGGACACCATACTGAGGTAATTCATTGAGAACTTCATCAGGAATATTCGTGAGAATTTCATCAGCCACTTCCCAGATGGGTTTATATTGCTGCTGTTGAGTTTCAGTCACTTTTGATGTTTCTAAATACTGTTCAATCGCACTTTGCAGGTTGGCGATCGCCTCCATAAAGGAAAGCCCTTGAGAAGGAGCATCTTGCAGTTCAGGAGAATAAGCAGAATATCCATTTTCGTCTTTTTCTATAATGATGTTAACTCGCCCAGACATTTAACTCCCTCCCGATCGCCTATTTGTTTTCCATTATGCTGTGTTGTCGGCTAACTTTCAAATAGAATCGGTTGGTGTGGTCACAGATGCTCCCTGTTCCTCAGTCTGTTGGTGCAGCAGTTGGATTCGTTGACCATGTAAGAGTTTACGGGTTTGATTTGAAAGAGCGGTTGCACTGTGTTGGCTTCCAAGTGAATGAAGAATATTACGCACAGGAATTTGACCCCAACGACTAGAAACGCTACGGAGTTTGGGATGACGTCATCTTTGTTGATATTCCATCTCCAGGCGTTGGGGATTTTTGATCTGGGCTATCAGTGCCAAAGATCACCCCGACTTGACAACAGGTGCACAAGGCGTAACTGCTTCAAGTGGCAGTTGGTAGTTATACTGCACATTCTGAGAGTTCTCTTGGCTATGTTGGAACAGATTGACTAATTTGCTTGCTTCTTGTTCAACATTGTGATGCGCTTTCACAAGGGCAGCTCCGGCTTGACCCATTTGCTTCAGATTCTCAAGAGGAAGTTGCAGAACCTCACGTATGCTTTCTGTCAAAGCTTCCACCGAACCTGATGGTATGAGCCACCCGTTGACTCCAGGCTTAACCAGTTCCGGAATTCCAGCAACATAGGTGCTAATCACTGGACGCTGCAGAGCCATTGCTTCCATGATGACTACAGGTAGACCTTCTGCAAAGCTAGGCTGAATCAAAGCGCGAGAATTCATCACATATTTTTGCACCTCCGCACCACTAACCCAACCAGTAATCTTTACTTGCTCCTCAAGACCGTAGGTTTTGATTAAAGTTTCGATTTCCGGTTTCAGAGGACCCTCACCAACCAAAGTCAAATTACACTGCAAATCAAGATCTGCTAATTGGCTGACTGCTTCTACCAGCAGCAGTTGTCCTTTTTCTTCACAAAGCCGACCAACGCACACTAAGTTTGGCTCAGATGGGATCGCTGTTGTGGGCTGGTTGAAAAATTGATTGTCTACACCACAGCGAATCAGATGGATCTTTTGCCACTGCTGGTGGTCACACCACCGATAAAGCTGACCTTTACTAAAAGAGCTAATGGTGACCACAAATGCAGCGCGATTTATTTTCTCAGTCAAGGCTAAACTTTCGGGTTCATCAAACTCGTATGGACCATGAACAGTAAAACTGTAGGGTGGTCCACCCATCGCCTGACACAACATAGCTACAGTGGTTGGGTTGGTTCCGAAGTGAGCATGAAGGTGAGTAACCCCGGCGTTACGAAACCAACCTAGGAGTACGCAAGCTTCAGCTAAGTAGATGAGATGGTACAAAACCCCTCGCTCTGAAACCAAACCAATTTTGAGAGCTAACCATAGACCCGAAAGCCACTTAATTGGTCTAGCGATCGCAACGCCTAAGAGGTTAAACAGCAACCCGAAAATGCCGACACTCAAAACTACCAGAGTCTTCTTGAATTCCAGTTTGTCCTCTGGATCAACCAATTCAGATTCGCACTCTCGGATTGAGAAGCGCTCTACCTCGAAACCACAAGCCTCAATTGCCACAATTTCACGCCGGATAAAGCTGTGACTTGGCTTTGGGTATTTATTAACTAGATACGCAATTTTCATTTTGACCTCAGATGCACCGTCAGAATTTCAGTCAATAAGACGCCTAACAAAACTGGCTTTTCTAAACAGTTTCGTACCATTTTTTAAAGGTTTTTATTTCAAAGCAATTCCAATTTCTATCGGCTACTTAGTGCTGTAGCTGGCATCTAAACTTAATATTTCCTCTTCAAATGTAAACATAATCTCTAATCAAATAAAAATCAATCAATTGTGTAAAGTTTCTCTTGAAATCTACCGCTCATTTTTAAAGCTATTGTAAAGATAGCGGAAAAAGTCATGATGAATTGGAAAAATTATGAATATTTAGCGTTGACATCAAACAAAAAATTCTAGTCATGCTGCCCTGAAATAAAGGGCATAAACAGTCACCGTTATTGAGGAGAGTTACTCCTTTCCCGTCATTAAATTACCATTAGCCAGCTAACGCACATTCGTTCAATCAGGATGCCGTACTGCTGGGTTCTAACACACCCTACAAGATAGGTAATTTTCGCGCATCAGTTATGAACATCTCTCCCTGGTCCCCCTTGTCCATAAATCAAATAGGACAGCTCTAGTTATTTGTGACCGAAACTCATAGGGCGCAGAGCAAATGCATTTATGCATGGGGTAAGACCGAGCGGGAATTTATTCCCCGTCAAAAAATTGTTTTTCTGCTACAATAAAGTCAAACAGGTCGCTTAGACCGTGCGATTCGTTCTTTCTAAATTTGAGTTCATACTCAAAGGGAAGAAAGGCTTGAATAACCAGTATTTGGTATTTATTGGAACAATTCAAGACAATTCGTAGACTATGCAGGTTTAATTCCTGCCGCCTCTGCATCAGGCTGAATACCATCTCCCACCTTTCACGAGGTAGTTCCTCGACACTGTTCGTGCATGGGAGAAATACGGATAAGCTAGAAGTCTCATCTGGTGACGCCGTTAGGGAAGATGTACATGGTGAACGCACAGTGAATCCTCTATATAGTGTCGTAACGACCTAGCTGTGAAAGAGTCTGCTGTTAGGTGTACTTTGATTAAATGAGGTACAGCCATAAGGGGTTATGAGTGACTAGCACCAATTTGGACAGCGACTATAACCCACAGTTGGTAAACACAGCGCTCAAAATATGAGCAAGAAGCAAGAGCCATCTAAATGGTTATGTTAGATGGAGATGTACTCGTTACAGCTTCCGGCATAGTGAGGACACCTAAATACATCGTGAAATAGTCTATGGAAACGAAGTAACCTGTTGACTTCTCTCTTTATGGAATGTCCACAGAACCACCCAACCTGTTTTAAAAAGGGTCTTGGGACTAACATAAATTGTAGCTTACAACTACATGGATTGTTTGTCAAAGCAAGAAACATTCTTTGTTAAAGAGTAGGCTAACTAAGCCAAAAGAGTCAACAGAGGGGACATCCTAAGAAGCCAAAGCCTTTGGTAATGCATTGGATATGCTGACGTAGGATGAGCATTGTGGAAGCTCTCATAGTAGTACCTCCTAATAAGCCTAAATCGCCATGAGCGAGGGATTAATAGTCAAAGGACACTGCGAAATGCCCAAGCAACCAAAAGGGCATGTCAGGTACATCCAGTGAAAAACCCGACTATTTTCAAGGGAAAGAACCAGAAAGAGCTAAGACCTAACGGAATAATCCAACGGGTTATCTTTGACACTAAGACCACGTGCAGGAGCCGAATGAGTTGGAAACTCTCACGTTCGGTTTTGAATGAGAGGTGAAGGAAAGCGATTTCCTCATCGACTCTAACCTACCTGCGGACTGCGGGAAAGTCACGCCGTCGCGCGGGTACGCGCGCCCGCTCCGCTAACGGAAGTTATCAATCCCTTGTGGGTTGAGTCGCCTCACCCGCCTACGGGAATCACCGCCATGTGTGGGAAACTCCGACAGTTGGATATGTGAGAGATCCGGCTGAACCTCTTACAGAATCCCCTTGCATGACGGCATGGGGAGTGTCAAACTCTTATATTCAACTAGGGTTCGCTGCCTTTTTAGTAACCGGGAAATGTGAAACTGGATCTGACCCTGCACTTGCGGGAATTTGCTTAACATGCAAGACAGGGAATAGAGGAGTGCATCCTCTGACTTAAATCCTCGTTGCAAAGTATTCTGATAGACTTTGTAGCCTAAAACGGCATAACCGATTAACAGTAACAGTATGCTCAGACCCGAAGTAAACCATGCAGTCGCAATTGCTAAGAGGGGCAAAAGTAAACCCCAAAGCCAAATACTTCGGCTTTCTTTGACCCAATGCTGTTCAGGGCTATGACCGTGTAACCAAGACCCTTCAGCATAAGCATGACCTGCACGAAGCGATCGCCTCCACCACTGACCAAAACGGGTGATTTGAGCATCATGCAATGTCATTTCCGCATTTATACGTAAAATTCTGCCGCCTGCTTGACGCAATCGCACACACAATTCTGGTTCTTCCCCTGCAATCATATTCGGATTGAACCCTTTAACCTGCTTAAGTGCGCTAACACGCATCATGGCGTCGCCACCACACGCTTTCGCTTCACCAACAGGAGTATCCCACTCCAAATCGCACAAGCGATTATAAATCGAGTTGTTCGGTAATTCTTCCCGCCGCCGACCACATACCACCACAACATCTGGTTGGGCAATCAATTCATGGACTGCACGTTTCAACCATCCCTCTGTGACCTGACAATCTCCATCCACAAATTGGATAAATTCGGTATTTGGTTCTACAAGTAATAGATATTCAAGCCCTGCATTTCTAGCACGAGCCGCAGTAAATGGAATAGATAAATCCAGATCTACTACAAGCACACCTAGAGAGCGAGCTAGCTCTACACTACCATCTGTTGAGCCTGAATCTACATACACAATTGTTATTTCTTCGCCCAACACTGATAGCAAACACTTATGCAGACGACTGCCTTCATTTCTGCCAATAACAACCACTCCGATTTGATGCATCTTTGACCTCCCGGTATTATCAATTATCTGAACTTGATATAACTGGTAACTGGTAGTTAAATTTCTTTTTACCCATTACCTATTACCCATTACCCATTACCAAACTAGGCAATAGTATAAGTATTCAAGCGGACACAATATTATTTCTAAAGTATTGCCTCAATTGGAAGACCAAACCCTAAATAATTGCGGATGATGAGAAGTAAAGTTAGTAATCCGATAAAAAAAGCAGTACATTGAATATCTTGAGATATAGAGGAGAGTTTTTCTCGAACTAGCCCATAAAGGTTGACTATGTACAACGGCAGATCGCTGAGTGCAATCACGATAATTGCTCCCACTGTACCGAAATGGGAAAATGCCAAAGGTAATCCTAGACCAATAGTTACAAATCCAGCTAGATTACTTTGGGCTAAGTACAAGGGCTTGCCAATTGCTAATAGAGCAGGGCTCATAGTATAAAACAGTACGGAAAACCATGCGCCGCCGGACAGAATTGGCATCATCCACGTTGCTTCGGTATACCTTTTGTCATAAAGTGTGGCGATGACTAGATCGCCAACAGTCGTTAAAACAGCTAATAAAATCGCAAATCCAATCAGCATCAGCCGACGTTGGCGGAGAATCTTGGATCGGAGATTTGACCGTGAGAGGTCAACTTGGTTGGAAATTACCGGAAAAATGATTTGATAGCTAAGACTTTTGACAATTTCTCGGGGTATGGCTGCCAGGGTATAAGCTATGGTATAGATGCCTAACAATCGAAAGGAAAGTAGCTTAGCAAGAATTAGGCGATCGGCTTGCTCATTCAAAAACGTCACCCCTGTGGCGACAAACATCCATTTCCCGAAGGACAGAATCTCTTTCACTGCTTGCCGATCCCAAGCAAAGCGATTGGAATATCCTGGTATTAACCACAAATGGCTACCTACCGTTCTGTATATTGAGCCTGCTACTACTCCAAAAGCTAGAGACCAGATACTTGGACTCAAAGTCGCCCAAACAATTAAGGTAGACAGAGACAATACCTGCACGATCAGACTAAAGAGGGTTAACTTACCCACGTCTATCCGGCGGTGGAGAGTATGTATGGCAGTGGAACCAAATCCATCGACAATTGAGGTCAGTCCTGTGATGGGAACTAACCAGAGAAGGCGCTGATCGTTATATAACTTTGCAGCTGGCAATGTAATCAGTAGGAGCAACAACCAGAGTCCAAAACCACGAATTACTTGTATTGTCCAGGCAGTATTCAGAAAAGCTGGCTCATCGCCCCGTTTATTGTTGACAATACTTTGAGCAATACCAATATCTGAGAATAAATCGATACCTGCTCTCAGGATGTTGACCACAGCCATCAGGCCAAAAAACTCTGGGATCAGCAACCTAGTTAGAACCAAGTTACTGCCAAATCGCAGCATCTGACTAGAGCCATAACTAACAATTGTCCAGACTGTACCACGGATGGCAAGCTTTTTCAGAGTTGACATAATTTCTTTCTTGGTCTAGCGATCGCAACGCCTAAGAGGTTAAACAGCAACCCGAAAATGCCAACACTCAAAACTACCAGAGTCTTCTTCAATTCGAGTTTGTCCTCTGGATCAACAATTGATTCGCAGTCTCGGATTGAGAAGCGTACCGGGAAACCACAAGCCTCAACTGCCGCAATTTCACGCCGAATAAAGCTGTGACTTAGCGTGTGGTATTTACTAACTAGATACGCAATTTTCATCTTTACCTCAGATGCACCCTCAGAATTTAAGTCAACAAGATACCTAACAAAACTGGCTTTTCTAAACAGTTTCGTACCCTTTTTTTCAAGGTTTTTATCTCAAAGCAATTCCAATTTCTATAGCCTACTTAGTGCTGTAGCTGGCATCTAAACTTCATATTTCCTTATCAAACGTAAACTTAATCTTTATTTAAAAATAAATCAATGGGTTTTGTAAAGTTTCTCTTTAGATATCCCGCAGAATTTTAAAGTTATTGTAAAGATTGAGGAAAAAGTCATGATGCATTGGAAAATTTATGAGTAACTATTGTTGACATCAAATAAAAAATTGTAGTCATGCTGCACTAAAGTAAATTTCAACCGAATTAGATTCATGCAGATGCAACTGCTAGTAGCGGCAATAGTAAACCCGAAAGCCAAATACTTCAGCTTTCTTTGACTTAATGCTGTTCAGGGCTACGACCGTGTAACCAAGACCCTTTAGCATCAGCATGACCATCAAACATCGAGCAGATATTGTGTCTTTATTTTTTAGAGATCGTATATAATTTTATACTATGGTTTATTTTATTTACTAAATTAGAGCTTGATAAAATATATTTTTTTTTTATAATATAATATAAAATTGATTGTTAATTTCAAAATTTATTATATGTCTGTGAGTGAGTTAGTTTCCAACCAATACTATATTTACATAACACCAGAAGAGGGGCTAATCCCTTGGGATATATACGATCCCCAGCCAGCTAACTGTGGCTTTGTTGCTTATTTCGGTAAAGTCTTCCAATCTGTGGAAAAGAGCTTGAAGAAAAGCGGTTTAACATTTTATGTAACAATGACCGAAATGCATGAACTTCCATCATATGGAGAAAATGTGATTGTTGTCATGCTGGGAGACGAATTGTGTCGCGTACCAAAGTATTTTCACCAGGTAGGAGCTATATTCAAGTGCTATGGCACGAATCAAATACTCGGATGTAATCCGTTGCTCAAGCCTTCTTATCTCAATTGGGTGACGACAATTCAATTTTTAAGAAACTGGGTTTCACGCCTGCCTTGGATAATCAATTATCAGTTTCACAAGTTTAAAAGCTGGCTACGGGGTACAGGTAAAACGATCCCCATTTACGACATCCCTTTGGGGTACTACAACTCAGAAGATCTGCCCATAAAGAATATGGAAGAACGCCTTTATGACGTTTTTTTTGCTGGGAGTGCAGTACATTTAAGTTATCCCATATGGTCTTTGCAGTACTGGTTGAGAACTCCAAAAACTGTTTCTCGGGAACAAATGCGATCGAGTTTAGATAGTTTTCAGGAAAAATATTCTGAGTTTACAGTTGAATCTTCCATCACTCCAGCATTTGGTGCTGGAGGTAATAGTGAAGCTGCTAACAGCTATAACGAAAGAATGATGAACACGAAAATATGTCTTGCTCCCAGAGGAACTTCCTTTGAGACTTATCGCTTTTTTGAGGCAATAAGATATGGTTGCATCGTTGTGACAGAAGCTTTGCCTTCACGCTGGTTTTATGATGGTTCTCCTGGTATTCAAATAAAAGATTGGCGGGATCTGGAAGGTACATTGGAAAAGCTGCTCAAAAACCAGCAACTTATGGAAGAAATACACCAACAATCATTGAGTTGGTGGGAGACAAAATGTTCGGAAGCTGTTGTTGGTAAGTATATTGCGGAAAAATTGAACTCAATCTAACTAATTTAGGCGGTAGCGACCAATACCGAGTAGACGGCGAGTGTGACGAACCCCAGCATCTAACACAGCTAGGGGGAACCCTTGCAGAGTGGGATGAGCTGCTGACAGTGCAGCGAAAAGCCGTGCGGGGGTACTCAAGACATCCATCCAAGGTGCGTCTTCCCCGATCGGCTGCCGGTATTGGCGGGCGATTGATGTATAAGGAGAGAGTTCTAGGTGCAGGCGATCGTAATACTGGCGCAGGCGCTTTTTGAGCGGCGCGTTAGAACTCCAGATCGCCGCAGGAGTTGGAGCCATCTCCCAAGGTTTGGGACCCATCGAGTGGATTAACGCTGGTAGACCTTGACCTTTCAGGAGGCTCTGTAGTCGTTCGGCGGGGGTGTAGCCTGCAGGACCATGACATTGGGCGATATCGATCCCCCGCGCCAGCATTTCTACAGGAACTTGAGAAAATTCTACAGAACCTAAAAGGGCTGTGAGTACTTCTTGATCGCTGAGCATGTGCAATGGGCGTTCGTAGTATGGCTGGCGCTGAGCTTGAATGTAAGTTGGATCGTTGAGCATTGTTTGCCAAGCTTTCAGGAGTTCTGTGTGCCGAGGAGTCACTCGGACGATTCCTGTATTTGCCGTGGTGGGTAGAGTTCGACCTGGTTTAAGTCCCCAAGCAACGGTTCGGTGGGTTCCCCCTTGATGCTGTCCCCAGTAATCCTCTTGGTTGACAACCAAGATCTCTTCGTTAAGGTGTTCTAAGCGCTGGCGAAAATCCCGATTGACGATAATGTCCGAGTCAATCCAAACTACGTTAGGATGACCTTCGTTGAGATGGCGCAGCAAAATAGTCGGCTTCACGTTCCAACCAGATACGCCTAAATCGTCGTCAGCAATCAGCTTTGCATTGGGTAGGACTTCAGCCCAACGGCGAAAGGAGGTAGGGGGTTGGGGACTGCTGATGATAACGGGAAGGTCTGGGCAATGGCGTGCCAGACTTAACACAGTGAGCTTCAGCCCGATGAGGTACTCAGGACGATCCTCGTAGATGCATACGATCATGATTCGAGTCTCAGAAGAAGAGTTCTTTTACCTGTTGCAGATGCAAAACAGTAGCTTAAATCTTTTTGCTCTTAAATAGTAAGCTTCAAGCTTAACTGTACCACTACACGCAAGAAGATCTCAACGTTTCAATCCCCTTGCTAAGAAGTAGCTAATTTTAACTCCTATTAACTGATATGACAGGGAAAATCTGTAAAAGTATCTGTTGTCTTTATCCTATCTTCATAAATACTTTGAGATAATTTTAAATTTTAATGAAAATAAAATTAAATAATAATCTATAGATAAGGTAAAATGGAAGTCAGTTGCAGAAAACGTTGACGATGTATTTATTAAGTCAACAACATTCTCGGCAAATTGTTGACGCTAAATTTTGGGAAAAGTGGAAGAGTAAAACCAATGGCTGCGTCTTTTAGATTTTGACTTTAATGTTATACACGATACAGAAATTATCCAAAGCTGTGTTTACAAATGTGTTGATTGTAATGTAATGGTATCAAAGCTCATTAAGTAGGTCTGCAGTATACCAACTATGTAAAGTTTTGTAAAATGACTTAAAAGGCTTGTAGTTGCGCGCCAGATGCTTCAAGCGGGGGAACCCCAACGCTCTTACGCTCATGGGGGTAACGAACATGACCCTTACGGGTTCGCCATAAAGCTTGGTGCAGTCGCCTAGGTCGGGAAAACCGACAACATGCGCGCTGCTTCACCAGTCACCTACGGCGCGGGAAACAAGCTGCAAGTGCTGGACTCACCGCGCTGGCTTGCTTTAGCCCGTGCTCAGCGCAACTCCGAACCAAAGATGATTTATTTACGCCGACCTACTTACCTGTTTGAATGCAACTTAGTATTAGCAGGTTAAGAATTTGAACTAAACTTTTTCTGGTAATGATGCCTAATTCAGGAGCCTAGATTTAGAGGGGTATGATGGCTGAAATTTCTCTGATCACTTTTGTGTGCTGCATAGAGTCCGGACCGCTTGAAGCACAAACCTTGCGTATGATAGAAAGCTTGCGTCGGTGGGGAGGAAAGTTTGCCAATGCACCCGTATTGGCTGTAAATCCTCGCTTTGGTCCTCCTCTTTCTAAAAAGACATTCCAGTTACTTGAAAAGTTTGGTGTAGAGTACATTCGATATCAACCAAAAAGGAGGTATTCCTGGTATCCTCTGATTAATAAGCCGTTGGCATTAGTTGCTGCAGAAGAACACAGCACATCAGAATTTATTGGCTGGCTAGACAGTGATATTGTGATAGTCGGTGAACCAGAGAAACTCATCCCATATGAAACTGAAGATTTTCTTTGCTGCGCCACAGATAAAAACATTGGAACTACAGGAGTCAATGATCCTCAAGATGCTTTCTGGAGAGAGGTTTGTAAAATTGTTGGCTTGGACATTGAAAGTATTCCTTGGATAAAGACAGAGGTTCAAGGAGAAAAAATTCGTCTTTACTGGAATAGTGGGGTTATTGTTTATCGTCGTTCGGTAAACTTCGCCAAAAATTACCTTCAAGTTTGTACTGATATTCTTGATGCTTGTGTAACCAATCACAGTTCTGGAATCTTTTTTCATGAGCAGGTGTCTTTGGGCTTAGCTATGGTCAAAATGGGTCTATCATGGCGATCGCTGCCTTACTCTCACAACTATGGTATGGGCAATAATCTGCCCAAAGATGCCTACAATCAAGAACAACTCAGAGCCGCCAAAATCATCCACTACCATGATGCTATGTGGCCTGGGTACTGGGACACATTCGTAGAATGTCTTAGTGAAAGCCATCCACCTGTAGCTGAATGGCTAACCTCTCTCGGTCCGATGAAGAAAAATGAAGCTCCTCTTCAGTGGTATGCTACGGGAAAGTTACTTCACTCCATCAGGTCGCGGCAAAAGTTGGCTTATATCAAATCCTGTAGAGTGATTTAATCAAAAATATTTGAATCAGGAGCATGTCAGTTTTGCAAAAATTATAGTTTGAGGTCAATTTACAGAGTTGACATGCTCCCTTGAATCAAATGTTTTCTGGTAATAATACTTAATTCAGAGACTTACATTTGTAGGGGTGTATCATGTCGGAAAATGCTCAGATCGCTTTTGTGTGCTGCGTTGAATCAGGATGGCTGGAAGCGCAAACGGTGCGGATGATAGAAAGCCTGCGCCGATGGGGAGGAAAGTTTGCTGATGCACCAATATTTGCAGTGACTCCTCGCTTTGGACCTCCTCTTGCCAAGAAGACACACCAGTTCTTTAAAAATTTTGGTGTAGAGTACATTCGCTGTCAATCAAAAAGTAGCTACTCCTGGTATCCTCTTCTGAATAAGCCTTTGGCATTAGTTGCTGTAGAAGAACACAGCACATCAGAATGTATTGGCTGGCTAGACAGCGATCTAATCATCGTCAACGAACCAGACCAACTCACCCTCAACCAAGAGGAAAGTTTTCTCGTTTGCGGGTCTGACAAAAATATTGCGACTACAGGTCCAGAAGACCCTAATGAAGCCTATTGGCAGGAGGTTTGCAAACGTGTAGGCATAGATATTGACGCTCTCCCGTGGAATCAGACAGAACCGGAAGGGGTGCCTGTACGTCTGTATTGGAACAGTGGCGTCTTTATTTATCGTCGTTCGCTAAACTTTGCCAAAAATTACCTTCAAGTTTGTACTGATATTCTTAATGCTTGTGTAAGCAATCACAGCGAAGGAATCTTCTTTCATGAGCAGATGTCTCTGGGCTTAGCCATGAACAAAATGGGTCTATCATGGCGATCTTTGCCTTACTCTCACAACTTTGCTATGGGCAGTAAGATGCCTAAAGATGAGTACACTGAAGAAAAACTCAGAGCAGCCAAGATAATTCACTACCATGATTGTATGTGGCCCTGGTTCTGGGACACATTTGTAGAATGTCTTAGTAAAAGCCATCCACCTGTAGCTGATTGGCTGACCTCTATCGGTCCAATGAAAAATGAAGCTACTCTTTCGTCGCGTGCGATTAAAAAAGTACTTGAATCCACAAGATCAAGAAAAAAGTTGGCTTACATGAACTCCTGTAAAGTGCTTTAATCAAAATTTCACAGCGATCGCAAGTAGAGCAGACTGGAAGGTACGCTTTACTTGTAAAGCTCTCCTAAGGGCATTGGATGCAAATAAGAAAGAATTGTCCTTTGACCTGTGAGTTTAATTGTTGAGTAAAGTTATGAAAGAACTAATTAAAAGTTACTTAAGTTCGTTCCCCTTCGTCTATAGGGTCATCCAGAATCTCAGGTACGGTTTAACAAATTTTAGAGGCGGTGCTGCACCGAATACATGTCTAAAGCTTTTTCCTGATGTTGTCCAGATTGATACAGATAGGCTAAATCGAGTTGTTGGATTCTTGAATACTCGAAATCAGGTAAACTTTGTTCAGATTGGATCTAATGACGGTAAGCAAGACGATCCATTATATCAGTACATATCCAGCACAGATACCTGGCAAGGTGTCCTTGTGGAGCCAGTAAGATACTTGTTTGAACGTTTAAAGCAAAACTACGCTAACAGGTCTAAATTAAAGTTCGACAATTCCTTAATATCTGACAATCGTACAAAGCAATACTTCTACTATGTTTGTCCAGAAGCAAAAGACTCTCTTCCAAATCTACCTTGTTGGTACGAGGAGATTGGCTCATTCAACGAGAAGCATATTATAAATCTTTTGGGTGATCAAATATTACCCTACATCAAAAAAGAGACTTTAACCTCAATCACACTACACGATCTATTCACCAAGCATTGCATTAAAGCCTTAGATCTGTTACATATCGATACAGAAGGACATGATTATCAAATTATCAAACAGTTAAATTTTTCTCAGATTTGTCCTTTGATAATCCTACTAGAGTACAAACACCTTACTTATTGGGAAACCTTTAAACTAGTGAAGAAGTTAGAAAAACGTTACAGAATTTTCGCAGATGACTACGATCTTGTTGCAGTTGATCTAAACTCTGTCCAACAAGTTGCTAAATACAGCGAATGACATGGCATTAAAGAGTCATTTTACCAAAGTTTTGAAGGAAAGGGAAGGTTAAAGTATGATGAAAAAATCTTTACAAACTTTATTAGAAAAACTGGGCTATCGAGTGAAGAAAACACAACACTGGCCCCAGGGAACTGATAAACAACTTTATAGCTTTGACTCAAAAGATTTTTTGCCAATTGAAGTCATATTTGATGTTGGGGCTAATGTAGGTCAAACCTCAACTGAGTTTTCACATAATTTTCCTCAAGCCAAAATATTTGCTTTTGAGCCAATCGCCATGACGTTTGAACAACTCAAAGAAAATACAAAAAAAATACCTAACGTTAACTGTTTCCAAATAGCTTTAGGTTCTGAAGCCGGAAAGTCTGTAGTGCATTTAACTCCAGATTCCGAAATGAATTCTTTGTTGCCAGATATAAACAAACCAATAACAAATGACTCAACTTTGGAGGAAGTTACCGTCAAAACAATAGACAACTTTTGTCAAGAAAATAATATTCAGAAAATTGACATCTTAAAAACTGACACTGAAGGCTTTGATTTAAACGTTATTAAGGGAGCCGAAAGTTTTTTAAAAGCAGGTCATATCTCATTTATATTTTCTGAGGTTGGTTTCAATTCATTAGATAAGCGTCACACAAATTTCTTTGAATTGAAGTCTTATTTAGAGGAATTATGTTTTGAGTTTTTAGGTTTTTATGAACTCAAATATGAACCAAAACATGGAGAACTAATTTTAGGTAATGCTCTTTTTATTAATGGGAATTTGAAACAAACTCGCGGACGCTGGGTTGGTAAATTGTGATGAGTAAAATGCTGCGCCGCGAATTTTGCCGTCTCAGCTATTTTTCAACTTGCTAGTTTGCCTTGTTTGCTTTACAGAAAGAACAACTGTAATAAATAAAACCCAATATATGTTAGCTACACGCATCAGGTAACTCTCCGTCAAGTTGTTCATTACCAGAAAGATGAGAAATGCCAGAGGCCACATGTCCTCTGGATTTTTAGTCGCGTAAGCTAGTTTTAATGCCCGAATAAAAGCTGTGAAAAAAATAATTAGAAAAAGCAATAAACCTATAAAACCAAGATCAAGTGCGCAATCCAAAAAGCCATTGTGAGCATGAGGTAGGCGAAGACCATGCCCAAGCAACTGACCTGCTGCTAGTGCATCCTGATTTTCTGGTAACCAGAATGCACCACGACCATAACCGAACAAGGGTCTCTCCTCAAGTTTAGATAGAACAAAACTCCAGATTACTGTCCGTCCAGTTAACGTGGGATCTCTTCCCAATTTAGTTATGAAAGATGCCCAATTACTCATAAGTAATAATCCCCCACCTCCAAGGACAAGAAGTGCAATATTTAAAAAAGATACGGTGATTCTTCCCTGCCACTTAAATTTCCGGTATAAAAATAAAATCATTACAAGAAGGAAAGAGAGAATAACGGAAGTTTTGGAAGTAGAAAGTAGCATCATCAACAACGTTAGACTAACACCTGCCCACTTATAGAAACGCTGCCGCTGGTTGTCTGTGGGCATGAAAAAAAATGCTAATGAGCCTAAAAGCATCATGCTACCTAAGACATTTTTATGGTCGTAGATTCCTCTCCACGCTCCTGGATGATCATCTTTATGTATAGCAATAGCAGGCATTGCTATTGCGAAAAATGTACTCACCAAAGCTGCTACGGCAATTGTCCAAGCAACTAGTTTTACTTGTTCTTTTAAGCTGAACCGTGTAGCAAAATATAAAGCAAACGAGGCCATTTGCAACACTTCACGGTTATCTTTAAATGTTTTTAATGGAAAATCTGACCAGAGAAATGATAGCCAGCCGATTGCTGTCAATATCCAGAGTAACTTATGCCGATTCGCTATACGTAAGGCGCTTTTCCAGTTAAGTCCAATTAAAAGGCAGGTAGTTCCCCAAATAAAATATCTGATTGCTGTTGTAACGAAGCCTGGAAGTAACGGACCTGTGGGTAAGGTTAAGCCTATATCGAAGGCTCTTGTAAAGAAAAATAATCCTAGAATTGCAAAGCTTTTTTCAGCAAGCTCTACATGTACTTTCTTCATAATTTTTGCAGAAGTTCAGATTTGTTTAATCGCTCAAAAATAACAGACAAAAATTTATCTCAATTCTATATAGCAATCTTAAATCATCTTGGACAGCCGTAGAATGTGTCACTTCAATGACACACCGACCATCCTAAGATGATGCCGTACTCTCGCTCACACATAAGCGAAATTTCACTTAAAGTTACCTCAATATAGTTTGATAAAAACATCCTTGATTTTACAATGACTCACACTTTTAATAATAAGCTAATTTAGCACAACAAGTAAACAGCAAACACAATATTTGTCAGGATTAAAGGCTTTATTGCTGCCCTTGAAGATGAAACATAAAGATCTGATTTTTTAAGTAAAGTACTGGACTCTCTATTCTGACATCTTTCACCTGGGTGAAAAACCGGGTTTCTTGATCAACCCGGTTTTTTAGGTCTTATTGAGAATGGTGCAAGATATCAGTATTGAGACATTGTTATAAAAAATAAAATATAGCAGTCCTATTTGATTTGTGAGAATTACCAACCTCAAAAACGGGGTTTTTCATCTCTCACGAATGAGATAGGATTGCTATAGCAAACTTTAGATGATGCTTTTGTATTTTGTATTATTTTTTACTCAAGTTTTAATTTTATTTATATTAAATACTGTTTGTAGTTACTGGAGTTTAGACTAAAAGCGATATGAGAGAACGCAAATCAAATGGAATGAGAG
>CAXTSI010000055.1:0-26415 GCA_964246695.1 uncultured bacterium
ACTGACCCGGAGTACCGGGTACAGATGTGGGGCTTCTGACGATTTAGCTAAAAACGCACAGAGTCAACAGCCTAGGCAGAGCCTCCAAGACTGCATTCCTACGCAGAGCGTAGGAACGAGGATGTGGGGTTTCACCCTACATTAATTCGCCAACAACATCATTTATTTGGCGCTTCTAAAAAAACGCAACCCACATGACTTCTGATATTTGGAGCAATGTTTACTCAGATGAGCTAGTTACAGCTACTGAGTTGAACCGTCAACCTGGAAGAATCCTAGACAAGGCTTTAGATCATCCAGTCACAATTACTCGTAACGATCAATCCTTCGCCTTGCTGCGTCGTGAGAAAGTAGCTTCTCTTGTTAAAGCAGCACGGCATGGTAGAGATGTATTTGAGCTTTTAAGTGTAGCTTTTCGTTTACTACTAAGACAGAAGATTGGAACTGAACATCCATATGGATGGCTGAGAGTATTTGACCAAGAGGATCTTCAAGAATTTATCACCGAAGTTAGTGAGGCTTATCGGTCAGGCAATTTTTGTGAACAGGCTTGGGATGAACTGGATGCGATTATCCATGAATGGCATGAGAGCGCTTTGGCAATCTCTAGTCCTGAAATTGCAGCTGCCTTTAGTGACGAGTTTGATGAATTACCATTGACTCAGCCACTTACTGAGAGTGCTGCTTAAATTCTGATATGCCAGACAATCCCTCAACCGATTCAACAACAGATATTGAGCCGCCATTCGTAGAACTGACCGCTCCAAATGTATCGGATCTAAAAATTACTTGGTTAGTAATAGCCAAAAATCGTCGGGTTAATCGTGAATGGGAAGCTTTGATGGAGCGCTATCCAGAAAACTGTTGTCGTTGCTACCAAAATTTATGTACTGCCCCTACAACTAGACAACCTGGTCGTGTTTTCCCTTTGAAAGGCAAACTTTACAGAGGGGCATGGGAATATGAAGTTGCAAAAGGGGACAGGGTGTATTACGTTCCTGATGAAGAACAGTTGAAAGTAGTTGTCTATTACGCAGGAAAGCATCCAAAACCTGCACCTACACCTCCATAATCCTAGTCAATCGCTCTACCTTGGGTAAAAAGAAATAGCGATCGCATCTTTTAACTGATCGCAGGTAGCGCCAAGACTATAGGCGTTTAAGCGCATTTTGGGTCGCGAAACTAACGATACAACAGATCCAAAGCAACCAATTATCTGGCGACTGTTGATCGAGAACAGCAACTGGATTTATCTATTCCCGGCAATGTCATCAGGAGCAAAAGCTAATCAGCGTCCTCCTGTCTTAGTCATCAATGCAGGTGATGGTGGAGTCAGATTACTGATTCTGAGTCGTCCTAAATTAGGTTAAGCTGAACATCTTTTAATTTGTCTACCTAAATTAAATTGATTTACAGCAGTTTTCGATTGAATTGACCGCATTGTAAGGGCGGGGAAACCGCGCCCCTACGGCGAATGTCACCTTGCTTGCCGTTGTAGAGAGATTTTCAGCAGTAGGTAGTGTCAATAGACTTCTTGCAAAAGTCCTTTTCTTAGTGTTCTTCTTTGCGTCTTTGCGTCTTTGCGTGAGACAAAAAATTATTTATGCAAGATACCCAAGTTTTGAGTAGCGCATCATAAATTAATAGTCTAGTTAGTTTTAAAACCGACTAGCGCTCTTTTATTACTCTCGCCAGATTAAAGTTGAAACCCTATTTTCAGATTAGTCCGCGCAGGCGGTGAGTCCAGCCCTGAAGGAGGGTTTCCCTCCGTAGGGGACTGGCGTTAGCGAAGCGTTAGCGACGTTAGCGAAGCGGTAGCGAGGGACGAGCGTCAGGAGCGTCACCCGAAGGGACTTTGTTTGTGTAGCCGCGAATTCCATTCGTCGGGGTTTCATAATATTATTCTCTGCCCAGAGTCATAGAAGAGCGCTAGACTATTAACCTGCAATCAACAGCAGCGCAGAATCAGATCACAACTTAGTGCCACATTCAGGGCAGAAGCTGTGAGTGGGTAGGTTTTTCGCACCACAGTTGCTACAATAAACAGGCTCAAGTGAGGCTTTCTGGGGCTGACGTGGCAAGCCAATCATCTGTGCATTGTTCTTGCCAGGAGCTATCATTGGGTAACAGTTTTCGTCCCTGGTCACATGCACATTCACTATAACTGGACCTTGATGAGCTAACATCAGGGCGATCGCATCTTTTAACTGAGCGCGATCGCTTATCACCATGCCCTTAATCCCATAAGCCTGTGCCAACAACTCAATATCTGGCATCCCTACCTCCATATTCGAGCATGAGTAACGCTCGCCGTAGAAGGCTTGTTGCCACTGGCGCACCATCCCCTGCCAGCCATTATTAACAATCACAGTCTTGACATTTATCCCATATTGTGCCAGCGTTCCTAATTCCTGCAAATTCATTTGGAAACTAGCATCGCCGCTGATACAGATAACTTCTTCATCAGGAAACGCCACCTTAGCACCCATTGCAGCAGGTAAACCGAAACCCATCGTTCCCAAACCAGCACTAGAAATCCAGCGCCGGGGACCATTATTCAGAAATTGTGCTGCCCACATTTGATGTTGACCCACATCTGTGGTGTAGTAAGCGTCAGGTGCTTGGCGATTCAGTTCTGCTATCACCTCTTGCGGCGAGATGCTGTCAGCATATTGTGGCACCACCAGAGGATACTCTTCCTTCCAACGGTTGATGAGGTTCAGCCACTCTTGGGTTTGATTGGGTGTACTCGTTGACCCTATTTGCTTGCACCGCCGCAATAAGTCAGTCAATACATTCCGGACATCCCCAACAATTGGCACATCTGGAATCCGGTTTTTGGCAACTTCTGCGGGATCGATGTCAATGTGAATGACTTTAGCACGGCTGGCGAATTCATCTAACTTGCCAGTGACGCGGTCATCAAATCTTGCACCAACACAAATCAGCAAGTCACAATCAGAAACGGCAAAGTTCGCATAAGCGGTGCCGTGCATCCCCAGCATTCCTAAACTGAGGGGATGATTTTCGTCAAAAGCACCGATCCCCATCAAAGTTGTGGTAACGGGGATATTGAATAATTCTGCCAGTTGTTTAACTTCTTCATGAGCAGATGAGGCGATCGCACCCCCACCCACATACAACAACGGACGGCGACTTTCACGAATCAACTTGATTGCTGCACCGATCTGCCGTGGATTCCCCTTCACTGTGGGACGGTATCCCGGTAACTTCACTGAACCCGGTTCCACAGGCACATAGTCAAATTCTTCTAACGCCACATCTTTAGGGACATCAATCAAAACTGGTCCCGGACGCCCAGTGCTAGCGATGTGGAAGGCTTCGGCAACAATTCGCGCCATGTCTTTTGTGTCGCGCACCACATAAGAATGCTTGACGATCGGTAGCGTAATTCCGTAAATATCCGTTTCTTGAAATGCATCTGAACCGATTACCGCCCGTGATACCTGTCCTGTGACAATAACCATTGGGATTGAGTCCATGTAGGCGGTGGCGATGCCTGTTACCAAATTAGTCGCCCCCGGACCGGAAGTGCCAAAGCACACTCCTACCTTCCCTGTAGCGCGGGCGTAGCCATCAGCAGCATGTGCTGCGCCTTGTTCGTGTCTGACAAGAATGTGCTTAATGGTACCACCACTAGCTTCTACCTTGTACAAATCGTCGTAAATCGGCAGAATTGCACCACCTGGATAACCAAAAATATACTCAACGCCGTGGCGGCTGAGGCTATCAAGCAGGGCAAAACCTCCAGATGCACGCCTGGTCGTGGTCACGACTGGCGATGGAGAGACATGGGACTGGGTCTGATTCTCGGTTTGTTGCAAATCTTTAGCGGAGACACTTGGTGAACGCACAGTCAAACCTCACGCAGTAGCTAAGTTTATCCTGACATTTTGCTGTCAATCTTTAATTTTAATTTACACTATCATCAAATCTTCAAACAATTTCCTAATATTTATATAAGTATAACTTAAGCATTGACAGAAAATCGATACTATGAAGTCAAGTTTAACTTCTGTGTTAGGTGTTCCAAAATAAAGTCAAGAGCTGCTTCAGGTTACTGCTCTCGACAGTACTTGGAGGCTATTAGGTGAGGTGATTGATCCCTAACTGCTCACGTATCATCATGATTTGACGGACATTGTGTCGTCTTCCGTGCCAAGCTGAGAAATGCTCTGATTACTGGAGAGGAATCATGCTGCCGCCAAGTAAGATAAAGTCCGGTTTTAGGTGTCTGCTCTTGTAAGGGTCTGTAAATGACTCCGCTTCTGTGGAAGTTTTGCTTGGAGGCGGGAACGAAAGCGATGCCCAGTCCTGCCGCAACCAAGCCGATGATAGTTTGCATCTGAACTGCCTCCTGAGTCACCTTGGGACGAAATCCAGCTTGTTGACAAATGTTAATAATCTGCTCGTAAAAGATTGGTCCCATTTTGGCAGGAAATAGGATAAATGATTCCGAAGCCAACGTGGAGAGAGACACTTTGGTCTGGGCAGAGAGCGGATGGGTTTCTGGCAACGCCAATATTATTGATTCAAGCAAAATGCATTCCACACTCAAACCTGGCTCGATGATGGCAGAACGAACAATGCCGACATCAACCTGTTTGTGATGCAGGGCTTGAATTTGCTCTTGCGTCGTCAGTTCATGCAATCGCAGTTCTACAGCAGGAAACTGTTCTCGCTCATACACTTAAAATATCTGGCAGTACGGTATACGTTGCAGAGCCTGATTCAGGAAAAACTGGAATGGGTCAAAACGGATTTGAATGCTTGGCAGCAGGTGACTGTCAGTACGGATTATCCAGATCGGAACAGTGAGGTACATTGTTAGGCGGACCTCTCTTCCGGTTCAATCCCATCTAAATAGGGTGATCGGGCAGGCTCACCAAGTGTCGACGGCACTTTGCCTAAGAATCTGAGAACCGCTACTCTCAGTCCCCGCAACGGTGTCGGCGGACGGGCTGATGTACAATGGATACCCATTCGGACCTTTCACCACGATTTCTCTCACGCCTGATCAAGTGTCGACACTGCGAAATTTTGTATCGATAAAAGGAGGAAAAAATATGAATAAATACATACTTTTTTTTCAGGAGACCGACAGATCAAAGTTTATGGTTGTTGGAGGCAAGGGCGCTAATCTGGGCGAACTGTCCAGAATCATGGGGATACAGGTGCCGGAGGGGTTTTGCGTTACCACCGAAGCATATCAAAAAATAACCGAAAATAATCAGGAGCTTAACAGCTTGCTGGATGCATTAATGCGTCTTAAGGCAGAAGAGCGGGGAAATATCAGCAAAATCAGTGCAAAAATCCGTATGGCGATCAAAACGATGCCCATTGCTGAGGATATAGCAGAAGAGATTGCGGATTCTCTCAAAAAGGTTGGTGAAAAAGATGCCTTTGCTGTACGGTCTAGTGCTACGGCGGAAGACCTACCGACAGCCTCCTTTGCAGGTCAACAGGATACGTATTTGAATATTATCGGAAAGCAGGCAATCCTAAAGCAGATCAGTAAATGTTGGGCTTCCCTTTTTACGGATCGTGCGGTGACCTACCGGATACAAAACGGCTTCGACCACCGTAAAGTCTACTTGGCTGTGGTTGTTCAGAAAATGGTCTTCCCGCAGGCGGCAGGGATTTTGTTTACTGCCGATCCCGTCACTTCTAACAGGAAAGTGTTATCCATTGATGCCAGCTTCGGACTGGGTGAGGCTATGGTCTCCGGACTGGTGAATGCTGATATCTATAAAGTGGGCAACGGCAAGGTTATCGATCAGAAGATATCCACCAAGAAACTGGCGATTTATGCCTTAAAGAATGGCGGTACGAAGGAACAGGAGATTGAGCCTGAGTTGCAGAATAAGCAAGCGCTGACGGATGAGCAGATTTTACAGCTTGAGCGCATGGGCAGAACGATCGAAGAACATTTCGGCACCCCCCAGGACATCGAATGGTGTTTGGTTGATGATACATTTTATATCGTCCAGAGTCGGCCAATCACTACTTTATTCCCGATTCCTGAAGCGAATGATCAAGAAAATCACGTTTATGTATCGGTCGGTCATCAACAAATGATGACCGATGCCATGAAACCATTAGGATTATCTTTATGGCAGTTAAAAGCTGCTCGACCCATGTATAAAGCTGGTGGTAGATTATTTGTTGATGTCACGAATGGTCTAGCTTCTCCTGCTGGCAGGGAAAATTTATTAAATGCCATGGGACAACATGATCCGCTCTTAAAAGACGCGCTTATGACCATAATAGAACGAGGAGATTTCATAAAATCGTTACCAAGCGAAGAAAAGAGTCCCGGTAAAAACAATAAAGTTATGCCGTCTTCGGCTCCTCAAGCACAAATCGAAACCGATTCGACAATCGTTGCTGACTTAATTAAACGTAGTCAAGCATCGATAGAAGCGTTAAAACAAAACATCCAAACGAAATCAGGAGCGGATTTATTTGATTTTATTCTGGAAGATATCCAGCAGTTAAAGAAGAGCTTATTTGACCCGCAAAATATGGGTGTGATTATGGCTGCTCTGGATGCTTCATCCTGGATTAATGAAAAAATGAAGGAGTGGCTAGGTGAGAAAAGCGTAGCAGACACGCTTTCTCAATCTGTACCCAACAATATCACTTCGGAAATGGGCCTGGCGCTATTGGATGTTGCAGATGTGATTCGTCCTTATCCGGAAGTAATTGAGTATTTGCAACAGGTAAAAGATGATAACTTTTTGGATGAACTGATTAAGTTTGATGGTGGACAGGAAACTCAAGACGCTATCTATGCTTATCTCAACAAATACGGAATGCGATGTGCCGGTGAAATCGATATTACGAGAACTCGTTGGAGCGAAAAGCCAACTACGCTTATCCCCATCATTCTCAGTAACATCAAAAACTTTGAGCCTAATGCCAGCCATCAGAAATTTGAGCAAGGGCGACAAGCAGCTTTGAAAAAAGAACAAGAGTTATTAGATCGGTTGAAGCAATTACCGGATGGTGAACAAAAAGCCACAGAGACAAAAAGAATGGTCAGCCTAGTCCGGAACTTCATCGGTTATCGTGAATATCCAAAATACGGCATCGTGAGTCGCAACTTCGTTTATAAGCAGGCTTTACTGAAAGAAGCCGAACAACTCGTACAAGCCAACGTTATTCCCGAAAAAGAAGATATCTACTACCTCACTTTTGAAGAACTTCACGAAGTCGTCCGCACCAATAAACTGGATGACCAGATCATCAGCAAACGAAAAGACGAGCACAAATTATATGAAAAACTAACTCCCCCACGTGTTATCACGTCTGACGGTGAAATCATTGCGGGTGAGTATAAAAGAGAAAATCTCCCGATCGAAGCTATTGTAGGACTGGCTGTTTCTTCCGGCGTTATAGAGGGGCGAGCACGTGTCATCTTAAACTTGGAAGATGCTGATCTGGAAGATGGAGATATATTAGTCACCGCATTTACGGATCCCAGCTGGACTCCATTGTTTGTATCCATAAAAGGTCTGGTCACCGAAGTTGGTGGACTGATGACACATGGAGCAGTTATCGCACGTGAATATGGCTTACCAGCAGTTGTCGGAGTGGAGAATGCTACCAAGCTGATCAAGGACGGACAAAGCATCCGGGTGAATGGAACGGACGGATATGTGGAAATGCTATAAATTGAGATATTTTTGTCGGTAAAGCGAAAAGAAATAGACGTGGAAGGGAGACCGTGTGAGCAAACAAGGAAAGTTGTATACGGTACATACGCCCACTAAAATTCAGAATTTAAGTCAGGAGCAAGTTAAGTGATTCGACTTGACGATAAAGTAGCAATTATTACTGGAAGCGGGCGAGGTTTGGGGGCAGCCTATGCCCGCCTGCTTGCGGAAAGAGGAGCACGAGTGGTTATACATGACATTCGCCCATAAGTCTTTATGCACATCTCACTGTGTTTATCAATGCATAAGTTCTAATAAGGATAAATTATGACTTGAAAGTATCTAAATCACATCTTCCAATACACGGCGAGTATTTAGCCAAGCCCAAACACCGACAGCAGTCACAACAACACTCATTCCGATCAGAACAATTCGCAAGCCCAAAGCATCAGTGAGTGGACCGGTAATTGCCAGTGGTAGGGAAAGAGCAATGTTGACAGCATGATTTTGAAAGCCAAATACTTTACCCAGCATTGTTGGTGGAGTTTGTTGCTGAACTAAAGTTTGCATTGGCACACCAATTAAGGAAGCACCCACACCTAAAAAAGCACACAGTCCTAGCGCCAGCCCCAAGTTGTGGGTAAAAGTAAATAATCCTAAAGCCAGCGCCATCATCAAAAATCCCACTAAGGGTAAGGGCTTACGATGTAATTTTTCGCCCCAGTGACCCAAAATTGCTGCACCAAATACCATACCCACCCCAGCTGCTGCTAAGAAAAAGCCAAATTGTTTCTCTTTCAAGCCAAACTCTGCTGCTAATCTAATCGCCAGCACCGTTAACGCTGCAAACACGCTATACAAAGTCACAATTTGCAGCATCGCATTCAACAATAGACGGTTTTTCTTGAGATAGCGCAACCCCTCTTTGAAGTCAGCCCAAGGATTCATTAACGTCTGCGGTCCCGTCTGTTTGTTTTCTTTAAAGTTAATCGGCTGCATCAGCGCACCAGATAACAGGTATAGTACACCAACTACAAGCTCTTCACTATAGTCTTGTTTGATCCAATCTTGAGCCAAACTCAATATCGGTTCTCCGATTGCAAAGCCAACAATTAAAGCTCCCATCATTGTGCTGCTAAACAGTGCATTAGCTGCTAGCAAATTATTTCGCTGCACCAAAACAGGGATCGCAGCTTGCTCAGCTGGTGCAAAAAACTGTGTCACAGTGGAGACGGCAAAAGTGAGTAGCAACAGAATGAAAAACTGCCGTGGTAAAAAGGGAATCAACAGTGTCAATAAACCGCGCACGACATCAGATCCCACCAAAACTAACTTTTTTGGCAAGCGGTCAACAAAGATGCCTCCCGCAGACCCAAATAAAATCGCTGGTATTGTAAACGCCACCATTAAAGTTGAGTACATGGAGTTTTGCGCTAGTCCAGCAGGTGGTGGGTAGTTCTCCATTAAGGCGACTATTAAAACGAAGAAGACCTTATCTGCTAACTGGGACACCAGTTGCCCAATCCACAGAAGCATGAAACCACGGTTTTTTAGCAGGGCGCCAAACCCGTTACTGGTAGTAGGTTCAGTGGGAAACATCAGAATTAGGGAGTAGGGAATGGGGAGTAGGGAATGGGGAATGAAAGACTGACAATCAACAATCAACAATTAGCAATTAGCAATTAGCAATTAGCAATTAGCAATTCTGGACTAATTTTCTTCATAGCACTTTACAAGCATATATATAAATTCTGCCGCAGTCAGACGTTGGTTGCTCTGTGATTGCTCACCAGATAAGTCTTTCCACCAGCCTTGGACATTTTGGGGCGATCGCCACATTTCTAAATGGTCAACAGGTGGATCTGCATAAAAGTTATTCTGACCTCTACCAAGCAATGAAGAACTCCAGTGCGTGAAATAATCATGCGAAATGCGATGGATCGGAAAGTTCCCCCACAGCGGCACACCCCATCCATCTATAGCAATAAAAGCTTTAACATGTCCTCCAAATAATTGCCACTGGTAAGCAGCAACTATTGCCCCTACGACACCAGCACTAAAGCTGATAAATAAAACTGGTTGGCGATCGCAGTTTCCCAGGCGTTGGTGTAAAAACTCCAAAATGTGAAATCCTGATAAAGCTAACAAACCTTCTGTAGGCAAAATAAGTATATTTACTGGTTTGATCGCAGTTGAGCTATCAGATAGCTCTTGCAAACCTAATACAAAACTTTGAGTTAATCCTGGTTCATGGATTCCAGGGCAAATTATTATACTCATTTGTCTTTGAGTTAGCTGTTGTCATAGTGTTATATTTATAACGTTTAAATGCTTGATTATCCCGAATAATTGTCACGTTACAAAGTATTATTCTGCACCAATTAATCAGACAAATTGCATACTAGGTATACTATAATACTGTTGACAATCTAATGTAGGGTGGGCACTGCCCACCATAAGAGGCAATTGGTAGGCAGTGCCCACCGTACAATTAAGCGCTTTCAGTAATTAGCCAGCACAACATAGCGGTTCAAGTGACCTCTCTCCAAACCTCTCTCCTGCAAGGAGAGAGGCTTACCCCCCTTCCCTTGCAGGTAAGGGGCTGGGGGTTAGGTTTGTATTTGATGCAATTGAGAAGCACAACATCTATTATTAACCGCTCACAAATTCTACGATAACTATAATTCAACCCATTTGGGGAACAGGGTTAACTTCCTCATTTACCTCTTTTGACGTATCCCCTCCCCCCGGAGGGGATTATAATTGACTAGGGCTTTACCAGTAAGAAAAGCAACAAGGCTATAGCTGATATTCTGCACTTTCGTTGTATAGAGGAACTCATTGTGGTTGCTACACCCGAAAAACTACAACACACCCAAGAAAAATTATCCAGTCAAGACCGAGTAGCCGTATTGCTCATGGGCTATGGCGAAGTCGAAAGTTACGAAGATTTTGCTAACTATAACGAACAGGCGTTAAATCTACTGACAGCAAAATTCGCACCAGTGCCAACCTGGATATATCCCCCTATAGCACAAATATTGGCGTTATTCGATCGCCATGAGTGGGGACACCAGCACCACGACTTTATCTCCCCACACAATGCCATCTTTGAAAAGCAACGCGCTGGCGTTGAAAAGTACTTGCAGGAAAAGTGGGGTGATAAAGTTCAAGTCTTCAAAGCCTTCAACTTTTGCGCCCCGTTCCTCCCCGAACAAGTCCTAGCTGAAATCAAAAACCAAGGATTCGATAAACTACTCATTTACCCACTGCTAGTAGTTGATTCCATTTTCACCAGCGGCATTGCGATCGAGCAAGTCAACAAAGCTTTATCTCAGTTGGCTGATGGTAATGAACACTGGGTGAAAGGACTGCGCTACATTCCTTCTTTCTACAATGAACCGGAATACATCAATTTGATGGCGCATCTCGTCGAAGAGAAAATCACCGCCGACCTAGTCGGTGCTTACCTCCCTTCTGAAATTGGCATTATCCTGATGAACCACGGTTGTCCTCACAAAGCCAAAGGCTTTACTTCTGGGATCGCCGAAAGTCAGGCATTATACGACTTGGTACGCGATAAGTTGATCAACCGCTACCCCTTAATTTCCATTGGGTGGCTAAACCACGACACACCCTTAATTGAGTGGACTCAGCCAAACGTCGAACAAGCAGCGAAAAACCTCATTCAGTTGGGTGCTAAAGCCGTTATATTTATGTCAATTGGCTTTGCTACAGAAAACCACGAAACTCTGTTGGACGTACACCACATCATTCATGCTCTGCAGAAGAAGCATCCTAATTTAAATTACGTGCAAATGCCTTGCGTCAACGACGATCCCACATTCTTGGCGATGGTAGCAGAATGGGCAAATTCTCATATTGCCGAGTTGTTGTCTGAGGAAGCTGTTGCGGTTAACCCTCAGTTGGCTGTTGCTCATCATCACCATCACTAAACTGATGTATTCTCACGCCAAGGCGCAAAGACGCAAAGACTCGCTTAAGTCTCTTCGCGCCTTGGCGTCTTGGCGTGAGACGCCTAAGATCTGACTCCTCCGAAGGAGCGATCGCGCCGACTTTGCCCTGTTTTTCTGACAGCAAGAATGGAATATAGCAGTCCTAAATGATTCGCGAACGCCTAGAAACCCGGTAACTCTTACGAAACCGGGTTTCTGAGGGCTGACAAATTTGTAACTCAAATAGGATTGCTATAGCAGATCAATACTGTTCGGTTAAGCGTTGTTGGTGAGACATTAATACGTGTAGAGACGCGATCGGTCGCGTCTCTACAAAGGTTATCGGTAAATAAATTATCTTATCCGAATCATATTAAATAGCACATATCATGCGTGGTGTTCATTGGCTCTGAAAAATTTATGTAATTTAGCCAATTCTTTTATTAGGCTTTTTCTACTATCACATCACAATCAAAAAGTAGAATTGGTATATATCTTTATATAATCTTCATTGAAATCATATAAAATATACACAATATCTTATAAAAATTAGTAATATTGCTACTTGAATCCTGATATTTTTGTTATGTGGTCTTGATTACCAAGTCATTTCAAGTCGTGCTTCCAGCTTCTATATTCAGGATTTTAACCTCAAGTAGCCGGATATTTTGAAGCAGCAACACCAAGAGCTTACTGCTTCGCTATATAGGTAAAAAAATATTAGCTATGTGAAAGGAGTCAACAATTTTGACTCAGATATTCTGGTGATTTGAAGTCATAAATTCTGAGATTTGTAGTTGACTTGTGAAAGTACGAAATCTTAACTTGCTTAACCGAAGGTTAACTAATTCTTCAGAGCAAGTCTTAACTTTAATAAAAACCAAAACAAATTTGAGAGAAGTTAAACACATGATAGATAATTCACCGTCAACGCCAAGTACAAGTGAACTCGTCAACTTTAATTTAAGTAACGTCGCCATTCCCGCCCGAGGTACGATCGCCAATGTCAGCGTTAACCTCGACTATTTGTCTGGACTCAACCCCAGTGATTACCGGAATGTTGGCTCAGTCGCTAACTTCGTTCAGAATTACCTAACAACTGCGCCCCAGTCCGGTGATTTCTATGAAAACATCAATGATAATCTGGGTAAAGCTCTAGTCTCTGACTCGCAGCTTGGCTTATCGTCAGTGGTCAACGCGTTGTCTGTCAAGCTAGATGTGGCACCGACAGCAAGCATACCGTTCCCCTTTTCCACCACGGTCACGGCTAGACCAGATGGTAGAGAGAATCAACTCGTCAACCTTAATTTAAGTAACGTCGCCATTCCCGCCCGAGGTACGATCGCCAATGTCAGCGTTAACCTCGACTATAAGAACGGACTAGCCCCCAATCAATATCGGGATGCCAACTCAGTCGCTAACTTCGTTCAGGATTACCTGAAAACTACTCCCAAATCCAGTGATTTCTATGAAAACATCAATGACAATCTGGGTAAAGCTCTAGTCTCTGACTCGCAGCTTGGCTTATCGTCAGTGGTCAACGCGTTGTCTGTCAAGCTAGATGTGGCACCGACAGCAAGCATACCGTTCCCCTTTTCCACCACGGTCACGGCTAGACCAGATGGTAGAGAGAATCAACTCGTCAACCTTAATTTAAGTAACGTCGCCATTCCCGCCCGAGGTACGATCGCCAATGTCAGCGTTAACCTCGACTATAAGAACGGACTAGCCCCCAATCAATATCGGGATGCCAACTCAGTCGCTAACTTCATTCAGAATTACCTGACAACTGCGCCCCAGTCCAGCGATTTCTATGAAAACATCGATGACAATCTGGGCAAAGCCCTGATCGCTGACTCCGATCTAGGCTTGTCGTCAGTGCTAGGCTCCTTGTCTGTTAAGCTAGATGTGGCACCGACAGCAAGCATACCGTTCCCCTTTTCCACCACGGTTTCTGTTATTCCAGACCATAACTCGGATACATTTAACTTGGTTCATCAATCAAGTTTCGTATAGCTACCAATTCAATTTGTTTTGATCGCAAATCATAAGCTGCTAGGAGAACTCTCCGAGGAAATGCGCCTCAGAATTTCTGGTTTACCTTTGCCTGTTCTTGAAGATTTGAGCGAAGCCCTGCTAGATTTTACTAGCTTGGCTATTTACAAACTTGGTTAGAAGTTAAGTAGGTGGGCGAGAAAATTTATAACTATGTCCGAAGCGAAGGTCGCGAAGCTTCGTGAAGCAATTCGCTTGCGGTTTTGAGCGTTTTACATTTCGTAGTTGTTAGGTTTATTTGTGCCTACCTACTTAACTTTCTGTAAAGCAGAATCTACCTTTGCACACAAGTTTGTCAGTTCACCGTGTGGTGATAGTTCACTCATAGTTTTTATTGTCACCTTGAAGAAGGCAGAGGGCAGGAGGCAGCTATGCTGAAGGTTCCGCCTCAGTTGGGATTCAGACCCCTCCTGAACGGGAGCCTTATTTATTTTATCCGGCAACATAATTTATTAAAGAACTATATGCCTGGTATTCCCTCAGACTTACACCACCGATTGCGAAAAGTGCTTTCTCTACTCGCCCCCTCAGATCACCGATACTGGACTTTATGAGTACAAACCGCTCAAACACCTGACAAGCGCAACATTTTTTATCCAAGAAAGAGATTTTCACAAATCTTAACCAAACTACAAATCAGCCCATTACACAACACCTTGAAAGCACCCCACTGGCGGCACACCACCCGCTACGAATGAAACAAACACCACCACTCCCTACTCCCCATGCCCCTAATCCCCACTCCGTGGGGGCCCCGAGTTCCCCACTCCCCATGTTTCTTGAAAGGGCTAGTCCTAGCTACGTAACTTCAAGGACTAATGAAATCTTAATTATCTACGTATTAACTCGTTTTTCCGGACAAATACTGAGGTAGTAATTAAGTAAAATTGGCTACTCTTGTTTCCAGCAACTTGTGTTTGAGACAACTTGATGTGGGAACTTTTAAAAACTCTTCTTGCTTCTAAGCAGTTTATCCCTCACGGTCATTGCTATCTCTGGAATCTAAAGTTAGTGGGGTTGCATATCGTATCCGACTGCTTAATTGCACTTGCCTATTTTTCAATCCCCATCACGTTGCTCTATTTTGTTAGGAAACGTCAAGATTTGCCCTTCAATCGGATATTTCTGCTGTTTGGACTATTTATCACCTCTTGTGGCACCACTCACCTGATGGAGATTTGGACGCTCTGGCATCCTATTTATTGGCTGAGTGGCGGCATCAAAGCTATCACTGCATTAACTTCACTGTACACAGCTTCTGAGATGATGGTGTTGATGCCAAAGGCACTTGCTCTCCCTAGCCCCGCACAACTAGAGCTAGCAAACCGAGAACTGGAGCGTGAAATCATTGAGCGTCAGCGAATCGAGTCGGCATTAATAGAAAGCCAAGCGAAATATAAAACCTTGTTTGAGATCTTCCCCATTGGCATTGCGATCGCCGATCGAGCGGGAAATTTGATTGAAGCCAATCCAGCTAGCCAGAAAATTTTCAGTATATCTACTGATGACAATACCACACTTAAGTACTCTGCTTCAGAGTGGAACTACATTCGTCCTGACGGCACTTTCATGTCAGCAAGAGAATTTGCTAGCGTCAGAGCACTAACAGAAAACCGAGTTGTGGAAAACATTGAAACGGGGATCGTCAAAGCAGACGGTAAGATTACCTGGATTAGCGTCACGGCTGCACCTCTTCCCTTACCAGAGTATGGCGTGGCGATCGCCTACATCGATATTACCGACCGCCAACTTGCTTTATCGGCATTACGGGAAAGTGAGGAACGCTTCCGCAGTGCGTTCGATTATGCTGCGGTTGGTATGGCAATGGTGGCACTTGACGGACAGTGGTTGAAAGTCAATCGCTCTCTATGCGAGAGCATGGGTTATACAGAGCAAGAGTTAAAATCCTTGACCTTCCAAGACATCACCCATCCAGATGACCTGGAAACCGATCTTAACTATGTGCGCCAGGTATTAGCGGGTGAGATTCGCAGCTACCAGATGGAGAAGCGGTACTTCCACAAGCTTGGACATATTATTTGGATTTTTCTGTCCGTGTCTTTGGTGCATAATGCCCAAAATAAACCGATGTACTTTATTTCTCAAATCCAAGACATCTCCGCTCGCAAACAAGCAGAGAGGGATTTAGAGCTTCAAAGCATCATTGTAAAGAATATGGCAGGCGGAGTTTGCCTGGTCAGAGGTATCGATAAAACGATTGTTTATGCCAACCCAAAATTTGAGAGTATGTTTGGCTACAATCCAGGTGAACTAAACGGAAAGCCAGTGGATGTGGTGAACTACGAAGACGATCGGGAGAACGCAAAGCAAACCGCAACCAAAATCATCAGCGAGATTGAGACATACGGTGAAGCAACGTATCAAGTTCACAATGTCAAGAAAGACGGCACACCCTTCTGGTGTCGGGCACAGGCTTCGCTGTTTAAACACCCCGATCATGGAATGGTCTACGTAGCGGTTCAGGAGGATATTACTGAGTATCACCGGGCAGAAGCGGCACTCAAAGACAGTGAAGAACGATTCCGTGCCATCTTTAATCAAACATTTCAGTTCGTTGGATTACTCCAGCCCGATGGCATTCTTTTGGAAGCTAACCAGACGATCCTTGACTTCGGCGGTCTTAGCCACTCTCAAGTTATTGGCAAGCCATTTTGGTCAGCCCGATGGTGGACGATTTCAAAAGCAACTCAGGAGCAATTAAAAGCGGCGATCGCTCGTGCTGCAACAGGAGATTTTGTGCGCTATGAAGTGGAAGTTTTGGGACTCGGCGATGTTGTGGCAACAATTGATTTCTCTCTGCGCCCCATAAAAGATGAATCTGGGCAGGTGAAGTTGCTGATTCCCGAAGGACGGGATATCACCACGCGCAAAGAGATGGAAGAAGAATTACGCAATAGTCAATATTTTTTACAAAAAGTTGCCGATGCGATCCCACAAATTTTGTATCTGTTTGACATCTCAAAAGAATTCACTCTCTATCTTAATCAACAAACTACGACAATGTTAGGCTACTCTCCGAAGGAAATTTACCTAAAAGAATCTCAGTGGCTTGAGGAGCAATTGCATCCAGATGACAAACACCTGTACTACGACATACCCAATCGCTTTATCAACCTGAGCGACAATGAAGTTCTTGCCACCGAATATCGATTCCGGCACAAAAATGGGCAGTGGCGCTGGCTGAATGCGAGAAGAGTCGTATTTGCCAGAAATGCTCATGGCATACCAACCAAGATTCTTGGCTTAGTCGAGGACATTACAGGAAGCAAACAAGCCGAAACTGCCCTGCAGGTGGCACTAGCAGCAGCTAAAGACGCATCAATTGCCAAAAGCCGATTTCTGTCCAACATGAGCCACGAGTTGAGGACGCCGCTAAACATCATTCTCGGTTTTTCCCAGGTGATAGTTCGTAGCAATTCTCTCTCCTCTGACCAAAAAGAACAGCTAAAAATCATCAATCGCAGTGGCGAACATTTGCTTGAACTTATTAACGACATTTTGTCAATATCCAAAATTGAAGCGGGTCAGGTCACTCTCAATGAAAATCGCTTTGACCTGTATCAGTTACTGAACGACTTAGAACAGATGCTGCAGCTTAAAACTGCGGTCAAAGGCTTACATCTCATCTTTAAACGGGCAGCAGATGTTCCTCAATACGTGCAAACTGACGAAAGTAAATTGCGTCAAGTCTTAATTAACCTGCTGGGAAACGCCATCAAATTTACTAAATCTGGCAGTGTCACATTGCGGGTAAGACTAGCGACAGGGGATTCCCAATCACGCCAGTCTGACGGAAGTCGCTACAACGGGGAACCAATCCCTCATACCCAATTCCCAATCACCTTTGAAGTAGAAGATACCGGACCGGGCATTGCACCAGATGAGATTGACACCTTGTTTGACCTGTTTGTGCAAACTCAAACGGGTCGCCAATCAATGCAAGGAACAGGTTTGGGTCTACCCATTAGCCGAGAATTTGTGCGGCTGATGGGAGGAGATATCATTGTTAACAGCCAGATGGGTAGGGGAACGACGTTTACATTTGACGTTCTTGTGAGGGAGACTGCTCCTGTTGATCAAAAAACTTCATTTACAACCAAGCGAGTCATTGGACTAGAGCCTAACCAACCTATCTATCGCATTTTGGTCGTTGAGGATCTCAAGGAGAATCGCCTACTAATGGTTAAGCTGCTTGAACCATTGGGATTTCAAGTGCGGGAAGCGGTTAACGGTACTGAAGCAATTACCTTGTGGTCAACTTGGGAACCACACCTCATCTGGATGGATATGCGAATGCCAGTTATGGACGGCTATGAGGCCACCAGACAAATTAAAGCTACACTCAAGGGTCAGGCTACCGTAATTATTGCACTCACCGCCAGTGCTTTTGAGGAAGAGCAAGAAAAAGTCTTATCAGCAGGCTGCGACGACTTTGTACGTAAGCCTTTCCGAGAGTCGGTGTTGTTTGATAAAATCGCTCAGCACCTAGGAGTGCGCTATGTTTATGAAGATGAAAATCAGATCGCCTCACAATTGTCGGCGACGATCCCAAAAAAACTGATACCAGAGGATCTGAGCGTCATGCCTCCTGAGTGGGTGGTACAGCTACACGAAGCAGTACTCTGTGCCAATGACGCGCTCATTTTGCAGCTAATCGCCCAAATTCCTGAGACTGAGGCAAATTTGGCTTATTCCCTGACGGATTTGGTCAATAACTTTCGTCTGGATCTGCTCTTTGATCTCACTGAGGCGTCTACCAATGAATAACGATCAAGTACAAGCGAATTCTGGAGACATTCTCATCGTTGATGATTCTCCGGACAACCTACGAATTTTATCCACCATCCTCACTAAGGAGGGATATCAAGTCAGGAAGGTAATCAACGGGAGTTTAGCTTTGAAGGTAGTGCAGATGGCTCCACCCGCTCTGATTTTACTCGACATTTTGATGCCAGAAATGGATGGCTATGAAGTTTGCTCATTGCTGAAAGCCAACCAACAGACACGGTCGATTCCGGTAATTTTTCTCAGCGCTCTCAATGACGTATCCGCTCAGGTAAAAGCTTTTGAAGTCGGTGGTATAGACTACATTACTAAACCGTTTCAAGCAGCAGAGGTTTTAGCCCGCGTCAAGAACCAACTAACCATCCAAACTCTGCATCTAAAACTTCAGCAGCAAAGCCACTCGCTACAACAGCAAATCCAAGAGCGCCAACGAGCTGAAACTGAAACCCGCTTTTTACTGATAATAGCACAAGCTATTAGCTCTTGTGACGACTTTCACGCTGCCTTAAAAGTTACCCTCTATCAAGTTTGCCAGATGATCGGCTGGGATTTTGGAGAAGCCTGGATTCCTAACGATGAAGGCACAATTTTAGAATGCAGCCAACGGTGGTATGCAACACAAGCAAGTCTAGAGATATTCCGATATCAGAGCGAGAAGTTTACATTTGCTCCCGGCGTGGGACTCCCGGGGCGAATTTGGATATCCAAACAGCCCAAATGGATAGAAGATGTTTCACTTGAGCAATACCAAGTTTTTCTCCGTTCTGACATCGCCTTAGATGCAGGACCCAAAGCTGCTTTCGGCGTTACCATTATTTTCAACGAGCAAGTGCTAGCTGTTTTGGTTTTCTTCAAAAAAGAAAAGCTCAAACCCGAACAGCGATTAATTGAGCTGATCGATGCAGTTGCTACCCAGTTAGGTTCGCTCCATCGTAAAAAAGTAGAAGCCGCTCTGAAAGCCGCGAACCTTAATCTAGAGCGCCTCGCCACCTTAGATAGCTTAACAGGAGTCCCCAATCGCCGGAAGTTTGACGGGCACTTAAGCCTAGAGTGGCGGCGAATGGCACGAGAGCAATTACCCTTGTCTTTGATTTTATGCGATATTGATTATTTCAAAAGTTACAACGACACTTATGGTCATTTAGCCGGAGACTTTTGCTTACAGCAAGTGGCGCAAGCAATTAATCGTACTATCAAGCGTCCGGCAGATCTTGTAGCTCGTTACGGCGGCGAAGAATTTGCCATAATTCTGCCTAATACTCATGTTGAGGGAGCCTTACAAGTAGCTGAAGCCATGCGAAATGAGGTTCAAAACCTCAAAATTCCCCACGCTCAATCTGCTGTTCACAAATACGTCACGATAAGTGCGGGTGTCGTCAGTTTGGTTCCTCAGTATAAACTTGACCCCTCAACCTTGATTACTGTTGCCGACAAAGCGCTTTATCAAGCTAAAGAGCAGGGGAGAAACCGCTCAATTGAGAAACGTTTTGAGGAGTTATCCTCTCTCGTTACTTTTCAATCTGCTTGCTAGTACCGCTGAGCGGAATTAAAAATTAAAAATCGCTTCGCGTTGCGAGCAAAGCGAAGCAATCTAAAATTAAAAAGCTTGAAATACAAGGGTTTTGGCTGTTTGAGATGGTAGCGTTATTTCCGCCGTCATGTACTAGGTGGATTCAGCTATTTTATCTGTATATAAAGCTTAATAGCTGAATACTTTGAAAGTTCAATTTCACCAAAATGTTAGTTAACAAGCCATCATTTTTCTTATGAACAGCCAGCAAAATTTATTCTCCAAAGGGGACATTCTTGTTGTTGATGATACCCCCGACAATCTGGTTTTTAACTTGATTGCGGCATCGCCTCAATGGTGATTGTCGCGATACGGTTCAGTTAAGGATAAGTGGGAGCAAAGAAACCCGGTTTCTCTTAGAAACCGGGTTTCTGATCTGGTGCTTAACTGAACTGTATTGCCCTATAAACTACTTTTAATCACGACAGGGAACATCAAGAACTCAGAACTTGAAACCCTTTTTTCAGCTAACTTTCAATCTCTATTTGAACTGTTTAAGCAGCATTCTTACATTGAAATGAGTCGGGATGCCGTTTCCACAATTCCTCTAATCGACACCTCGCAGCTTCCGAGTATTTTCAACTAAACTTTGAGCAAATTCGTCAAACCGTTGGGAGAGTTTATCATCCAGTAGTTTACCTTCAGGGCTGAAAGCTTTCCACGCTTGCCCAATAGAAATTTGTTCTGGAATTACCCAACCATGTACCCAACGCATAATCACCCGGAGTTCATTTAGGGCGTTGCTGTTAGGCTGTCCCCCCAAAACGCTAATCAGTCCCGTCACTTTATCAGACAACTGCGTAAAACTCATCAAATCAAGGGCATTTTTGAGAACACCACTCACGCCACCGTGATACTCTGGTGTTGCCAAAATTAACCCATCAGCGCCACCGACGGTATCTTGCAACCGCTGAACGTCTGGGTATGCTGGATACGCATCTCCCCCGTCACAAAAGGGCAAATGAAGACGCCGCAAGTCGAGAATTTCTACTTCTGCACCAAGGGCTTCTACCCGCTGTACTGCTAAACCCAAAGCGATGTGGGTGTAGGAATCAGGTCTTAAACTACCGCCAATACCAACAATTTTTACCATAATCAATCCACAAATTACTGACTAGCTTAAATAAGTTTTTACACTCTCAAAAGATAGATATTTATTTAAAAACGGAATCATTACGAGTATGTAAATATTTTAGCTATTTGTGACGTAGTATGTCAAATTCCAGATTTCGGGAAATTTTTCTGCTAGGAAAAACAGAAGCAGACAGGAAAGGAGCCAGAAGACGACTTAACGTCACTCTGCTATTTCGTCCAAATAGTGAACAAAAATGGTACACAGTAACGAGTGCGATGAGCTACCAAAGAACTAACTTCCAGAAATGCGTGCAATTTAGTAGGGGCGAACGGCTGTTCGCCCCCTCAAATAACGTAAGCAGCAAGCGATATATATCGCAAGAGACGTGGGAATGGTTTTTTTTGGAAGCTACACTAGAAAGTTAGAAAACAATTTTTGCTAAAAAAACTGACAAAAAAACTAGCGCTCAGCTTATGCCAGCAAACAAAGGGTAATTATTATGAAAAGTTTTGCGAAAAAGACGACGAAACAGCGACAAACAAAGCGCTCAGCTTTAGCTGGTGCGCTGACTGCCGGTTTGCTCATGTTGCCTGGAATTTTAGGAGGAACTCCCGCGTTGGCGCAAAAAGCAGAGCGCGACTCTCTCACCTATGGCGAATTGATCAAAAAAATTGAGAAGGGGGAAGTCAAAAAAGTAGAGCTTGACGAAACCGAACAGGTAGCAAAGGTTTATCTAGACGGGCAAAAGCCAGATACACCACCGCAACAGGTAAGGCTTTTAGAGCAAAACCCAGAGTTAATTAACAAACTCAAAGAAAATAATAAAGTTGATTTTGCCGAGGTTTCCTCTGCTAACAGTAGAGCCGCTGTAGGGCTTTTAATCAACCTCATGTGGATTTTGCCGCTAGTTGCTTTAATGCTATTGTTTTTGCGCCGCTCTACTAATGCCTCTAGCCAAGCAATGAACTTTGGCAAAACCAGAGCTCGCTTTCAAATGGAGGCAAAAACTGGAGTGAAATTTGAGGACGTAGCAGGTATTGAAGAAGCCAAAGAAGAACTACAAGAAGTCGTCACCTTCCTCAAACAACCAGAAAAATTTACCGCAGTCGGCGCACGCATTCCCAAAGGAGTGCTGTTAGTCGGACCTCCGGGAACTGGTAAAACCTTGCTAGCAAAAGCTATTGCTGGCGAAGCAGGTGTGCCCTTCTTCAGCATCTCCGGTTCGGAATTTGTAGAAATGTTTGTTGGTGTCGGTGCATCTCGCGTGCGCGATTTGTTCAAAAAAGCTAAAGAAAATGCTCCCTGCCTAATATTTATTGATGAAATCGACGCTGTGGGACGACAGCGGGGTGCTGGGATCGGTGGCGGTAACGATGAGCGGGAACAAACCCTCAACCAACTGCTCACGGAAATGGACGGTTTTGAAGGGAACAACGGTATTATTATTATTGCTGCGACTAACCGCCCGGATGTACTAGATGCAGCGCTGCTCAGACCTGGAAGGTTTGACCGACAAGTGATTGTTGATGCACCTGACCGGAAAGGTCGTCTAGAAATTTTAAAAGTTCATTCCCGCAACAAAAAAATTGACCCGTCAGTTTCCTTGGAAGTAGTCTCCCGTCGTACACCAGGTTTTACAGGGGCAGATTTAGCTAACCTCCTCAACGAAGCGGCTATTCTCACAGCGCGTAGACGTAAGGAGGCAATTACGCCGATCGAAATTGACGACGCCATTGACCGACTGACAATTGGGCTAACTCTCAACCCGCTTTTGGATAGCAAGAAAAAGCGATTGATTGCCTATCATGAGGCAGGACACGCTCTGTTGGCTACACTCTTGGAACATTCTGACCCCTTAAATAAGGTGACAATTATTCCCCGTTCTGGTGGAGTTGGTGGTTTTTCTCAGCAGATCCTCAATGAAGAGTTAATTGACAGTGGTCTTTATACTCGGGCTTGGTTAGAAGACAATATAACTATGACATTAGGAGGAAAGGCAACAGAAGCAGAAGTTTTTGGCGAAGATGAAGTTACAGGCGGAGCCAGCGGCGACCTGAAAATGGTGACAAATCTCGCCCGTAAGATGGTGACTATGTATGGTATGTCTGAGTTGGGGTTAGTGGCTCTGGAAACTCAGAATAGCGATGTGTTTCTCGGTCGAGATTGGGTGAATCGCTCCGAATATTCGGAAGAGATGGCTACTAAAATTGATCGACAAGTACGGGCGCTGGCAACTTCCTGTTATGAAGAAGCCCGTCGCATCATCCGTGAAAACCGAGCTTTGATAGACCGTCTTGTGGATTTATTAGTAGAACAGGAAACAATTGAGGGAGAGCAGTTCCGCAAAATTGTTGCTGAATATACCCAGTTGCCTGAGAAGCAATTAGTTGTGGAAGTTGCAAAAAGGTAAAGAGTTGTTGGTTGTTAGTTGTTGGTTGTTAGTTGTTGGTTGTTAGTTGTTGGTTGTTGATTGTTAGTTGTTAGTTGTTAGTTGTTGGTTGTTGATTGTTGATTGTTAATGGGAAAAAATTACAGCTACCAATTACCAATTACTAACTACCAACTAACAACTACCAACTACCAACTAACAACTAACAACTACCAACTAACAACTACCAACTACCAACTAACAACTACCAACTAACAACTACCAACTACCAACTACCATTTAATATCCAGAATCTCGAATAAATTTTGACTCCTCAATGGTGACTGCTGACTGTTGTGGTGTCAATTTTGGTGCTGAAACTTTGGCAATTTGCTGCTGGGAAAACATTTCTTGGAGAACCATCGCCGGATCTACATAGTTGTTAGCATACTTCAGTCCCCAGTGGAGATGAGGACCAGTGGTGCGTCCAGTCATTCCTACCCGACCCATTCTGACTCCTGCTGGTATTTGCTGACCTTCCCAAATTTGAATACCACCTGCGCGATCAATTAGATAACGACGACCAGATGCGGTTTCTACGTTTCCTAGCATATGGCAGTAAGTGTGCTGCCATTCGCCAGATTTAATCACTATATGGGTACCGCAAGCGTCGCGATCGCCAACCTGAATGACTGTACCTGCCCACCAATTGCGAATATAACTACCTTGTGGTGCCGCAATGTCTAAGCCGCTGTGAAACTCCCAATTGTTGCTACCAGTGGCAGAATGGCGGTAGCCAAAAGGGGATGTGTATGCTTGAAAATTTTCTACGGGGAAAGAGGCTGCTAGCCAACTGTTACTCATCACCTTTTGATTTGTGTTTAATTCTACAGCTTTAACAGTTTCTAACTTTGGCAATAGAGTAATTAAACTTACAATACTCGCTCCTAATAGAAATAGGCTGGCTCCATAAATTGCTACTCTTTGTCGCCTTTTTATCATGTTTTATTCCTCAATTTAATACAGATACGCTCTGATTTTTTCTCAGTATTTACTCTCGATAACCTAATTGAATGTGTATGATTTTTTATTTTAATTACTTACATCGGACTATCTTACTTCAGGATATTTAAATGTCAAGTGATTTAGTAGATAGTAACGTAAGTTGCGCTCTTTTTAGCGTGAGGGCTGGTAATAGGTAATCGATAATGGGTAATAGTCAGAAAAAACAATTACCAATTACCAATTACCAATTACCATATTTAAGTTGTTGGTTATCGGTAATTACTTAAGAATTATTACCAGTAGTTAATTATTATGCAGATATTTACGGATACTTAAGCAGTTATTTGAAGTATAAAGTATGAAATTGACTTCATGGATGAATCTAATTTCCGGATGAAGTATGGTATAAAATATTCATCATTAAGCTTTTATGATTTCTTGATTAATATTACTAGCGGGAAAAATTAACAAATAAGTAGAAATGCTGTTAACTTTATGCTGAGAATTGCTTAATTTGTTAAGCTAGCATTCATCAAAGCTAATTTTGACCCTTTGCAGGATTGCCATAAGCTATGCTGACTGAAATGTTGCCCTTCAGCTTTGAGTTAAACACGAGTGCGATCGCCGGAGCGAGTTTGTGGTCCTTAGCGCTATATCTAGGTTTTTCCCCAGTCAGTGAATGGGTAATTCAGCAACTAAACCGCTGGTTTAACTTTGCTGAGCGATCGCTTTACACGAACAAGACAGAATTTGAAAATACTCGTCAGGCGAGAGAATCCCAAAACGCTTTTTACGCCTCGCTACTTAGCATTGTGCCTTTTCTAGCCCTTGGTGCCTTATGTAACTGGGGCGTTGAACTAGGTTTAGGTAGCAGTTGGGCAATCAGCATGGGAATACTCGCCTGTATAGGTTGTGGCGTTTATGAATTAGGACGGCGAGATGGAAACTCGAATGGCGAGTAGGGAGTAGCTAATAGCTAATGGCTAATAGCTAATGGCTAATGGCTAAAGTCAGACTGGCAATGAACAATTAGCAATTAGCAATTAGCAATTAGCAATTCCCTATTTCTTCTTGCACCAACTGTGCTATCTTCTTCGCAGCTCCCGGTTCACCTCGGATACTCCGCAATTTTGCGCGGATCTGGTCCAATTTTTCTGGATGAGTCAAAAAGTCCAATGCCACTGACCCTACGTCTTCTGGCTGGAGTTTTCCTACCAGTTCTGGAACTACCATTTCCTGCGCCCAAATATTTGGCCATGCTAATAAACCCTTGCGCCTCAGAAACAGCCAGTTAATCAGCTTGGCAAAGCCAGAACCGACAAGCGGTAAATTTGCCAAAAGTCCTGGTAAACCATCCCAAGAGCGCATCGCGTCTAGCTGTTGGGTTGGTAGCATAATAATCATTGGTACGGCTAAAGCACCTAATTCAGCGGTGTTTGCCCCCACTGTAGTCAGGCAGAGGCTGCATTGAGATAATAAGTCGTAGGCAGGTGTCTGAGTCCAAAGTTCCACACATAAGCCAGTCACTGTTTCAAGGATAGGATGTTCAGACTCGACCAATTTAGCTGACACGTTACCGAAAGTCTGAACAAAAGGGTTTTTCTGAGGATCGGCAAAACTAGCTAAAGTTTGTAAATCCAAAGTCGGGGCGACGGGAATTACAAACTTGGTTTGGGGTCTTCTAGCATGAATGTATTGTGCGCTTGCCAAAGTCAAAGGCACTCCTTGCATCAGTTTCGCCGCTTTCGACCCTGGGAGTAAAGCAATTAGTTCAGTGGCAGCGGATTTTGTCACGGATGTAGCGGATAAATTGTCTTTGAGTCCCACAGATAACTCATCCGTTACATCAGTGGCAGCGGATTTTGTCACGGATGTAGCGGATAAATTGTCTTTGAGTCCCA
>CAXTSI010000055.1:26515-27090 GCA_964246695.1 uncultured bacterium
CAGATAACTCATCCGTTACATCCGTTAATAATCTGTTGCCAGCTTCTACCATCAAATCTCCCACAACTGTAAATTTGTGAGCATATTTCTGGGGTGCACGAGTAGCAACTTCAGGTTTCATCACCGCAAAACGGTCAATTAAGCTATACCAACGTGCTTCCCATTCGGCGTAAACAACGGTGCGATAACCTAGTCTTTTGCCGATCGCCACTGGGAAAAATTGATCTCCTCCGAGGAAAACAACTACACCGCGATCGCGCCATTCCCAATTCTCAACAGTTTTTCCCCACAGCAAAAACTGCCAAAAATACTCTGGTGGCTGCACGCGGTCTACTTCGCTGAAAGACTTGGCAATTGCTGCTTCTTTGCCACTGGCATTTGGGCAAGGCGATAAAATCACAGAAATCCTCACATGAGTTCGGTCATGTCCCAGTTGTTGCCGCAATGCCCGTACTACTGGACGCACCCAGGTTGTCACTTCCCCAGGACCATTCGAGAGAATTAAAATATCAACTTTAGTCATTGCTAATTGCTAATTGCTAATTGCTAATTGCTAATTGCTAATTGCTAATTGC
>CAXTSI010000056.1:0-27077 GCA_964246695.1 uncultured bacterium
CCCCTAATCCCCACTCCGTGGGGGCCCCGAGTTCCCCACTCCCCACTCCCTATTTACAAATTGCTTAGCGATCAGAATACCCGATGTTGCAAGCTGGGCATTTGACGGCGGACTTGTTCGAGTCGTGAAGGGTTGATTTCGGCGATCGCCACTCCAGGCTGCTCACCAGCATCCGCTAAAATCATCCCCCAAGGGTCGATAATCATGGCGTGTCCATGTGTTTGGCGACGGTCGTAGTTTAGCCCGGTTTGTGCTGGAGCAATGATATAGCAGGTGTTTTCAATAGCACGCGCTTGCAGTAGCACTTGCCAGTGGTCTTTGCCAGTGAAAGCAGTGAAGGCAGCAGGTATAAAAATAACATCTGCCCCCTTGTCTGACAAATGTCGGTAAAGTTCGGGGAATCGGACATCGTAGCACACAGAAAGTCCTAGATTTCCAAGTTCTGGCGAGAAATAGACAGAGGGTAGTTGCTTACCAGCCATTACCGTACTAGATTCTCGATAAGTGTTGCCATCAGGGACGTTAACATCAAATAGGTGTACTTTGTGGTAGCAAGCAAGTTCTTCACCGTTGGGGTCGATGAGTAAGGCGGTGTTGTGGACTTTACCTGTACTGTTGACGGGAACTGGAAAGCCACCTCCTAAGATGGTAATTTGAAAACGCTGAGCCATTGTTTTGAGGAATTTTTCAGTTTCAGCGGCGATCGCATCGGCTTGAGCAAGTTTCTCCTTTTCTTCTCCCATAAAGGAGAAGTTTTCTGGCAAACCGATCAATTCAGCACCCTGACGTACAGCAAGATCGATAAATTCCTCTGCCTGTGCCAAATTCTTTTGGAGATCGGACACACTAGTCATTTGAACAGCTGCGGCTAGATAAGACTTCATAAATTCAAAGCGCGAACAGTGGAGTTGTGTGGAGTAGATTATCAAGATCTATCTTGACTTGAAAGAAGACCGCTACGCTCATCACATCGGTTTCCTCACTTGAATCTTGCTAAGGGTTCTAGAAAACAGGGCTGTATTCAGGTTAGCTTGTTAAAAAACCCGATCAACCCTGTCATCTGTGGATATTTCTATCTCTGTTTTAGTCAAAACTTTTGTCGCTGTGTTCGTCCTTGCGGATGCTGTGGGTAATATACCGATACTTTTAGTTCTAACGAAAGGTATGGAACCAGAGAAAAGAAACAAAGTTATAGATAAAGCTATTTTGGTAGCAATAGGAGTGCTTTTGCTCTTTGCCCTTGGTGGTCAATTTATTTTAAATTACTTAGACGTCAGCTTCGGGTCTTTACGAGTAGCTGGGGGACTGCTACTATTACTGATTGCTTTAAAAATGGTCCAAGGAGAATCAGATACACCAATCATCGATCAAGAGCGCGATGTGGCAATTACTCCACTAGCTTTGCCGCTGCTAGCCGGACCTGGTACATTGACAAGTGTGATGCTGTTAATTTCAGAAGCTGCCAATCCTAATTTTAGCGTAGTGCTGGGTATTTTGGCGGCAATGTTTGTCAGTTGGTTGATTTTACGTTTGGCAAACAGCATTGACAAGTTTATCGGCGCAGAAGGTGAAGTGATTATTACTCAGCTTTTGGGTTTTCTGTTGGCGGCGCTGGCGGTGGAGATTGGCAGTGCGGGGATTAAAGAATTGTTTTTTTAGGCCGATCGCGCTTACCACGCGCTCTCCATGTCGCCCTAAAACGACCCGTGGATCAATTTAGGCACGTATGGAGAGCATGGACTTCTCCACTTTTACCCCTGAGTATGCTTCTTCAAAACTCCTGGTTCTTGCTGCATGGGCAAGACATCTAAAATATCGGTTTGAGAACAATATTTTAGGTCTTCAAGACAATCTAGCCGCAACAAGCGTTTACCGTGACTGGCTTTGTGGAGAAGTCCCAATAAGTTATCTTGCCACTGAGAGTAAAGGGCGATCGCGTTAATCACTTCATCGTTACCCGCTAGTTCGTCAAGAGACAAATTGGTTTGCTGCACAACACTATGGGCGATCGCACCTGCACAAGCTGTGTCTTCTAAGGAAAAACTGCCTTCCCAACCTGAACCTACGATCCACACTGTTTCTGGTTGCTGTTCTTTGAGATATTGCACCACTGCAGCACGGTTGATCAAAGCCGCAGCAAGCACAGTTTTTGCATCCTGCACTCGTTGTAAAGCACGTGTACCATTGGTAGTACTTATAAACAAGCGCTTTCCTTGCACGCGCTCTGGTGTACAGTCGAGAGGAGAGTTACCCAGATCGTAGCCAGGCACTTTCGCGCCGCCACGTTCTCCAGCGCGTAACCGTTTTTCCGCAGGCCAAGATTCGCTCTTGTGCATGAGTTGATCTAAATCGCTGAAGACTTGAACTGCTTCGCCTCCAGATGCCAACACTGTCGCCATTGTAGTGGTAGCTCGCAGTACATCGACTGCGATCGCGCATTCTGGCACTTTATCCGTTGGCGTCAATTCCGGAGTGTGGTAAACGAATAGCTTCATGCGCTAAATACACCTAATTTGATACCGAAATTACATTGTACCCAGATAATGTCACAAACCATAGTGACAGTTCATGCTTGAGCATTTTTACAGATGTCCGGACGGGCGGGCTGTTTTTTAGCAATTTCTGCTATTTTCAGCATAAGATCCGATCAAATACAAGCTGAACATGTAATCTGAAAAAGAACAGCCCCCAAGAAGCTGTGTTTGACTAAGGGCATCGGCAAAAAGCATAGTTCCATTACCGATTACCGATTACCCATTCCCCATTCCCCATGCCCCTAATCCCACGCCAGTCGCTACAACGGGGGGAACCCCCGCAACGCGCTGGCTCCACTTCGTGGGGGCCCCGAGTTCCCCATTCCCCAAATCGATATGGCACCTTTACCCGACTACCGTCCCAAACAACTGTCTGTTGGTCCTTTGGAAGCAGAAATTTTGAAGATCATTTGGGAACTGGGTTCAGCTACAGTTAAGGATGTACACGATCGCATTCTTACCGATCCCAACCGGGAATTAGCTTATACTTCTGTAACCACCGTCCTGCGTCGCCTCACCGAAAAAGGTTGGCTTCACTGCGATAAAAAAGAGCGGGCATTTTATTGGCGACCACTGGTGACAAAGCAGCAGGCAGAGGTGATCGAGGCACACGAACAGTTACAGCGATTTCTGGCGGTGGGCAACCCCGATGTAGTTGCAGCTTTTGCAGATAGTCTAGATGAAGCTGCAAGTGAGCAAATACAAGCGATCGCCAAACGCATTCAAGCCGCACGGCAAGCGAGGGAGGAACTTTAATGCATGTGATCATGATTTTAGCTGCTTTGGCAGGTGCTTACTGGACACGAAGATGCACATGGACTGATATCCATTGGAATTGGAGTGTGCGGTGGCGGCTCGTGCTATTTTTATTTCTCTTTCCTCCCTTGCTAATTTTGATGACAGCGGTGTCCCTCTTGTGCATGGGACCTCAAGGTAAAATGGGCGGGTTACAGACAGGCTGTTTCGGTTATGTCATCGCATTCAGCTGTCTTGCTTTTTTTAGCATTATGTGCATTAAACTGACTTGGGAAGGATGGCAGTCTGTGAAATCCGCCCGTAACTGTCCCCTAGTTCATCTTGCAGGTAGACAAGTCCGACTCCTGAACACAGGAGCGCTGTTTGCAGGTCAAATCGGTTTTTGGCAACCTGAACTTGTCCTCAGCCAGGGATTGCTACAAACTCTCTCACCAGATCATTTAGAAACTGTCTTAGCTCATGAGCAGGGGCATTACCATTACCGGGATACATTCTGGTTTTTCTGGTTGGGATGGATGCGTTCCTGCACCGCCTGGTTGCCAAACACAGACGCCTTATGGCAAGAACTGTTAGTCTTACGCGAACTACGTGCCGACGCACACGCTGCATTACAGGTAGACCCCTTGCTGCTAGCGGAATCACTTCTGCTAGTCGTAAATACTCCGCCTGTATCCTCAGAAATTTGCTGTGCGGCATTAGGTTCACCTAGCATAGACCGCTTAAACCAGAGAATAGATGCTCTGCTAGCACAACCAGAACCAATCCCAGAAGCTCAATTACAGTCTTGGAATTACTTTCTCTTAGCCTTCTTGCCCTTACTGACAGTGATATTCCACACGTAATAAGTGAGGAGTTAAGAGTGAGGAGTGAGGAATAATTCATAACTCCTCACTCCTCACTCTTAACTCCTTAGGGACGGGACGATTTTTTAAGTTATAGATAACACTAATACTGCCGTCAGCCCACGACTCAAATTACTTGTAACCATCGACGTAGCCTTTAGTATACACTTGTGATAAATTTGGCTGGTTCTTAATATCAAGTTGAAAAACCCCTAGTGTCGGATCGTACATTTTAGCATTCCTGGAATCTGCCTTACCTTGCTGATGACCTAAGTTGTAATATTTTTTCTCTTGTGCTGAAGAAGCACTGTTTTCACTGTCAAGGGTAACAGAGTATCGTGGAATCCAGCCTTCGCCACCTCTTTGCCCAACGATCAGAAACCAGCTATTATTACCTCTACTATGCTGACCAGTAACCTTCACCTTATCTCCTTTATGGAGGGAACGAACCACACTGTATTTCCTCCCTGGACCAGAATGAATATTGATGACTTTCCTGTTGATGGTTCCGGTTAGAGCCAATGCAGGTAGAGCTACAGCAAAAGAAGTAATGGCTGCAAGGATAGACGAGAGTAAGTTTTTTACTTTCATAGTTTTCTACTCTTCATAATTTGACTCTGTTTGATTCAACTAATTTTAAAACAAGCAATATATGTTTGACTCAAGACTTTTACTTTGAATATTTCGTCTCTTGCTCAGTGACCGAATAATTCGTAATTCGTAATTAAGGGACAGAGCAACTAGACTGCGGCGCTTTGCTTGCAGCACTTCGCATTTTAATTATGAACTAGTAAAAAATGCAGAGCATCCTTATTAATTGGTAAGGCATTTATGCGTCAATACAGTTCAGATAAGCATCAATCCAGAAACCCGGTTTCTCAAAGAAACCGGGTTTCTCCGCCCCACGCTACCCTTAACTGAACCGTATTGATTTATGCGTGAGGTAATAATTACAAATTAATGTGACATTTTATTCACGCTATCTATCTCTCGAACGCATATAGCAATCCTATTTGATTGGTGAAAATTTAAAGTGCAAGAAACCCGGTTTCTCGGCTTTCACGCTCTTATTTGGGATCGCTATAGCAACGATTTTGCACGTAAAGAAGAAAATTATCATCAGGGCGATCGCACCCCACCCCCCCAACCATGCCCTAGATCTGAGTACGCCCCAGTTGTTTTGGCACAAGTGTGCGATTTGTATTCCTCCAAGTCGATTCAGACGAATTCAACTTAACTAGATCCTGAACTTTCCTTAACTTATCCTTATCGACGCAGTTCTTGTTAAGCCATAAAGTGAAGGAGTCCTGAAAAACAGACGCACATCGACATCAGACCAACAGGGCAAACCATTTACTCTCAAACAGGATTTGCCCCGGAATGTAAAATCTAAGTTAAGTTATTTATTGTTACCGATGGAGGTTATGGTGATCAAGTTTTCGCTACTCAAATCTTTGTTTGTCTTCGGAGTCACCGTTTGCTTGGTGCTGGTGTCCTCCCTTGCATTGGGAGGCGTTCCGGGTCAGCCTTGGACAACTTGGACAGTGGGAGAGTTATCCCAACAAACCCTTCACTTGTCGCCAAACCATCTAAACAAAAGGACTGACTTTGTCCACGTTTTTTCCACAAAGCAACTAAGCGTCTCGTCGCCCCCTCCGCTGAGAGCAATCGTCAAGCTGGCGCAGGCAAACATTACTGGCACTCTAATTCTGACGCAGCGAGGCAATGAATTGGTAAGGATTTCGGGCAAGATTCAAGGCGATCCGGCAAAGCTGACTCCCGGTTTGCACGGACTCCATATTCATGCTGTGGGCGTGTGCGAACCAGATGCCCAACCTCCTTTTAGCAGCAGTGGTGGGCACTTTGATCCCGGTCCTTTTGGTTCAGAACTTCCTGTAGAAGCTAACCATCCGTACCATCTGGGTGACTTGCCAAACCTAGTGGTGGATGATTCGGGACGCGCAACGTACAATGCACTGACCAGTCGAGTTACCCTCAGTGAAGGTCCCCTCACCGTGTTTGACGACAATGGTAGTGCAATTATCATTCATCAGTTAACAGATCAACAAAAAGCTGGCGGAACCGCAGCGGAAGCGGGCGGGGGACGGTTAGCCTGTGGGGTCATAACTCGTGACGATCAATCTCAGCAATCAGACGCTCAAACATGATCCGGGTTCTGATTCTGGGTGGGACAGGGGATGCAGCAGAACTGGCGGCGAAAGCCTCAACTATCAAAGGCATTGAGGTGATTACGTCTCTGGCTGGGCGCACCCGTCAACCGTCTGTGCCGACAGGTCATGTTCGCATTGGAGGGTTCGGTGGTGAAGCTGGACTGGCTGACTATCTGCGCGAAATGCAGATCGACTTTTTGATTGACGCAACCCATCCCTTTGCTACTCAGATTTCCTGCAATGCAGCAGTAGCAGCAGTTGGACTGCAACGTTTGATGCTGGTTCGTCCAGCTTGGCAAAAGGTGAAGGGCGATCGCTGGCTGGAAGTGGATAGTGTTGAAGCAGCAGCAGCAGCTCTACCCAACCAGGCAAAGCGGGTATTCTTGACAGTAGGTAGGCAGCAACTTGCTGCCTTTGCCGGTCTGGATGATATCTGGTTCCTCATGCGGCTCATCGATCCTCCTGCACCTGATGCTTTGATACCCAAGGGGATGCTATTGTGCGATCGCGGACCCTTTGCCTTAGAACATGAGAGAGAAATCCTCCTGCACCACGAAATTGATACCATAGTGAGTAAAAATAGCGGCGGGGAAGCTACCTATGCCAAGATTATTGCAGCGCGTGAGATGGGCGTAAAGATTGTGATGGTAAACCGTCCAGCTACGCCACCAGGAGAACAAGTTCCTGATGTAGATGGTGCATTGGCGTGGTTGATTGATAAGCTACAAGGAAAGGAATAGATATCATGACTCAAGCCTTACCTAAAACAAAACTAGTAACCTTTGAAGAATTCGTAGCTTGGTATCCGGAAAATTCAAACCGTCGTTATGAGTTGCATGATGGAGTAATTGTAGAGATGGCTTTGCCAAAAGGTAAACACGAAAGAGTTGTAGGGTTTTTAGCAGCACAAATAACTTCTGAATTCCTGCGGCTAAAGTTTCCTTACTTCATACCTAAAACTGCGATCGTCAAACCATCTCTTCATGAATCAGGATATTCTCCAGATGTATTGGTATTAAACAACGACAATCTTGTAAATGAACCTGTATGGGAAGATGAATCATTCATCCAAAAGGCTGCATCAATAGCTTTGGTGATTGAAGTAGTTAGTACCAATTGGCGTGATGATTATCTCAAAAAGTACGCTGATTATGAAGAGATGGGAATAAATGAGTACTGGATTGTTGATTATGCTGCTTTAGGCGGTAGAGAATTTATTGGCAATCCAAAGCAACCTACTATCTTGGTTTGCATATTGGATGACGGTGAGTATCGGGTTACTAAGTTTCGTGGTGATGACCGTATTGTCTCTCACGCATTCCCAGAGTTAAACCTGACCGCTCAACAGATTTTCAATCCAGGTATTTTTCCAGTCTAGAAGGTAATAATTGTCCAATAGATTCTCCAGAAATTAGGGGCGCAAGGTCGCTTACTTTACCACTATCCACTGGGTTACAGGTGCCATAGCTCGCCAACCCAAAAATTTGCCAAGAGGCTCAGCATGCTGGATAGCGATGCGAGTCAAATTGCCGCCTTTGTGTTCGTGCCATTCTAGTAACTTCCGCTCACCCTCTACCGTGACGACATTAGCAACCAAGCGTCCGCCTGAACGCAAGGCTGTCCAACACTCCTCGATAAGTCCCTCTGCTGTTACCCCACCACCAATAAAGATAGCGTCAGGTATGGGCAAGTCTTTGAGAACAGTTGGTGCTTCACCCTCGATAATTTGGATATTCGGGGTTCCAAGGGCAGCGGCGTTGTCAGCAATGTACTGTAGTCTTGACGAGTTCTGTTCAATGGCGATCGCCCGACACCGAGAATGGCTTCGCATCCATTCGATAGAAATTGAGCCACAACCCGCGCCCACATCCCACAGCAGTTCTCCTGGTATGGGAGCAAGAGCTGCTAAGGTGATTGCCCTAACCTCACGCTTAGTTAACTGCCCATCGTGGTGATAAGCGCTATCCGGTAATCCCGGTAGCGAGGGCAAACAAACAATCCCAGGATCGGCAGTACAATGAACGGCGATCGTATTCAGATTGGCAAGTTCTATTTCAGCCCAAGATGAAGCCGTACCTTCTACGATTCGTTCTCGATCGCCGCCCATGCGTTCCAATACAGTGATCTGACTCCTACCAAAACCACGTTGAGTTAACATTTGAGCGACAAGCGCAGGTGTAGATTTTCCCTCACTCAAAATCAATAGCCGTGCTCCAGCATAAATGTAAGACTGGAGCAGGGAAGGTGGACGACCGTTCAAGCTTAGGGTTTCCACCTCAGTTAGGGACCATCCAAGTCTGGCACAAGCGAGGCTGAAAGCTGAAGGCGCCGGGATAATTGTCATCTCTGTTACTGGAAGCCGCCGCGTTAGAGTCACACCGATGCCATAGCACATCGGATCGCCACTTGCAAGTACGCAGACCGACTGACCCCGACGACGCACGATCTCCTCTACTGAGGCACCAATGGGGGATGTCCAGGCTAATTTCTCGCGCTCATCGTCTGTGGGGAGCATTGCCAGATGGCGATCGCCCCCAACGATAACTTGGGCTTGTGAAACTAAAGAACGGGCTGCTGGACTCAACCCCAACAACCCATCTTCGCCAATGCCTACAATAGATAGCCATTTGTGTGTCATTTAAAAAAGTGTGCACAAGTACGCAAATACGAACCGTATCTTGGGGGATTGGGTAATGGGTTTCTTCATTTTTGGACTGATACCACATCCGCCAGGGACTTTAAGTCCCTGGCTCAAAGCGTAAGTCCTCTAAAAGAGGACTACCTGTTGTGGAAGCAATGTCAATTTTATAACTTTTTATTTGTAGAGGAGTAGTTTATACTTAAACATGCAAGATATCAGCCTCGCGTCTAGCGGCAAAAACCATGCTTCAACATATGAAAGAAACACTTTTTCCCCCACATTTCCGTGTTTTTGAAGAGTAAATACTCTGTTTGCGATCGCTTCTCTACGAAACGCTGCATCATCCAAAGTAAAAAACTATGATTAGTTTTAGCCCTTCAACAAGTTGTGATAGTGATACTTCTAAGCTAACTTATAGTGTGCTGGTTGAAAGTGAGCAAGATGGTAAATTTAGTGCAGTGGTGCTAGGCTTATCAGATTGTAAAAGTTCAGGTAAAACTGAAAATGAAGCTCTGGAAAACTTACAGCAGCTTTTGCAAAAACGTTTAAAGAATTCAAGAATAGTTACTTTAGAAATAGATTCTCCCCAAACTGATAATCCTTGGCTCAAGGTAGCTGGAATGTACAATGATAATCCACTTTTTGATGAGGTAATGGCTGATATAGAAGCAGAACGTCGTAAACTTGACGCAGAAATGGAGGAATACTATAGACAAATCGATGCAGAGGAAGAGGTAAAGTGACTGCTGTTTGGGTGCTGGATACAGACCATTTATCACTTTTTCAGAGAGAACATCCAATTGTTACACAGCGTCTTAACCAAATTAATTTTGTAAATACAGCCATAACAGTTGTGACATTGGAAGAGCAAATGAAAGGATGGCTGAATGTTATTAATAAGTATAACGATCAACCTGACCAATCTGAAAAACTGATACTGGCTTACAAAGGATTAAGGGATGGAGTGCAATACCTCAACAAGCTGAAATTACTGGACTTTGACCGAAGCAAATCAAAGGTACAAGCCCCTAAATTTATTTATGGAAAACGAAAAAAATGTATTTCGAGACACGTAGTGCAAGAAATACTACGTCCTCAATTAGGCCCCTAAATTTATTTATGGGGTTCTTACTTTTGACTTTTGACTTGTTACCTTAGACGAACCCGAAGGGGCTGACCTGTCTGCTTACAATTGTTATCAGGAATTAGTTAGTCAGAAAATTCGTATAGGTACGAGAGATTTACGTATTGCTGCTATTACGCTGTCCATAAAAGGTATTTTGGTTACACGTAATACTAAAGATTTTGCAAAAGTTCCTCATTTAGAAATGGAAGATTGGACAATATTGTAAAGCGATCGCATGATTTAAAGGTCTAACCCATCTCCACAACTCCTCCGCCAGTACCACGCCAAATCCCCGCCAAACCACCCTACAAAACACTACATATATTACACACTATTTTGCCTTGTACCGGTTGACATGCCTCATGCCCACGTGGCTCCCACGAAGGCGCGCTCTTGTGGGATGAGTTTAATATAGAGCGAAAACTTTCGGGTGTACACACATTTGGGGCCATCGCTAAAACACACACACCAAAAAATTCTTGGGGGGGGGTTCCCCCCCCCCTACAGTCATATTGTAGTCTACGAATTGCCAGACTCATCCGGACGCAGACCTTTACTATTTCTGTCAATGCGTAAGTTTTAGGTGAAGCAGGCTTAGTGGTAGTACGGATGAGACGATGAGAATGTACAAAAACGTTGAGAAGCGTAGACGCAAAGCGGTGAGACAGCGCGCATGAGGAGGGTTAGCCCGACCTAGGCGACTGCGATAGCGCAGCGATCTTCGAGGAACGAGCGTCACCCGAAGGGCTTGTCGCTAGACATCGCCTTTATGAGGGCATAAACATTATGGGTGTTACAGGTATAACCCCAGCGCAGAGAACAGCGCTCTTGGCTTTGGGATCTGTTGAAAGTACACTGTATGTTTTACGCCTGCTTTAATCGTATCACGAGGAGTGTACTTTGTTGAACGAGCCTCTAGAACTTGTACTGACTAATTTATCACAAGGCTTACCTGCTGTCACTCCTTCACTTGGAGCAGCATTGGCTGAAGCCTGTGCTGTATGCTTAGAGGAACAGGGCCATTCTCAAGGTGTTGAGATAACAGTTAGCGGAGATTTTACTGCTAAATTTAAGTTGCGATGGCAAGTTGTTACATTACAAATGTTACGTTGCTGGAATGATGAGGAGTTTACAACCGAGCAAGCTGCTTATGGTATTGCCTTTTTAATTATTAGAGAACTTACAGATTTAACTGTTATTGAACGTTCGAGCAAAGGCACAGGGTTTGATTATTGGTTGGGTACAATAGATACAGAAGGAATAATTCCTTTTCAAAACAAAGTTAGGTTAGAAGTATCGGGCATACGTAAGGGAGATTATAGCCGTCTTAAAGCTAGAGTAAAACAGAAAAAAGAACAAACAAAACCTTCAGACGGAAAATATCCTGCTTACATTATAGTAGTTGAATTCAGCACACCCCTATCTTTTGTTGCCAAAAAATGAGTAATATTCAAGAAAAACATACAGCAGCGATGGATTTAGCTGAAGCGGCCTTTCTAGCTAAACTTAAAGGTGATTCGGAACGAGCGTTGCAACTAACGCGGCAAGCATTTGAAAGCGAACAGGCTGCAGCAGCGTTAATTGCTAATCAATTAGATGCTGAACCAACACGCTCAGTTTTGCATCGAAGTGCCGCAACTCTTGCTGTTAACTGTGGAGAATTGCAAGCAGCAGAACGTCTGATAGCTACAGCTTTATCTGGAAATCCACCGACTGAAATAGCCGAAGAATTGAAAGATTTGTTTATTCAAATTAATTTACGTCCTTATTTACAACGTCACGGCATCAGTGTTGATAACGAACAAATTAATGCTTTAATTTTAAAGAATGCATGATAAAGACGTATATCATCTATTTTATCTTGCCACAATTGCAATATGTAGGCTGCTTTTTCTTGTGGGATGGGCATCCAAGAACATGGGTAAAAATGTAGTGGGTAACGAAATGCTGGCAAAATAAGCCTTGCCTGAGGTTAATAATCGTTTCTAAGCCATCAAGTTTTGGGAAAATAGTTGTTTCTGTTAAGGGCTTTTGGGCAGAATTATCAATCAGTTGGTTAAGTTTTTGTTCTTCTATGGAAAGTTGATTAAATCGACCCACTCCCACTAGTACATCACGGCGTAAATAAACCAAGTATTAACCCAAGTTGCAGGTTATCGACTGATGTGTACTTGTCACCCCTCAATTCATGCGATCGCTGACAACAAAGTGGCGGGGGCGCTACGCGCCCCCGCACCTTAGACTTGATTGAGAATTCAGTTACTTAAATGATTTGAAGTTCTATAAATTACTCATTTAATAAAAGCCTCTTGAAGAGTAAAAGAAAAAATAAATACTTGTAGCTTAAGTAAAAACCCTTCATAACTGACTGCATGTAATAAATTCAAGAATTCGGGTTTTGAGGTCATCCTGACTTTTGAAGCTAGCACGACACAGGTACTTACGAACCAAAATACTGAACCAAATTTCAATTTGGTTGAGCCCTTCGGGTTCGCCAGTTGCTTCAAGTCGGGGAACCCGCCCAACGCACTGGCGAACCAAGAAGAATGTTTGGGGGTGTAATGGAAAACAATTCGATGTGTTTGGTCACTTAAAAAAGCTGCACGGGATTTCATGGATTTGAGTATCCCGGTTTTTCCCTTAATACCCAGGTCGATATTCAAGCTTTCTTTTTCTGCAACAAAGCGAACTAATGATTCAGACTGGTGAGTATTAAGACAGTCCATAATCAAATGCCATTTTATTGCCTGAGGGTCGCTTTCAATAATTCGTCGAATATGTTGGACAAAATCGGATTCGGTTCTTGTGTCTGGTGCAATTTGGTTCAACAATTTCACCAGTGGCAATATCGAAACTAGCAATTAAGCTTTGTGTACCGTGACGAATGTACTCAAACTCTCTTCTTTCAACTTTACCAGGTCGCATTGGTAAGTCTTTTTCTATGCGTTCAGTGGCTTGAATACCCGTCATTTCATCAATTGACATTGTGCGCTCTCCGTTTTTGTAACGTTCAATCGCACTTATGTATAAACCAGTAATATCCTCCAGTTTTGCGTCAAATTCTTCATCCTCAGGGGGGGTTAACCAGTAGCGACAAGGCGTGAGGTTTAAGTTCTGCTTCTTCTAATAATCTTCCAACATGGCGGACGGATATGCTTTCAATAATCTCTTGTTTCATGATTTCGTCCGCTAGTTCTCTTGGTGTCCAATGACTTATTGGGCGTCCGTAGTCTTCAGGTTTTGAACATGCCTCGCGCGAATAACTCGATTACTTGCTCCATACTAAATTTTACTGGTGCGCCAATACGCACATAGTCTTGTAATCTCTGAAAAATAGATAACTCTTTATCGCTAGTTTCAAACCATCGATTTCGCCATAAACGAGCCATATCCAGACTTATATCTAATGTTCGAGCAATTTCGCCATGATTTTTCCCCTCTGACGCTAGGAGGATTATTTTTGCACGGAGTACTAGTTGTTGCGCCGTACTGTGTCGGTTTACCAACTCTTGCAGTTCTGAGCGATCGCTCTCGTTCAAATTTAATACTTTTGGAGCTAATCGTGCCACACTTGGTTCCCTTGTTTTCAGTCTAAACTGCTTTGACTCTACATTTTTTCTCAATGTTCTGGAGAGCTACATATATTTTATTATATAGTTTTTGGTTTTATGAACCTATACACTTTGATGGCGATCGCCACTGCGTTTGGATAAACATGGGTAAATCTGGGCAACCTTCCCCCACCTTAAGTGTGGAGAGCCTTTCAGAGGATGGTTGGGGGGCAAAAATTGCCCCATCACGATCATTAAATGGTCTTGTTGATACTGAAAGGGGCAATTTTTGCCAAGGTTGCCAAGATTTACACAGGTTAGATGAAAGCCTAGCCGAATAATCTGCTTGGTTCCCATCTCACTGTTATGATCCTACAATACTTAACGAAGAAGGATGCCATCTAAGTGAAGTTGGAGACGGGGCTTCATCGAAGAGTTTATTGATTGGTTTAGTCGGTATTTTTGTTAACGCGCTTATCCCTCTGAAATAAGCCGCTCTAATACAGACAAGCTGAAATCAGCCTTTCCCGCTCTTGTAACCGCTCTAACTGATTAAATTGCAGAATTTCAACGGTTACTCGCCCGGATGCTGTCAGTGGTGCGATTGTTGCTCCATTCATCTGAAAATGATCGCTCCATTTTTGAGTCCTGGGATTAAAAAAAGGTGTTAGTTTCCCCGTTTCAGGATCGATTGACCCCAAATCAGTACCCTTGGCACGATTACAGTATGGGCAGGCGAGAGCGAGATTTTCTGCCTCAGTCGTCCCACGATGTTTTTCGGCAATGATATGTTCCATCTCAAAGGTAAGTAATGCAGCACTCTGAGGAAACAAACAATATTCACACCTTCCCTTTGCTCGTTCGATCACGAGTTGCCGCAACTGGGCTGGCACATAAGTCATGGGTGTTGGCGTAATTGCTCGAATGCATGGGCTTTTGCCAGACGGACAAGGTGTTCTATAGTTAGATAGCGTTCTAGCTCTGCAACGCCAGTCGCGCTCAAGTTTCCGGCTTTACTTTGTGCTAGCAAATCGCTGACACGAGTCTGGAATTCTGGTGAGGGTCGAATCGCCAGAATCTGCTCTGGTGTGGGCTGACTCGCCAACAACGCAATAATCTCCTTATCATCGACAAAATTGCCAGACTGTTCGCTCAGTAACTCTAAAAGACCGCGTTCTACTACCTCTGGTAAGCGGTCTTGAAACTGCTGCAATTGCTGTCCTAGCTCCTCAGATACCTCAACAGTGATTTGCATTATTTAGCCTTGTTGCTCTGAAAACGTGTTCCATTAGCTGAAGTCTAACTATAAATATAGCATTTAGGGAAATGCAAACTTGGTATTTTAATCAGTATTTTCGCGCCGTATTGTGCTTCCAATTCCCGCAATTACCGAAACTTATTGAGTTAATTGGGCGTTCGTACCCATAATATTAACTTAAGTTAAGTCAAGCTTAAATTCAAACAAGGTTTAAGTTTGGTACAATCTCAGTACTAGGACTTACGCACTATACGCTCTTGAGCATCATGTGGATAACGGAATTTGGTCGTTTCAGATCGTAGAATTGACCACCACATGGTTTGGGCGCGGAAACCGCGCCCCTACGGTTTTGGGGTCTACCCAAATGAATATTGCGCTCCGCAGCCCAACCGTTACCACTCCATACAAGACTATTTCTGTCAATGCGTAAGTCCTAAGTACGTTACTCCCCATAACTATGACCACAATTTCCAAACGACTGACCCTTGAGGAGTACCTGAATTACGACGATGGCACTGACACCCAATATGAACTGGTGGCTGGAGAGTTAGTTACAATGCCACCAGAAAGCCCGAAAAACGTTCAAATCGCTCTATTTTTACTATCACAGTTGCTAAAGTTTGTTCCGATCAACAGATTGAGTAATAAAGCTGAAATTGTTGTTAGTGGTTCCCGTTCTACAACTCGCATCCCAGATCTCATTGTGTTAACTGATGAACTTGCAGCAACCTTACAAGGTGCAACGCGATCCACTATCACTTTGGATATGCCGCCTCCTGCCTTGGTTGTTGAAGTTGTCTTCCCTGGTAAGGTAAACGAAGATAGGGATTATCGTTACAAACGTTCAGAGTATGCTGCTAGGGGAATTTCTGAATATTGGATTGTTCATCCCCAGATTAATAGAGTTAGCGTGCTGACACTGGTTGAGGGACTTTACGAAGAGATGATATTTGAAGGAAGTACGACGATCGCCTCGGACACCTTTCCAGAACTACGGCTAACTGCACAGCAGGTACTTACAGCAGGGGAATAAACTCAACTGTAGCCGTCGGCTTCTCAATTGGTGCAAATGGTATATCTGTCCATTTTCATAGACAATTGGTATTATCCAAAAAATGTTTTTGTCATGGGCGATCGCCTCCAATGAGTGCTTGCCTGAACGCGCTACAAGCTCTATTCTGTTAGAGCATCAAGTTTAGCCAGTATTCTTAAGCCTTCTTCTGGGTTACCAGTTGCGGCCATTGCTTTAAATCTTGTATTGGCATCAAATTCTGTTAAAGCTATGGTGGAAAGTTCTTCAATCAGCTTATTGACACTTATGCCTTTAGATTGAGCAAGTTCTTTTAATCTGTTGTGCTTTTCGTCTGGTAAACGAATAGTTAAAGTTGCCATTTTTGTTTAACTCCTAATAATTTCTTCGGGCTTTAATATTGACAAGTTAGGAAATAACAATTCAGTTTTTTGAAAATATTTGACATTGTGAGTGGCAATAATTTTAGCATTCCCAGCTACGGCTAATTCAATTAAGTGATTGTCAGCTTCGTCTTTTAAATTAGGTCGCCATAAGTAGTAAATAGAAATCCATTGACTTACGCTTATAAATGATGCAAGTAAAGCAGAAATTTCTCCACTAGTTAAAGGGCAGAGGGCAATAATTTCCGATCGCTGAATGACTGACTCATACTCAGAAAATAAAGCGTTGCCTATCAAAGGCTGATATTCACCTTTCAAGCAGCGTCGAATGAGTTCTCTACTGGAACCATGACGGGTACTCTTATGCCCATTAAGTCCACCTTTGTCCAACGAAACGACGATTAGAGACGATCCGATCGCTCCTCACCGTTACAACACGCTTAACGAGGTAGGATATCATCTAGAGCGAATGGAAAGATTAGGCGCATCAGGATGTAAGATATTCAATAGGGCAACCCCACGCCAAAAAGGAGTGGGAGTGTCTATAAAGCTTGGAATTGGGAAACTCCGGTGAAATCCCGGGACTGTGCCGCAGCTGTAATGGGATAACCCAAGTCAGAATGCCAACTCCAAGAGTGTCCTAAAAATCTACTCGCCGTCTACTCCCTGCGTCGCACAGGGAAGGAGTCCAGTTTTGCAATCCGGATTTACCGCCTGTCCTGGCTTATTTTACGCCACACCTGCCCGAGACGGCATCTTGTCTCGCATCAGAATACCAGGTGGAATTGTTAATAGTAAACAGTGCCGTGTACTTGCAGATATCGCTCTCGCGTGTGGGGGTGGGTATGCAGATGTGACTAATCGAGCTAACCTGCAAGTCCGCGAAATCAGCACAAAGATAGATGCAAAATTGCTGAAGATTTTACAAGAAATAGGGTTTGGTTCTAGTAATACAGGTGTAGACCATATCCGCAATATTATGAGCAGCCCAACTGCTGGCATCGATCCCCAAGAGTTGATCGATACTCGCCCTTTTGTTCAGGCTTGGGATCAGTACATTGCTACACATTCCCACCTATCGGGACTACCAGCAAAATTTAGTGTTTGCTTTGACGGAGGTGGGACAGTTCAAGTGTGCGATCGCCCAAATGATATCGCATTTGTTGCCGTTATAGTTGACGGTAGTATTTACAAACGCCTCCATCTCAGCGTAGGTCAGAAGGGACTCCCACCTATCGATACAGGAATTTTGTTGAAACCAGAGGAATGCTTACCAGTCTTGGCAGCGTTGGCTGATGTCTACCTGAATCACCTCGACACCACCAGTAATCGCAAACCGCGTCTCTTAGAATTGCTGAATAGTTTGGGTTGTGACTCGTATCTCCAACAAGTTGAGCGTTGTCTACCCTTTCCCCTCCAGCGTGTTGGGAGCAAAGAGTACCAAACTCAAATTCCCACTGCTAAGTATGGACATATCGGTGTTCATCCTCAGCGTCAAAGTGGCTTATCCTACATCGGCGTTGTCCTCCCTCTCGGTCGCTTAGAAACCTCACAAATACGAGGCTTGGCAGATTTAGCTGAACGCTACGGTAGCGGCACAATCAGGCTAACTCCCTGGCAAAACCTCCTGATATCAGATATTCCAAATCCACAAGTTCCAGATGTTCAGAGTGAAATTGAAAGCCTAGGATTACATTGGTCGGTAGCCAACATTCGCAGTGCGCTGGTTGCTTGCTCTGGGAACACGGGATGCGCCTCTTCAGCAACTGACACCAAAGGTCACGCAAGAGCATTAGCAGAGTATCTCGATCGCATTGAGCTTCGTCAACCTGTTAACATCCACTTTAGCGGGTGCAATAAATCCTGCGCCCAGCATACCAAAAGTGACATTGGTCTACTTGGTGTCAGTGTAGATTCAGGCAAAGCAACTGTCGAGGGCTATCACGTCTATGTGGGTGACGGAGACCAGAAATTCGGTCGAGAAATCTACCAAAATGTGACTTTTGCAGAACTTCCCGCATTAATAGAGCGAATGCTAACAGTGTATAAAATCCATCGCCTAACGCCTGACGAATCCTTTAGAGAATTCGCTAATCGACACGCAATTCCCACTCTTAAACAGTTATTCTCACTGACACACTCCTTCACCCCTTTAGGGAATTAAAAATTTTTAATTTTTAATTTTGCATTTTTAATTTTTAATTGGAGCGACTTCCCTAACTCAATGCCTAACTACATCCAGGATGCCGATGAAATCTATCGTAATTCCTTCGCTATTATCCGATCGGAAGCTCATCTAGAAGTGCTGCCATCAGATGTTGCTAAAGTTACAGTACGTTTAATTCACGCCTGTGGAATGACGGATATCGTGACTGACATGGGATATTCACCAACAGCGGTGCAGTCCGGACGGGCAGCACTGGCGGCGGGAGCGCCGATTCTCTGCGATTGCCGGATGGTAGCCGAAGGTATTACACGGCGGCGGCTAACAGCGGACAACCAAGTTATCTGTACCCTGAACCATCCTGAAGTGCCAGAAATTGCTCAGCGTCAGGGTACGACGAGATCAGCAGCTGCGCTGGAATTATGGCGATCGCACCTATTCGGGGCAGTTGTGGCAATTGGTAATGCACCCACGGCACTGTTCCGATTGCTGGAAATGCTGGATACAGGGGTACCGCGACCTGCTGTGATTCTCGGCTTTCCAGTTGGTTTTGTCGGTGCGGCTGAGTCTAAAGCAGCACTGGCAGCAGATAGCAGGGATGTACCATTTTTGACTTTACATGGTCGGCGTGGCGGTAGTGCGATCGCCGCCGCTGCCGTGAATGCTTTAGCAACGGAGGAAGAATAATGTCAAAAACAGGAGGTCGTCTTTACGGCATAGGAGTTGGTCCAGGCGATCCTGAGCTTTTAACACTCAAGGCACTGCGACTATTACGTGCTGCCCCAGTAGTAGCGTATCAATCGGCAGAAAATCACGAGAGTGTTGCCCGGTCAATTGTTGCTGAATATCTGACAGGTAACCAAATCGAGGTACTTTTTCATCTTCCCCGTGCCAGCGATCCATACGAGGCGCAACCCATTTACGATCGGATTGTGGAACCGATCGCCGAACATTTGGCAGCAGGACGGGATGTGGTGGTTTTGTGCGAAGGCGATCCTTTATTTTATGGGTCATTCATGTACCTATTCACCCGATTAGCCAAGCAATTTGAAACACAAGTGGTGCCAGGGATTTCCTCACCGATGGCGTCTGCCTCAGCTTTAGGATTAGCCCTAAGCTACCGCAACGATATCTTTAGTGTCATACCTGCTACCCTTCCGGCTGAAATACTGGCAGCACAATTGTTAAACGCCGATGCCGCTGCCATTATCAAGCTAGGAAGGCACTTTGCAAAAGTCCGCGATGTTCTGCACGACTTGGGGCTAGCATCGCGGGCGCACTACATTGAGCGGGCGACGACGGCAAAGCAACTGATTGTGCCCCTGGATGAGGTTGATCCCACAACAGTGCCGTATTTTTCTCTGATTGTGATGCCGAGCAAGTATCAATTATGACGACAAAGAATGCACCTGTGGTTGTAGTGCTTGGTTCCAAAAGTGTACCAGTGGCACGGCAAATTATCAACGTTCTTCCAGGGGCAACCCTCTACGGGTTAGCAAATCGCACGGAATATGTCGATGTCAGCTTTACGAATTTTGGCGAGACACTGCGGGAGTTGTTCGCTGCTGGAACGCCAATTATTGGCATTTGTGCCGCAGGTATTCTGATCAGGACTCTAGCACCGATGCTTTCTGATAAACGACAGGAACCACCTGTGTTGGCTGTTGCTGAAGATGGTAGCGCAGTAGTGCCGTTGCTGGGTGGACTCAATGGGGTGAATGATCTGGCACGTTGCATTGCTGAGGCACTCGGTGTAAAACCAGCAATCACCACAACTGGGGATGTCCGGTTTGGAATAGTGCTGGAAAACCCCCCCACTGGCTACTGCTTAGCAAACCCGGAACAGGCGAAGTCCTTTATGTCAGATTTACTGGCAGGTGCGACGGTGAGAATAGATGGCACTGCGCCTTGGTTAAGTGCCAGTGCGCTACCGATTGACCCCAACGGAAATTTGACCATCCAGATTACCGAACGAGCAATCACTCCTGAACCCAACATTCTGGTCTACCACCCAGCAACTGTGGCGATCGCTATGAGTGAAACTGCTTCAGCAGTGGCAGTACAACAGCTACTAGCAGATGCTAAACTCGCAACTGCGTCAGTGGCAGGGGTTTTTGCAATGATAACGGCATCTGCTCATCCAGAAATCCACGCAGTAGCTAGGGCATTTGGAGTACCAGTACGCTTCTTCAATGCAACTGATATTTCAGGTTTGCTGTCAACAGGTTATACCCAGGTTGAAGCAGTAGCACTCACAGCAGCAGGTGCATCAGGTCAGCTCATTTTTTCTCCATCGCCTGAAGTGGCGATCGCCATCTCACCCCAGCCGATAGACCCGAATACCACAGGTCAGCCACGCGGTCGGTTAGCAATTATTGGTACCGGTCCCGGTGGGTCGCAGTGGATGTCTCCTGAGGTGAAAGAGATACTCAAGTCGGCAACAGATTTGGTGGGGTACAAAACTTACCTCGATTTAGTGGGTTGCCTTGGCAATGGTAAACGACGGCATGAGTCGGATAACCGAGAAGAAGAAGCACGGGCAATGATGGCGCTCGATTTGGCAGCGCAAGGGCGATCTGTGGCAGTGGTTTCGTCTGGCGACCCTGGTATTTATGCCATGGCAGCAGCTATCTTTGAGGTACTCGATCGTTATGCTAAACCCGAATGGAGTAGCATCGACATTCAGGTTGCTCCTGGGATTTCGGCAATGCAAGCAGCAGCGGCGGCAATTGGTGCTCCCTTGGGTCATGACTTTTGCGCCATTTCCCTTTCTGATATTTTGAAGCCTTGGTCAATTATCGAACAAAGAATTACGGCTGCTGCCCAAGGTGATTTTGTGATTGCCTTCTACAATCCTGTTTCCAAAGAGCGTACCTGGCAACTTGCACAAGCCAGAGATATTTTGCTGCGTTGGCGATCGCCTAATACTCCAGTTGTGTTAGCGCGTAATCTGGGCAGACCAGGGCAAACTGTCAAGGTGATTACTCTTGACCAGTTAGCACCAGAAGCAGCCGATATGCGAACAGTCATTCTCATTGGTTCAACTCAGACACGGACGATACAGAGGGGTGATGGTGGTGTTTGGGTTTATACGCCGCGCCGATATATCGATGAATCAGTTGCGGGTAGATAGCAGTTCTCAGTTGAGTGAAATACAGGAGCCAGTCAGAAGAACTTATTCGGCTTCTTCGGTCTGAGCTTGATGAGCAACTTAAGAGTGCTTGCTTTCCAGAGTTATTCCCAGACAAGTCTGTTACCGATGGGCAAATAAATGTGTGCATCTAAATTGCGATCAAAAAAGTCTATGAAAGCAAGATAACATCATGGGTAGTTTGTATCGATGCCAATTTCCGCCGTGCGAGTACCAATATTGGAATAGAGTTTATTAGTAACCCGCCACTCCTCTCCAGCATAAATTAAAGGACTTGGAGGTAACAACATGACTCAACCCCTACACAAACTAGTAACATTTGAAGAATTTGCACTCTTGAAACCGGAAAATGGGCGTTATGAACTGCATGATGGGGTAATCGTTAAAATGCCGCAACCATTGGGAGGACATGAAGAGATCGCAGGCTTTTTATCTATACAACTGGGTGTCCAGTGCTATCAATTAGGTCTTCCCTATCTCATACCAAAAACAGCACTAGTTAAACCACCTGAAAATGAATCAGGTTACTCACCAGATGTGCTAATAGTGAACCAAGCTAATCTGGGATTAGAACCGCTTTGGAAAAAAGAATCAACTGTCACTCAAGGATCGTCAATTCCCTTAGTGGTTGAAGTAGTGAGTACCAACTGGCGAGACGATTATCTCAAAAAATATGCTGATTATGAGGAAATTGGCATTCCTGAATACTGGATTGTTGATTATGCTGCTTTAGGCGGTAGAGAGTTCATTGGCTTGCCCAAACAACCTACTATCTTGGTTTGCTCTTGTTCAAGATTCTGGCGTACCAGAGGAAGCCAGTCTGACAGCAGTGGTAGCTTATCTGTTAAAGCTTGACGAATATCCATTGGTATGCTGTCAGCCCAGGTCGTATTTAATGCTCCACTTTTTTGCCGAAGCATTATTCCCAACATCAACCCAATCCAGAAAGTACGCCAATCAATGCTATTAGCATTTTGCATCCGTGCTTCTACAGTTTCTGGCACTGGGAACGTTTTTTCTTTTTGTCGAGTACGACCAAAAGCCGCAATCCATGTTGTTTTATCCAACGAAGACAAAGCCCTAATCCCTAAATGTTCTACTAGTGTGGCGCGCCCGGAGGGAAGAGCTAATAAACGAAATAATTCTGTTTTGCCTACACCGCGTCCTCCTAAGATTAACAGTATGTCCGGTTCTAAGGCTCGGCGGTAGTCAGGAACAGGGAGAAAGTTCTTGAGGAAAAGTGTATCATCATCACTTTCATGCTCTGCTATTCCCCTTCCCGGTGCTATATCAACCATCAATCCCAGCAGTTTCTCTTTATTAAAATTACTCATGCCCCTACCCCATTTTTCTTATTCAATTCCCGCCCAAAAAGTCGGCAAAGTCTCTCTGCTAGCTCTTGATTATAGTCAGATAACTATTCTGCCTTGTAAATCAGAGGGCTGTAGGAGCGTAGTTCCTGACAGAGTTGGTTCCGCTCATTTTTCTAATCTGCGACTCGCTGAATGCCGAGAACAGCTTTTGGATCAGACCTGAACATCGGACGCCAGGAGCCGCGACACCTCTGCGTGTGTCATCACAACGTCAGGATCGCGCTGGATGGCATCGTAATAATGTTTTTCAAAGCCAGCGCCTTCCTCAGACGGATTGAGCAATGCGCGTGCTTGCTCTATGAGACTGGTAGCATCGTTCTCCGTCATTGGCTCGTCCGCGTCTAAGAACTCGTCGATCTGGACCACGAGTTCGGAAACAGGGTGAAGCCAAGCAAACCACTCGTGTTGGATAACGAGTTTTAGAAGCTCGTTGCTGGAAGTGACTCGCCCGTGGACCCGTTCATAGGAGATGCGCTCTGAGTCAACCAGCGCCTTATGGAGACGGAGAAGCCCGTGGCGCAAGTCGCGCAAGTGCGATCGTGTGAGATCCGAAGCTGGGCTGATGGGGAATATGGACTCTGTCATAGTAGTAATTAACTTCTCTATTTTTGTTAGGCTTTCAAGTCGTGGCGGAATTTAATGCCGTCACCAATACCCACCTGCATCGTTTAAGCATCCAGCATTTGTGAGTATTGCCAACTGCCAATTTTGTTGGAGTGGTAAGTTTTGCGATCCATGCTTGTTTCCGGCATGGTTGAGTTTAGCTCCGGAGGATACCAAATACGCTTGATCTTAACAGGAGTTTTGAGTTGGGCGATCGCCTGATTCATTCGTGTATCTGCACTCAGACACCACGGGCAGATCAAGTCCGAGGTTATTTCTATTGTTAAGGTCATGGTTGCCTCCTCAAACCTAAATTAGTAAATTCAACTCTTTAAAATTAGCCAAATCTTCAAAATAAACAGCAAAATTTAACGGCTACCATACCAAATGATAAGTAAGACGAACAAAAGCGTTTGATACTAAGAGTAATTCCCTAATTTATTAATATTGAGCGTGGCGTAGCAAACGAACTACTTATCGTGCCATAACTTAGGTAAGCAACGCAGGTGTACGCTCGTTTATTGTAGCGATCGCCCTTTTTTGTTTGCTCTCACTTTTTTGCTTTGCTTCCATACCAGTGTAGCATTTTGTGGGAAAATAGTCCTAATTACACCTTACCAACAAATCGCTAGTCCAGAAGCTTCTCAACAAGATCTTTAATAGACGAATTATCTTCTCAAGTCGTGTAGCTGCTGTCATTGGTGCAGGACTAGGTTTCGTTATGGCTAGCCTTGCCCCAACTCAATACAAAGGTGTAATCTATCAAAACTTGGACCGTAAATATGCTGTCATTGGTACTGTGGCAGGACTAATGTTTGGAGCAAGTCTTGAAGCGATTCGACTTTTGAAGCCGCAACGCGATCGAGAAGAGGCGATCGCGCGCGAGAAGGTGAGCAATCCCAATCAATAGTCCTGCAACTTAATTCTAATCAAACTAATGCGATCGTCCACCCTGAGAAAAATCTCCTCTAGTACCGCTGCGCGGAATTAAAAATTAAAAATCGCGTTCGCGAAGCGTCTTGTTCGCGCAGCGTCTCCGACTGGAGTTGAGAAGCGTTGCGAGCAAAGCGAAGCAATCTAAAATTAAAAAGCTTGAAATACAAGGTTTTTGGCTGTTTGGTATGGTAACTCACATCTTGCACCTGGGTGAAAAACCGGGTTTCTTGAGAATGACTAATGGTCAAACCCTTAATCTTTGGTTGAGAAACCCGGTTTTTTAGGTCTTGTTGAGAATGGTGCAAGATATCAGGTAACTGTATTTCCGCCGTCATGTACTAGTGATTTGGGATGTTATCAGACTCAGTTGTTTTGACTGTCCTATAAGTCTGGGGCTAAACAAACAAAGCCACAAGGCAATGCCTTCACAGAGTCTGTTTAGCGGTGACTTTCATAGTCCCATCCCTTTGCTTTTTTAACTCCCCAGGCCGGATTCGAACCAGCGACCAATCGATTAACAGTCGATCGCTCTACCACTGAGCTACTGAGGATTACAGTTACTAATACTAAAGCAAGAAATATTATTTGGCAAGTACCTTTGCCAAAATTTTTTCAATTTTTTTCAAGTAAACGCTTAACTATAAAAATGTCCGCAGTCTTAATCAGCTTTTAACCTCCACCTCGTAGCTTTTGATGCTAATATAGTAATGTGAGCTATTTCAATTCCCTTCGCAATTCAGCTAAACGCTGCAGTGCTTTAGGGTCAATGGAATTGGCTAAAAATCTACTCTTCGATTGTTTCCGTGGTTGATAATTGTACCTTGCACGGCAGACAGCAGCTTCTACGTCGTAACATAGTTGTAGTGCCGACATCCATTCAGCGCCATACCCTTGTACCATTAACTGCTGTAGGCGATCCGATGTGGCTACAATCACTCGGTAAATGTGAGACTTAGCTATTTGCTGGCGAAGAGATGCACAAGATTTTTCAATATATGTATCTGCTGTCTGCCCGAAATCAGTGTAATGAACTGATAAAAGTCCAGTAATTACTTCCTTGTTGCTACACGTGTTCTGATATTGAGCATCAAAAACGATCTGAGTTTCATAGCCTTGAAATGCAGTGTAACTAGTTAAAGATTCAACCAGTTCCCAGCGTGCCGCTTCTAGTCCTGCAGTATCACGAGTTTTTTTAAGGCAAGGCCAAGCGCCTATTATATTATAGCCGTCTACTAGTAAAACGGCTTGGGGTAATGGACAGGGCATGGTTTTTGAGCAAAATTTTCTAGAGTTAACAAGATTCATTCATAGCTTTCATCGTAGTTCATTTTTATTTGTAACACAATGTTACAAATAAAAAAAAATCTGATTGAGTCATTAGACATCTGGTGAAAAACAATGTATGAACGTGCGGCGTTCTACAAGGGTTTTAAACAACGCACAATTAATTTATGGAGATGTCTATTAGTCATTAGTCATTAGTAAGGACTAATGACTAATAGATATCAAGAAGCTTCGTTGTGCAGCCCCATCAAACGTTGTTCAAGGCGCTGGGGATCTCCTTGATCGACAAGATCGCCTCTTTCCATTAAGAAAGCGCCATCACAGTAATCCAACTCATCTAAGCGATGCGTTACCCAAAGAGCTGTAATACCTTGACTTTTGACTAGACGGCGAACACTAACCACTAATTCCAGTTGACTATCTGGATCAAGTAAGGCAGTGGGTTCATCTAATAATAAGACTTCACAGCGACGAGCGAGGGCACCAGCGATCGCTACTCGCTGTTTCTGTCCACCACTCAAAGCATAGATAGGGCGTCGTTCCAGTGCTAGCAAATTCACCGACTCGAGTGCTTCTTCAACCCGTGTTCTCACAGCAGCAGTTGGTAGTCTTTCCTCCACCAGCCCAAAAGCCACATCAGCACCAACAGTTGGCATGACCAATTGGTGATCGGGGTTTTGGAAGACAAAGCCAACGGGATGCACAACTCGAATTTCGCCCCTCTCAGGAGTTAATAGCCCCACCAGTAGTCTGAGTAAAGTTGATTTGCCACTGCCGTTTGTACCCAAAAGCATCCAAAATTCACCTTTGGGTACTTCTAGAGAGCAAGATTTGATGACCTTCTCTCCCGACGGCCAACTGAAATTTAAATCCTTTACCTCAATGCCCAGTTCCGTCATTTGTACACCATTATCTGCTTACTCAGCAGTTAGGGCGAAAAATCCAGGTGGTCTACCACCACCACCGACTGTACCGTCTCTTTGAGAGACTTGGACTCCAGAAATTTCACTAGCACGAACTGCGACTTTTTTCTCTGTCTTGCCCTCACTCTTTAGTTCCACAATGTCGGGGTTACCAGAGCGCATTGCTGCCAAAATCAATTGATACACAGCATCAGCATCTTCAGCTGACTTACGTTCTACTGACATGGGGAAAGCAGTGTTTTTTACGGTTAGGTCTATGGTAAACATTTGGCGTTGATCAAATTTAACTGACTGTAGGACTCATTTTAGCGTTAGCTAACTGATCTCAGTGGGGAGTGGGGAGTGGGGAGT
>CAXTSI010000057.1:0-19400 GCA_964246695.1 uncultured bacterium
CCCCAAGTGGGCGGGGTGAGGGCTGTATGTGACTCAAACGAGAACCGCTATATTTTATAAAATAAAAATAAAATTCTAGTAAAGCACCATTTTCTAGCGGTGCCGTACTCTCGGTTAACGCACCCTACGTTTTAGAATTCACTTCGCGTCCTTTGCGTCTTTGCGGTTTGTAAAAAAATTAAGTATTCTTTGGGTGGGAAAGGAGTTAATGTTTAACAATTTATTCGGTTTAACGGGTAGTATATATCTTCAGAACTGGGATTGAGGTAGGGACGCTGCAAATCAATGCCCAGTTGTGCAAAATGTTGGCAGATTGTACTCATCCGTTCCTCAGGCGAATTTTTGTCTTTTTGCCAAGCTGACAACAAAGCATAAGCGACAATTTGGCAACGGTTCATCCCAAAACTTTCCGTAAGCGCAAATTTTTGCCTTGGTTCTTCGGCTAAACTCAACCCAGGTGCCAAAAACTTAGTGAATAAGGGGACTTCCCTCTGGAAATATGATTGATGCTTTGCATATACATCTTGAAGGACTTGTCGCACTGCTGGATAGTCGTTGCGTTCAAAGTAGAGTATCCCTGAGTCATAACGTCCATATGCAGATCGATTGTATGGAACTTGAAAACTAAAGGGAATAGCCGCAGCGTTTAGTTGCAGTGTCAGGCTGTCCATGAGGGCGATCGCACCATACGGAGTTAAGTTAAAGTAGACTCGCCCTACACCCAAATCAGCATCTGGGTAACCAGGCTGTTCGTTCTTTTCATTACTAACTGCAATGTAAAAGCTGTTTTGCAGTCGATTTTTAGGCATCAAAATAGCAACAGACTCACCAGCCTTAGCAGATTTTCTCGTCGGTTCTAGATGACACTCACGTTCAACGTACAATGTCAAACCACCTTTTGTCACTGCGATAGTACCATCAGGTTCCTGCCGCAACACCTGCCAACCAGGGTCAAAGTAACCTGTACCGTGATTACTAGCATGCAGAAGATCGTAAAATTGCCAATCAATTCCTAAGGGGGAATTGTTTGCTAAATTTTGGTATGGCAAATAATTAGTAGTATCTGCATTGACTGCCAAAGTTGTTTGTAAGGAGCCATTATAATAAATACCGTGGAGGAAATTTCGCAGTAGCACGATGAGATATTTATGCTGCAAAGCCGCCGGAGTTTGCTGAAATTGGTCTGCTACTTGAGTTGGCAGTGCAAATGGTTGATAATTAGGATGCCGAATGCAAAAATTCGGCTCGATTTGTATATTGCTGGCAATGTCGAAGAGAGAATTTAGCAGCTGATTGATCGCAGAAGTTAGCATTATTAGGATTTAATTAATAGGTAATGGGTAATGCGCTTTTCTCCAATTAGCAATTAGCAATTAGCGATTAGCAATTAGCAATTAGCAATTAGCGATTAGCAATTAGCAATTAACATCCCCGCAGACGAGTTTTGTCGTAATACAGCCGATGCAAATTTTGCTTTTTTTCTGTCTGAGGCAGGTTTGAAATTGCACAAGGCTTGATGATTTCCAACTCGGAAATCCCAAAAATCGTCAGCACAGACTCTTGGGGTCTGGTTAGCAAAGTTTTAGCAACTTGGAGTTGACAAATACCAGCATTATCAAAGTATTTGCGGTACTGAATCATTTCCTGAATTTGATGAATTAGGACTAGACCAGCAAACCGGATAACTCGTAAGATAAAGTCTCGATGGTACTCCACAATCATTGGGTAAGCATTCAGATATGCCCGAATTAATGCCAGCATTGACGGTTGGAGAACTTCCAACGGTGTCACCGCTAGCTGCAGAGATTCTTCTAACTCAATAATTGGGTCTACAATCAGGCTATGCAGCCAAATTCCTAAATAGTTTGCTACCAGAGTTCCCAAATCAAATGCCGGATCTCCCCAAGCACAAGCTTCCCAATCAATTAGTCGCACAAGGCAATTGTCTAGCTGATCCCACCTTGAATGCACCAAAATGTTGTTAAACTTCAGGTCGTTATGAGTTAAGCAGCAAGGATGCCATTCATTTGCTAATTCAGGAATTGCTGCTGACAAACTTTCGTAATACTGATAGAGAACATAGAATTTCAATGCATCGGTGGGAATCATACCAAAAATCTCAGGTCCAATTGACCCTATCCCTTGCACCGGATTGTAAAACTGATAACGGAACTGTCCTTCGGGAGCAGTTGCCATAAAATTACGATACTCTTGACGATTGAAGGTGGCACGATGCAGCATTCCTAAGGTAGTGCCAATAGCCACAGCGATCGCCTCTGGGAAGTACAGCTTGTTTTGATAAAAACTTGCTAGCTCAAGATATTCCGTTAGGTAGTTACGGATAATAATGGAATTTTCTTGATCAAAATGCGCTACTAATGGTGCGATCGCAGAAATGTTTCCCAGATCTGGAAACCGCTGAAGCAATTGGTGAAACAGCCACTCATTGAAAAACTCTTGCGGATTTCCATCATTTTCAATGTAACGTTCCTGTTTAACCAGCAGCTGACGATTTTCTGACAGAGTCACTAGTAAGTTGAAATTCTTCTTGCTACTTTGATACAATTCAGAGTCTGCATATGCGCCATCTTCTGAGCTACTTAGTCCTACATTTTGCAGATACTGGATAACGTTATAAGAAGACAGTGAAAGTACCATACATTAGTTCCTTGAATGTGAGATTTCTTAAATAAAGCAATATTTTAGTATTAGCTTAACTTCAGCATAATTCCTTACATAGCAACAAGTGTGCGAATATCAATAACGATTGCTACTATCTATTAATAACCGCTCTTTTTCTGACAAACATGCCAAAATGGCAATAATACCTTTACTATTACTTTAACTTTTACAGCTATATTTAATTAAATCTTTAAGTATTTTATCCGGCTTACTTTCGGTTAATCAATAAACATTAATCGACATATAGCAATCCGTGGAGGAGAGCGTGAATAATAAATGATGTTGTAGGGTGGGCATTGCCCACCAAACCTGGCAATGCCCACCCTACGAAGAATTTCACTTTGCAGATAGGACTGCTATATTCCTTAGTTAAGCTAACAACAATACAAGATTTATTGGTTGATCCCCGGATAAATATAATTATTTATTTAAAAAAAATACTTACATTCAGAAGTAGCGATCCAGAATAGCTAGAAATGCGACTAGTACCGCGTAGCGGAATTAAAAATTAAAAATCGCTTCGCGTTGCGAGCAAAGCGAAGCAATCTAAAATTAAAAAGCTTGAAATACAAGGGTTTTGGCTGTTTGAGATGGTAGCGTTATTTCCGCCGTCATGTACTAGTAAATGACTCTTTAGTCGTAGCCGCCCTTGATAGGCAAAATCATGAAAAGAAATCGTTATCGATATTCAAACCCCAATCCCCTTTTGGCTAGGGTTCTCCTGAACGCCAGTCGCCGTAAGTTTCGGGAAACCCGACATAGAGATCGGACAGTACAGACGCGAGGAACATCGCGTCTGTTCTGACTCCTTTGTAATGTGACAAAATCAATTTTGCGGTAATATAAATGTACTATTTTCCGGGATTTGAGGTAGGGAGAGTAGATCTATGTCAGAAAATGACCAGAATGCCCGTTTATGGCAAGCTTATGCTACCTTGCTATCAATGAATTCACTATCATCGCCAGAGCCACTATACCCAAAATAGCCATTAATCCTGCAGGCATAAACTTGCGTGTTTTAGCAAGTCTAAATGCAAAGAAAACTACTAAAATAGCGGTGACGATCGCTGCTAAAATCAAACCCCAAGTGTGTCCTTGAAGTTGGACAACAGCCGCGAATACCAGTAATAAACCGCTGATACTACCACTGATGATTGAAACTTGGCTACTTGCTTTCTGGTAACCAATAGCACCACCAATAATTGCTAAAATCCCGTATACGAAAGTGGCAACAATACCTAAAGTCATTGTTAGAACCTATATAGATTTTGATTTTGCTGCAAGAAGTGTCAGCAGACAATTTACCATAGCTATTTAGCTACATAACTGAAACCGTCAATGGATAATCAAGCGATCGCAAAGATCCAATTCCTCCAGCGCCAAGCCGCCTCCCTTTTACTCTACCAATCTGTCCTTCAAGGTGAAGTAGGGATCGCATTTCTTGACCTGTTGCAAGCTCTACGTTACACTGATACCGATGCGCTGCTTTGCCTCCAAGCCTACGGTAGCTACTTCAAGTCCTTGGCTGCGAGAAATCAAAACTGGGAGGAATATCTAATTACTCAAATCGAGAAAGCTGATAATCCCTTTACTCGGCTAGCCCAAGAGGTAGAATTTGAGAATTTGCCTTCATCTTTAGTAGCAGCAGCTGAACATGATTTACAAGCGTTGCAAAGCCTTTATGAATGTAGCAGCGCTTGTTTGAGTGAGTGGGTACAAACCGTAGCCCATTTGTCTGTTTCACCAGTAGTATGGTATCAACAGCAAGATGGGGTAGGAGTAGAGATGCAATTCATCGCGTCTTTACAACAGTTAGAGAATTGGGCTGATGCTGTAGAAGATTTGGTAGCTTATTATCGGCAATTTGGCACAGGTTTATTTGCAGAGTATCGGGCTGTGCGCTGGGAAGCTGGATTTATTGGCATCCGGTATTCCGATCCAGTGAAGTTGAGTGAACTGGTGAGTTACGAGTCTCAGAAAGAAACTTTGCAGAAAAATACAGAATTTTTATTATCGGGACTCTTAGCACTGCACGTATTACTTTACGGTAGTCGTGGTTCGGGAAAATCTTCTTTAGTGAAAGCTTTATTGAATGAGTATGGCGATCGTCACTTACGCTTAGTGGAAGTAGCAAAATCTGAATTGAAAGACTTACCAAAAATTGTGGAACAGTTACGGGGACTCCCACAAAAATTTATCATCTTTGTCGATGACCTTTCTTTTGAAGAAGATGACGACGCCTTTAAAGCACTCAAGGTGGTTTTAGAAGGCAATTTAACCGCACGACCGCAAAATGTTGTGGTATATGCTACTTCTAACCGTCGCCACCTGATTCGAGAGTTTTTTGCAGATAGACCAGATGCTAGGGACAATGATGAAATTCATGCATGGGATACGATGCAGGAGAAGCTTTCGTTTAGCGATCGCTTTGGTCTGACCTTAACTTTTGAACCTGCAGATCAAAAAACTTATTTACAAATTGTCCGGCATTTAGCAGCACAAGCTGGAATTAATATAAAGCAAGAAGATTTGGAATATCAAGCTTTACAATGGGCAACTCGTCACAATGGTCGTTCTGGACGAACTGCACGGCAATTTGTTGATTTCTTGAAAGCTGACGTGACAGTTTTTGGTTCAGAAAACTATGCAGCTAACACGTAGTCATCATGCTCTTTGAGCAATAATTTGAGTTTTCATGACTTCAAAAAATCCTTATTCTGACAACTTGGCTATGCTAAAAACAAGCAATATGCAATCAGGAACGATCGGCAATAGATTTATGATAGGTATAGTTGCCTTTGGCGTGAGTTTTGGTCTTAGTCTCGTCCTAAGCTGGGATTTTAATAAAGCCTTTCTCACAGGTTTCATTACAGTACCTGCAACTTACTTAGCAGCATTATTTGTCGATAAACGACGAAAATATCATGAAATGCTAGTTTTAGATTCTCTTCAGAGACGAATTAAAGAGCTTGAGGGAATGGAGTTCCATATCGTCTCAGAAATTAATCAACTCGAAGATCATCGGGCTGGATTATATGCAGAGTCAAGTCAACTACAAAATCAAGTAGCAGAACGCCGTAACCAAAGAGAAAGTCTAAATCGAGAGTTAAGTGCTTTCGTTGGAGAAAAAAAGCAGTTAGAAGCAGAAATTAGCTATCGGCAGACTGAAATCCACAATCTGCAAAAAAATCAAGTAGAACTCAATAATTCCTTTTCGTCTTTAGTAGCAGAAAAACGTCGTCTTGAGTTGAATTGCAATATATCTCGAGCTGAAATAATCCAGTTGCAAACTCGTATTAGCGAACTTCTAAAGCAAAGGCAAGAACTGGAAAGTAATTTTACCTTACTAAATAGACTTAAGCCTCAACTAGAAGAAAAATTATATGAACTACGAGGTGAAATTCAAGAACTAGAAATTCAGGAAAACAAGCAAAATAAATTAATATTAGATAAAACATCAGAAAGGAAAAATATAGAAGCCAGCCTGAATTCCTTACAAACTAAATTAACAGAACAGCAAACAGAACTAAAACAGTTACAAGAACAAGTTGTATTATTGCAAGAGGAACGCGATGAACTGCAAAGCCAAATTTGGGAATTATTCCAACAAGTGGAAACCATAAATTTGTCACAGATACCTGATAACACACAAGAAAATGATAACTTACTTCCTTTCTCTGATTTAATTGACTCTTTAATCGAAGAAACGAAAAATTTGCCTGAAGAATGGACTAAACTTTTGGGGCAGCTACTAGGCTACGAAATTCAGGTATTAAAAGCCGTGCTAGAGCAAGAAAATCCTAGTTCTGCTTTGAAAAAGATTGCCGAAGAAAATATTACAATGCCAAATTTATTAATTGATTCTATAAATGAACGTGCTAATAATACTATTGGTGAATTGATAATTGACCCGTGTTCTGAACCTCTAAAAATTTATCAAGAACATCTGATTAATATTAAAAAAATCATTGCCATATCTGAAGACTTAATGGCTAGGCAAACCTCATCAAATTAAACCGCTGCGCTAATTTATGAGATTAGTCAACAGTCAAGAGGGTATAATACTCTAAACTGTTGATTCTTAATCCATGGCTCCAAAATTGCGAAGCATTGCAAGCGTTGCGCGGCAACCTAAAATCCTAAATCGATAGCAATGCCCACCCTCAAGCTAAAATAAGGTAATGTGAGGTGATCTTAATGGCAAAGCTCAAAATCTCGAAAAAAATATCCACGGCTTTAATAAATTCTCTTAGTGCGGGGGTAGTGCCAAGAGTAGGACTAGAACACATAGCAGTAGGTCGGGAACAAGAACTGAAAAGCCTATTACAAAATCTTGATGATATAGCTGAAGGAGTAGCAGCGTTTCGCTTCATCATAGGTAACTACGGTTCGGGCAAAAGCTTCATTCTACAACTGATGCGTAACCATGCTATAGAGCAAGGTTTTGTAGTAGCTGACGCTGATTTATCTCCTGAACGCCGACTGGCTGGAACAAACAATGAAGGTCTAGCAACCTATCGAGAATTAATGAGCCGCCTTGCCACAAAAACTCGTCCTGATGGTGGTGCTTTAGTTTCAATTTTAGAAGGATGGATTAACAAAATTCAACAAGAAGTTGCCAAAGAAACCGGCATGCGTCCTAATGACGAAGGTTTTGATGACCAAGTTGAAGCGAAAATTAGGGAAGTCGTTCAGTATATTGAAGACTTGGTTCACGGATTTGATTTTGGCAGCGTCGTTATTGCTTATTGGCGTGGCTATCGATTGGATGATGATGCCTTGAAGGGTGCTGCCTTGCGGTGGTTGCGAGGAGAATTTAGCACTAAAATTGAGGCAAAAGCAGCTTTGGGAGTACGTGTAATTATTGATGATGATAGTTGGTATGACTATATCAAGCTCTTAGCTAAGTTTGTGGCTGAGATTGGCTATAAGGGAATTTTAGTCTTGGTTGATGAAGCTGTGCATTTATACCAAATATCTACTACAGTTACTCGTGAAAAAAATTATAACAGACTGCTGGGAATTTTCAATGACATTATGCAGTGCAAGGCAGAGCATCTTGGCATTGTGATCGGTGGAACAACAAAATTTTTGGAAGACCCAAATCGGGGGCTTTTTGCAGATGCAGCTTGGCGACGACGCACAAAAGAAAGCCGTTTTGTCACCCAAGCTGATGTTCAGGAATACTTGGGACCAGTACTCCGGCTTAACCCGCTTACTGAAGAAGAAATCCTCACACTTTTGCTCATATTAGCTGAGGTACATGCTTTAAACTTTGGTTATAACGAAGCTTTGACAATTGCTGATTTGAAAGATTTTGTGCAAGAAATTGTCAATCGCTTAGGTGCAGAAGCATTGCTGACTCCAGGCGAAATTGTGCGAGATTTTATTAGTGTGCTGAATATTCTTTACCAAAACCCGAAAATTTCTTTTAGTAAACTCATTCATGGTAGTAATTTTAAACCTACGGCTGTCGGTAAAGATGCAGGTGTGGATGAAGGAGATGTAGCCGAATTTAGTTTATGATAAACGAACCGCCAAGACAAGGCAGCGCGCATAAGGAGGAGCCAGCACGCCGACACGAGTGTTTCCCGCGCCCAGGTGACTGGTGAGACAGCCCGCTCCGGAGGGTTTCCCGACCTAGGGGACTGCTTTCCCGTTGGGCGTTGGTTTCCCGACAGAGGCGACTGCAGATGCCTTGGACGCAGAGTTTATTAAATTTCTTAGCTTACAATTTTCCCGTTTCGGCACAGTGATCCCACAAGTGACGTTTTGTCAACCTGCTTTTGGTAGTTGTTTCATTTGAGCTTCATCGCGTATTGTCCAGTTTATTACAAGTAAGTTTTTTATGATGCAAAATCAGACTCCCGATCGCAAAACATCGGAAGAAGAACGTTTCCAAGATGACTATTATTCTTACTTTGAATCTCCTGAAAATGCCACTCGATATACACCGACAGCTAGTTTTCTGGATAACGCTTTTAAGGAAGAGTCATTTTCTTTATTGGATTTAGGCTGCGGCAACGGGGCTTTAAGCAAATATTTACCAGATCGATGTGACTACCTCGGAGTCGATCACAGTGAGTCTGCTATTGAATACTGTTTAAAACTTTACTCAAATAGAAAGTTTGTTGCCAAAGATTTATCAGATTTCTTGTCTGAACTTGCTGAGGAAAATCAAAAATTTGATACAGTCGTAATGGCAGGTTTACTATTTCACAGTATTGACAAGGAAACCCTAGAACAAAAAGACGATCAACAAATCATTCAATTCTGCCTAAATAAAATACTAAGTGACAAAGGATATCTCGTCATCATTGTACCTTTTTGCTATGGTGACCATCCATCTCACAATCTGTTTGTTCGCGCAGAGTGGTTGCAAAAATCAGTAGAAAAAATGCTGGAAATTGCCAAGGCAAAAATTGTTCACGAGAATATATCCCTACACATCGGCTTGGATAAAAGGGTTAGACAGCAGAAGGTGATTCCTGACTGGTTTGTTTTCGATAGTAGTGCTGATTATTCCAGTATATTCGTAGGAACATATATGGCAAGTTGGACATTTATCGCCTCCCCGGAATCAAACTTTCGATCGCTGTAGCAGGTGTGAGGAAATCCCCTTGGACGATGTGAAGTTCAAGGCTTAAAGCTTAAGTCCGTTTCTACGGACGCTCATTCAAATAAAGTTCAAGTCAGCTATTAGCTGTGCGTAATTTATTCCTAGGCTAGAGGGTTGTGAGCGCAGAATGAAATATCCCTGGTTGGTTGAGAAACAGAAAAATTTGCTCTGCGATCTCCTCAAGAACTTTCGGAAGGGCATGAGTTCTCGGCATAATGAAGAGATTTTTGACTTTTTGCTTTTTAACTTTTGCTTTAGTGTTCTCAATTGCTAACTGCAACTCAACATCAAATGGTGGCGGCGGTGGTGATATTGTAGTTGCTTCTAAAGGTTTTACTGAACAAGATATTTTAAGCGAACTTTTAGCACAACAAATAGAAGCGACAACTCATTTAAAAGTTGCTCGTCTCCGTTTTACTAGCGCCTTAATCACTCATGAAGCGATTACTGCTGGCAAAATTGATACTTATATTGAGTATACAGGCACAGCTTTTACTGTTATTCTAAAACAAAAAGTCATTAACGATCCAAAGGTAGTTTACGAAAACGTAAAACAAGCTTATGCCCAAAAGTTCAATTTAGAAGTGATGGAGCCGTTAGGCTTTGAAGATACTTTTGCCATGATTATACGTGGTGAAGATGCAAGGCATTACAATATCCAAACTCTCTCCGAGGCTGCTAAATATACATCCAAGTGGCGCGGCGGTTTCAACTACGAATTTATAGACCGAGAAGATGGTTTTTCTGGATTGGCTAAAACTTATGGGTTACGCTTTGCTCAATCTCCTCGCATCATGGATTCGGGATTAATCTACCGAGCGCTCCTGCAAAAGCAAGTAGACTTGATCAATGGTAATTCCACAGATGGGCAAATTTCTCGCTTGAGTTTAGTGGTGCTAAAGGATGATTTGCACTATTTTCCACCATACGAAGCAGCGCCGATAGTGCGTCAAGAAACTTTGAAAAAGTATCCAAAATTAAGGCAAGCCATCGCCCAACTTGTCGGACGCATTTCCGCAGACGAAATGCGGCAACTTAACTATTTAGTTGAGGGCGAGTTACGCGATATTAAAGATGTTGTACGCCAGTTTCGCCTCGCTAAAGGTTTAGATATAGCAATCCGTGTGGGAGAGCGTGAAAATCGCACGTAGGGTGGGCAATGCTAGCCTAGCCCTATCAAGGTGGCAAAAAGTCGGACAATAATGGTAGTGCGCCAACCTCACAAATCACGCCTGCGGGGGAGTTGGAGAGACTGGCTAGAGGGATATCGAAGACACGGGCACAAAAGCAACGGATGAGTTAACGGTAGGAATCACAAATAAAGCATCCGTTACATCCGCGCTCATCATCCGTTGCCAAAATTCGCTTCCAAATCGAAGACACGGGCACGGGTATGACCCCCCAACAGCTAGAGAAAATTTTCCAACCTTTTGAGCAGGTTGGAAACTTTGAAAAGCAAGCAGAAGGCACAGGCTTAGGGTTAGCCATCAGCCAAAAGGTTGTTGCTCTGATGGGTAGCACAATACAAGTGCAAAGTCAGGGCTATAATTCCGCTATCTAGTAATAAGCGATCGCATGTTTTCCAGACTCGCCCCCTTTATCCAAGAATATATATACAATCACAACTGGACTGAATTACGACCAGTCCAAATAGAGGCTTGTGAAGTTATTTTTAACACAGATGCTCATTTGCTGATTACTGCTGGAACTGCTTCGGGGAAAACAGAAGCTGCGTTTCTACCAATTTTAACTTTATTACATGAAAACCCCACCGCTACCATAGGAGCATTATACATTGGTCCGATTAAAGCTTTAATTAATGACCAATTTGAACGTCTTAATGATTTACTGAAAGAAGCCGATATCCCAGTTTGCCACTGGCACGGTGATGTTTATCAAAGTCATAAAAATAAGCTGATCAAAAACCCTAAAGGCATTCTGCAAATTACACCGGAATCTCTAGAAAGTTTGTTAATTAACAAAAATCATGACTTATTGCGTTTATTTGGTGATTTGCGGTTTGTCGTTATTGATGAAATTCATGCTTTCATGGGTTCGGAACGGGGTTGTCAGATTCTTTGCCAATTAACACGGTTGGCGAAGATGACGCGAACACAACCTCGGAGAATTGGTTTGTCGGCTACTCTCGGTGATTATTCAATGGCTGAAGAGTGGTTGCGTTCTGGCACTGAAAGGTTGGTGATTACATCGAAAATTGAGGGTGGGAAACGGCAAGTTAAACTGGCTGTGGAGCATTTTTATGTTCGTGATGATGATGGAATTTCTAGAGAGACGAACCGCAGAGACGCAGAGAACGCAGAGAGAAAAGAAAGGAAGAGATTAGGAGGTAAGGTTAATGTTATAAATTTGTATAATTCAGCAGATAAATCAGGTGTAAGTTCATACGATGAATATATTTTTAATTTAAGTAAAGCTCGCAAGTGTCTTATTTTTGCTAATAATAAATCTCAAACTGAATCTGTTATTGCATCTTTGCGTCAGATTGCTGTAGATGAGGGACAACCAGATATTTATCATGTACATCATGGTAGTATATCTGCTGCCTTGCGACAAGCTGCTGAATGTGCTATGCGTGAACCTAATGAGCCAGCTGTAACTGCGGCTACACTGACTTTGGAATTAGGGATGGATCTCGGTCATTTAGAGAGAGTGATTCAGTTAGAATCGCCTCTGTCTGTGGCTAGCTTTTTACAGCGATTGGGACGTACTGGGAGACGAGGTGAAGCTGCTGATATGCGGTTTGTTTGTGCTGAAGATGAACTGTCACCAGAAGCAACGCTACCGGAACAAATTCCTTGGCAACTTTTGCAGTGTATTGCAATTATTCAACTTTATTTGGAGGAGCGTTGGATTGAACCGATTAAGCCTCTTAAATATCCTTTGAGTTTGTTATATCAGCAAACAATGAGTATTTTAGCAGCATCTGGGGAAATTTCACCTGCTGCCCTTGCTCAACAGGTTTTAAGCCTACCAACTTTTGCTGCTATTACTAAAGAAGATTTCAAGCTATTCCTGCGTTATTTAATTGATGTTGACCACATGCAGCTAACTGAAAAACGGACATTGCTCCTTGGGTTGGCAGGGGCAAAGGTGGTAGGAATATTTCAGTTTTATGCTGTTTTTCCTGATAATCAGGAATATATTGTCAAGCAAGGAATGATGGAAATTGGCAGTATTGTTAAGCCTTTGCCTGTGGGTAATCAATTTGCTTTGGCAGGCAAAAGTTGGGAAGTTTTAGAAGTTGATTTTAAAAGAAAAATTGTTTTTGTTAAGCAAGTAGAAGGTAAAGCTAGTATTTATTGGCGTGGTGGGAGTGGCACTATTCATACAAGAATTTTGCAACGAATGCGGCAGGTGCTGTTTGAGGATATAGAGTATAGCTACTTGCAAAAGAATGCTTTAAAACGTTTGCAGACAGTTCGTCGCTTAACGCGAGAGGCTGGATTAGATCAACAAAATATTTTACAAATAGAAAAAGGTAAGTGCTGCATTTTTCCTTGGATGGGTACTGTGGCATACCGCACTTTGGAAAGATTGCTTAACTGTTTTTGTCAGGAGTCTTTGGAAATTCAAAGTATTAGTGGTGTTAATCCCTATTTTTTGACAATTAAATTAGCGAAAGACAAATTTCAATACCTTGAATCAGAAATTATTTCCTTGTGCAAGCAAAGAATTACAGCCAAGGATTTATTAACTAATTGGGAAGTGGAGAGAGAAAAATATGATGACTTTATCCCTCACACACTTTTACAGGAAGCATTTGCTACCGATCGTTTAGATATGTTGGAACTGAGACAGCAAGTAGCACTCTGGCAAAGTTTTTCTACGTTTTTAGACTGATAGTAGGGTGGGTAGTACCGACCATAGATAACATTAGATTCACCAACAGTATCCTTTTAGTCATAAATAGGGAACTATGTATAAGGAATCACACGAGTTAAAGAAAGAATTATCCCCACCAACACCAGAACTGGTGTTGGTGGGGATGTAGAATTTTTTATTAACCAGGCAGTAGCCTAGTAACTATAAACTGGGTGTACCTTCTTATGTACTACTTAACACCCATCTCAAACGCTGTACTACGCATAAAATCAAGGCGCTGCTCAAAATCCAAGCCTTTGATTGAATCTACAAATTCTTTTGTTTCATCTGGCAATTGATAGTCAGATGGCACTTGAATCACAGTACCCTTTTCCATCGCTTGTGCCAGTCTGAGCCATACATCCAGCTTGGCGCTGGGATCTAATGCTCCATAAGTGCGGCTAATAGGTTTATCTACACAACCTGCAATGTCACGCTGGGCTTGCAGTTGTTCTTCCTTGGGCAATGCTTCAATTTGGTGAAATACTGCTTCGGCGGTTGTTTGTGAAGAAGTTGCATTTGCTGGTGTGAGTTTGTCTTTGAGTTCTAGGTAACCGAACCACAGCAAACCTAGCTGAGTATCTACATCAAATTTGCGAAACTTTTGTACAGTTTGTTTTGTTTTGTCGTCAGTAGTGAAAGTCATAAAAATCTCCAATTGCTTAATAAACAGTAGTTATCTGTGTTACACAGATGAATCTCTAGCACCTACTTTACAACATTTAATAAATTGACAACTGGAGATTAACCTGGCTATAGGCATAAATACAGGACACAGCTGAAGACGGATGTAAATAATACATTCTTGGTTAGAGACGAATTTACAAAATTCCACATGTGACAGAGGCGGCGGAAACTTTAGATCACCTTTGGGTAATTACCAATTACCAATTACCAATCACCAATCACCAATTTTCTTTACCCCTCAAAGCTCCAAGTCCAGCCTTTCTTTCTATGTAATCGGCTAAGTTGATAAAATCGTCACGCGGATAAGATTTTCCGCCAATCAAGTCAAATGCCAACGTACTCGCGGGATTTTCTGGGTTTTCTAAGATATGTATACCCCAATAATAAAGTTGGTCACTAGCGCGAATACACACTTCTTCTGGATCTATACAGTGAAACTTATCATCTGTTTGGCTAACTTCTTGATAAGTATCAAAATAAACATTTTTCAGCAGCCGTAGGCGCTGACTTCCTGGATCTTTAAAGTTATTAACTACTACAAACAGATGTGCGTTTTGATTGATTTGACGTATCAATTGAACAGTATCTTTAATAACTTTGCCATGCTTGTTGATTCCTAGCGGATTTAAGGTCGTTGGGATGATACAATATTGTAATTTCTCCATAAGTTGTCTAGGATTGCGTTCCAGTGCAGGTGAGCAATCACAAATCACTATTTTACTATCGCGGGCAGAATCTTCATGCCAATTATTGCCATTAAACACTTCGATAGTTGTACCAACGCCTTTAGGATTGGGAATAAAAAGCCCATCGCCGACAAGCTTTTGCAAGTTTTGTTCTGGGTCTAAATCGACAAGCGCTACATTCAATCCTTGTAAAGCAAATGCTCCTGCTAAGTGCCCTGCTATGGTAGTTTTACCTACTCCACCTTTGCAAGTAAAAATGCCAAAATAAACTTTCTCCGATCCAGTTTTGTCCTGATTACTTTTATCTTCGCAATCAATGCCATCAATCCCAACAAAGTTTTTTTCCAGGGCAATGCCGCAGCGTATTTTAGGATTTTTTCCCCAAGATCTTATTAAAGATCGTGCTGGTTCGCTAAAACCTTTTGTAGTTACGAACAAGCCAAAATTGAATTTTTTGCCTTCATGAGAATCTAAAAAATTAGCAAATTTTAAAATTTGTGGTGCGGCAACACTATTTCTTAGCCATTTAATCTGGACAGCGCCAACTGAATTTCCTTTTTTTATAAATAAATTGTAATTAGGCTGGTTTGTCTCGGCAACTATCACTGTCCACCCCGCCCTATGAAGAAGTTTTACTACGTGCTGTTCAAAATAGGTATAGTCTTGAATGTAAGCAGGCTCCATAGATATTGTCAGAAAAAACGACTAGAAGAGCGATCTTCGTCTTGGTTCAGAGAATGTAGTTTTTATATATAAGTGCGCACTTAAGTAAGTTGGCGAGATTAATCCCAACTATGTAAACTTTTGTAAAATAGAGAAAAAAGGCTTGTAGTTGCGCGCGAAGGAGCGTACCCCTTTGGGCGTTGCCGTTCGCGCAGCGGCGACCACTGGAGAAGGCGCTTACTGCGCAACTACAAACCAATGATGATTTATTGACGCCGACCTACTTATAAGTAGATACACGATTAATCTCCCCAATACAGTTACTCGTACTTTTGTCAAAAGTTGAATAGTTTACTAGCGTAGATAACTATCTCATAAAACCTCATAAAACTCTTATTTAGTCTAACATTCACAATTCATTTACAAGCGTTACGAATATGTAAAGCGATTAACTATATAGAATTCCTATTTGATTTTTGAAATACACGTAGGGTGGGCAATGCCCACCAGATCCGGGTTTTAGTGGGTTTTAGCCCTAGCTACACTACTGCATAAATCAGCCCTTTTTACAAGTAGCAGTCAGCATGTTCGCAACTACAGTATAGTCACGGTAGAGGTGCTGCGGTACTGAAAGCAAGACTCACTGAATTGGAAAAGTATCACCACGTTGGCTATGACTGTTTTTGCCTCCTGTATAGCATTCAAAGCCATTAGTCACCTTTAAATTGTCATTTGCGGCAATTCAACTTCTCTTTAACATCACTCAAAACCAAAGTAGCTTTTTAAGTATAAATACGAGCAAGAATACAGCTTTAATAAATTTTTCAATAAGTTATTTTGGTTATTACAAATAACACGTTGATTTTTGGTTAAGCTGGAAGCGCGGATCTGAGGAGTGAAGTCAGAGTTATGCACTTGTTGTTATCTGGACCGTTGAAAGTAGAGAAATTGACGGTTAAGATTGCAGATTTGCCAGCTTCGTTACACGGAACAAAGCTGGTGCAATTATCGGATCTGCATTACGATGGCTTGCGGCTGTCGGAAGAAATGTTAGAAAAAGCGATCGCCCTCAGTAATGAAGCTGAACCCGATTTAATAGTATTAACCGGCGACTACGTTACTGACGATCCATCACCAATTGTTCAACTAGTGCTACGACTCAAAAATCTACATAGTCGCGCCGGTATCTATGCCATACTTGGCAACCACGATTTATATTACAGCCACTCAAAAGTAAAAGTTACAACTGCGCTTAATAGCATCGGCATCAACGTTCTCTGGAATGAAATCGCCTATCCGCTGGGAAAAGAATTGCCACTAGTTGGGCTAGCTGATTATTGGTCACGGGAATTTAACCCCACTGTCATGAACCAGTTAGACGCTGCAATACCCCGGATCGTATTATCCCACAACCCAGATTCCGCTCACGTATTACAACAATGGCGAGTGGATTTGCAATTATCTGGTCATACCCACGGCGGTCAAATTGTGATTCCAGGAATCGGTCCTGTAGTGGTCTACTATAGAAAGCTACTTTACAAATATAAAAAGCTCGTTGGCAAACTTCCCAAAAAATTGCGGCGATGGCTACCATTATTGTTAGCAGACAACACAAAAGTGGTACGACACTGGGAATGGTTCCAAGGCTTTCACACGGTGGGCAAAAATCAACTATATGTCAATCGCGGCTTAGGAACTTATCTACCAGGACGTCTGTTTTGCACACCAGAAGTTACTGTAATTACTTTACAAAGTGAAGAGTGAGGAGTGAGGAATAAAAACTGTAACTCATCACTCTCAACTAACATGAAACCGTCAATACCTACTATGGATAAATATCAGCAGCTTTTAGCGCCATACGATTCGGGTACAGCAGTTTTAAATTGAATTGACTACATTGTAAGGGCGGGGCACGTCGCTTCGCTCCAAATCAAAAATCACTCATTCAAAAGTCAAAATTAAGAATTATTTAATTACTTTTGAATTTTGAATTTTGACTTTTGACTTCCCCGAAGGGGGTACCCCGCCCCTACCCTTAACTACTCCCGAACCGCTTTGGGTAGTTCGGTTCTGCATCAATCAGACTTGATATAACTTACTGACTTACTGACCGGAACTGCTCGTACTATCGTTACTAGAACTAGATGAGCTACTAGATGAGCTACTATCTGTTTTCTCACATCTTGCACCTGGGTGAAAAACCGGGTTTCTTGAGAATGACTAATGGTCAAACCCTATATTTTTGGTTGAGAAACCCGGTTTTTTTGGTCTTGTTGAGAATGGTGCAAGATAATTGTCTAATTATTGATTTAATGAAGTTGGATAAAGTTAATTTAAAGCTAATTTAAATTCAAGATAAATAAATTTTTAAATTCATATTTTAATCTTCAAAAAAACACGCTTCTCTCTCGTCCACAATTATTAAGATTGCTCCTATAGAAATCCGTACACACCATAGTGAACTCCTCTCCCTTGTCCATGAATCAAATAGAACTGCTATGTCAGTCAAAAGGCAATAGCGTAATAGTCTTATCCCCATTGCCACTAGCCAACGTCTTACCATCGGGGCTAAAGGCAACGCAATAAATCGGCTCTTCATTTCCTGTAAAGGTACGGAGTTCGTTGCCTGTATCCACCTGCCAAAGCTTGATCATCTTGTCTTTACTAGCACTGGCTAGAGTTTTGCCATCTGGGCTGAAAGCAACAGAACAGACTTGGTCGGAATGCCCCGTGAGAGTGCGGAGTTCTTTACCACTCGACATTTGCCAAATCTTGATTGTATTGTCTGTACTACCGCTGGCTAGAGTCTTGCCGTCTGGACTGAAAGCAATAGAATTAATTCCTCCAAACAAGCCAGAATGTCCCTTGAGGGTCAAGAATTTATTTTCAGATAGATACCAAATTTTGATAGTTTTATCATTAAGCGCACCGCTACTAGCTAAAATCTTGCCATCCGGGCTAAACGCAACGCATAAAACCTCGTCGGCATGACCAGGAATAGTATATATTCCTTTATATCTTTCTAGCGACCAAAGCTTGATAGTTTTGTCTTTACTACCACTGGCTAAAGTTTTGCCATCCGGGCTAAACGCTATAGAGTAAACCTTGTTTTCATGCCCTGTAAAAGTGCAGATTTCCTTTCCTGTCTGCACATCCCACAACTTTATAGTTTTATCATCACAACCACTAGCGATCTGCAAGCCATTAGGGCTGAATGCAACTGAATTAACCCCTCCAGAATTGTCAGATACTTCGTATCCTGTGAAGGTGCGGGTTTCATTGCTAGCCAAATTCCAAATTTTTATGGTTTTGTCATTACTACCACTAGCTAAAGTCCGCCCATCAGGGCTAAAGGCGACAGACATGACTTTATCTGAATGTCCTTTAAGAGTGCGTATAAATATTAAGTTATGCTTTGTTGACTGTGATGTAGGTGTAACGATAACTGGTGTAAATACCTTGGTTGTCCGCTCGTCAACCTGAGGATTGGAGTTTTTGTTTACCGCATGAGGTGATGTATTTTGAGAAGAACTTGTTTGCGTCGTCTGAGGCGTTACTGGTTGTGGGGATTTGGAGTCAGCGCCTTCTGCAAGTTCCCCGACTTGAGACGCCAGCGCTAGCTGCGGGTTTCCCACTCCAGTTCGTACAACTTCAGGAACCGATCCACTCGTCTCAAGAGACTTGAGGGGAGTGCCGTCAGACTGTCGTTCCGTTGAATCAAGTGGCGTCGAACTGGTGTAAGACTGCTGTGAGGTTGTTTGAGGTTGTTGAGGCTTCAAATCTTCTCGGTTTCTAATTCTCTGTGACGCATTGAGTGAGTCTTGCTCAGCCAGAGTCAGGGACAGGGTTAATACTTGCACTTCAGTCTGGATCTGAGTTATTGCGGACTTTAATTCCTCTATATGTTTTTGAGTATTTATATTTAGTTTTCTCGTCAGGACATCAAGTTGAGTCAAACGCTGTCTGAGGTCATCGATATTATACTCCTGTTGGTGGCGCTGTAATTCCTCGATTTGTTGTTGAGTAGTTTTACTTAACTGCTGTGTTAAAGTATCAAGTTGAGTGAGACGCTGGCTGAGCGGCTCAATCTGCTTTTGAGTACTTGTACTCAATTGTTGCGTGAGGGCATCAAGTTGAGTCAAACGCTGTCTGAAATCCTCGATCTTATAGTCCTGCTGGTT
>CAXTSI010000057.1:19500-27039 GCA_964246695.1 uncultured bacterium
CATCAAGTTGAGTCAAACGCTGTCTGAAATCCTCGATCTTATAGTCCTGCTGGTTGCGCTGTAATTCCTCAATTTGTTGTTGAGTGGTTTTACTTAATTGTTGTGTTAAAGCATCAATTTGAGTGAGACGCTGGTTGAGGGGGTCAATCTGTTGTTGAGTATTTGTACTTAATTGTTCTGTAAGAGCATCAAGTTGAGTCAAGTGCTGGCTAAAAGCGTCAACATTCTGCTCCTCTTGGTTACGTTGTAATTCTTGTATCTGTTGTTGAACGGTTATACTCAACTGTTGTGTCAAGGCATCAAGTTTAGTTAGACGTTGCGAAAAAACATCAATGGAAAGCTGCTGGCTATTCCGTAATTGTTCAAATTGCTGCTGAGTTGTTGTAGTCTGTTTTTGCGTAAAGGCATCGAAGTTTTCCAGGCGCTGTCTAAGTGGATCGATAAGTAAGTCTAGTCTAGTGAGTGTGCGGGCGTGATCCTGCTGGTTCAAATACTTTAACCTTTCCCGATTAGCTATGTTCAAGCCGATAGTTAAAGTCAGGGGAGCTACTGCGTAGACAATATTTTGAGTTACTGCTGCTGTGACGATTCCAATTGTAGACAGAGACAGACCGGCATATTCGCTAACTTCTAGCCAGTGGAGTTGTGTCATAGGTAGACTGCGGTGCTTAATGGTTGAAGAATTTGCTTTGTGTATCCTCATCTTCTTTCAAGAAAGTTTTCCGATCTGTGCTGAAAATTCCTCATTACTCACAGTATGCTAAAAGCAAGTGCGCTTTTTTGGGTGTTGCACTTCATCTGAATTGCTTTTTCAACCTCAGTAAACGCTTTACCCACTGGAAAAACCGAGCTATCAGGGATTTTGGCTTTGATTCGCGTCTTGATGATGGTGATGCAGAATTCGTCTGTTTATTTCCCAAATCGCGTTCTAGCTGTGCAGCTTTATTTAAGTCTGAAGTGGTTCTATGTTCATATCCCAATTGGGAGCAGATAAACCCACGATATTTGTAGGCTTCAATACAGTAAGGATTGAGACGAATAGCTTGAGTAAAGCTGGCGATCGCTTCGTCGTATCTTCCTAGTTTTGCATTCTCTACCCCCCAGTTGTAAAAAGTTTCGGCATTAGAGCGATCGCTAGAAATTTTTGTAGGTCTTGTTTGGAAAGATGGATTTGCTAAGGTGGGCTGATAAGATTTAAGCTGGTTATAAGCTGCGTTTATTTGTTTGATTTTTTCCTCTGCTTCCTGCTTTTGCTGTGGATGAGCAAAACGATCTGGATGCCAAGTCTTAACCAGCTGACGATAAGCTTGCTTAACATCCGCAAGTGAAGCACCAGGTTTCAGATCCAAAATAGAGTAGGCATAATTTATGTCAAGGCTATCATCGCGCATACTGGGAAAATAGGCACAATCGTAAATCCATGTTAACTATTCCCAGAAATCCCAGTCACTCAACTCAAACACCCCACAGCGGTTATCACTGGAACAGTAGTAGTATTCGCTTCTTTGAAGGCTGGTATTATCGCGTAACTTTGCCCAAAGAAGGTCAGACCTTTGCTTTTATGTACTCCATCGAAGACCCCATCGGTGGTAAACCCAAAAGCGGTGGTGCAGCACAAATTCTCGGTCCAAATGATGAGTATTTGTGGCGTACTTTTCCGGATGTGAGCAAATTTTGGGCTAGTCGCGATCGCCTAGCTTTGGGTCATTGGGGAAAAACAGATTTCACCCAACCCCTCTACCTTCTACCAGTAGAATTTGAGCGTCATGTACAACAAGGCTATCAAGCCACAGCTACCCTAAATCAAGGAGCAATTCACGATCCTGCTACTGGTCACTATTGTCGTTGGCAATATGAAATTCAACCACTGTTTGGTTGGGGTAATCAAGGTAGTATTCAGCAATCAACCGCAGGCTGGCTATCATTTTTGCAAATTTTTGAACCAGGATGGCAAATTTTAATGGCTCACGGTTTGGCGAATGGTTGGATAGACTGGAATGGCAAACGCTACGAATTCACCAACGCCCCAGCTTATAGTGAGAAAAATTGGGGAGGTGCATTTCCTCAAAAATGGTTTTGGGTGAACTGCAATAGCTTTGAGGGCGAACCGAATCTGGCATTAACCGCTGGTGGCGGACGGCGTTCTGTGTTGTGGTGGATGGAATCTGTCGCCATGATTGGCTTGCACTATCAAGGTAAATTTTATGAGTTCGTGCCTTGGAACTCACAAGTACACTGGAATATTCAGCCTTGGGGAAGATGGGAGATGCAAGCTAGAAACGAAAAGTATGAGGTTGAGTTGGTAGGTACTACTGATTTATCAGGTACGGAACTACGTGCACCGACGGAAAATGGTTTAGTCTTTTGCTGTCGTGACACTATGCAGGGTCAGTTAAATTTAGAACTGCGAGAATTCAGTAGTCAGCAACCAAAAATTATCCTGAAAGCACACAGTTCTCTTTGTGGATTAGAAACAGGTGGCGGACCTTGGGAAAATTCTTGGCAATCCCGCTAAAAATGGTATTATAGTAACTGATATCCATTTGGGGCTGTAGCTCAGCTGGATAGAGCGAGCGCCTCCTAAGCGCTAGGTCGCCGGTTCGAACCTGGCCAGTCCCGTTTTGTGAAAAAAATTCATTAAATTTAGCCGGAAAAGCTTTCTATCTGCTTGAATAGCGAATAAAATCGTGCATGGTTTGGAAATACCTGTTGCTTTTACCTAGAGGTGGGATGAAATGTGTACATGTCATCCCTATTTGCCCTGTTAAGTGGCAATACCGTTCAAGTAGGGTTACGGGCGATTTTACATGGTCTATACATAGGTTGAAGGTAGATAAATTATCTTAACTTAACCCTATTGTGTTAAGTGGGACTTGAGAAAAAGGGGGTGATTAAACCGGATTTAATCTAAAAGCTTAAGTTATTGGAAAATAACTTAAATTTGTATTTGGGTGTATTTTTCATAAATCCGCTAATCTACATAATTATTATTTGAAAATAAATAATTACTGTCCAAGCAGCTGATACTGATAGAACCTTGAATAAGTTACTATCTAAAAATCTTTCTTTTCGGTTTACGATCCTAGCCCTACCACTATTGCTGTTGTGGGGTTACAAGGATATTGAAAGCCAATTTGTACAACCCCAAGCAGTTTTAGTCTTGGGTGGTTCAACAACGAAATTAGAGCGAGAGAAGTTTACAGCAGATTTTGCTCGTAAACATCCCAGATTACCCATTTGGATTTCTGGAGGTAGTCCCCCAAAAGTGACGAGACAAGTGTTTGTCAAAGCCGGAATTGATACTAAGCGGTTGCACTTAGACTATGAGGCAAATAATACAGTAGAGAATTTCACTACTATAGTTGACGATTTGAAGTCTCGCGGAGTCAAGAGTGTGTATCTGATTACCTCAGACTACCATATGCGTCGTGCTAGAGTCGTGGGCGAGATTGTTTTAGGTAGTCGGGGAATTGATTTTAAACCAGTGCCAGTTCCTTCTGAACACTCCCCTGAACCAATTGCAAAATCCATTCGCGATGGAGTGAGAGCTATACTTTGGGTAGCAACTGGTTATACAGGCACGAATCAGGCAAAATATAGACGGTGACCGAATAATTACTAATTCGTAATTCGTAATTCGTAATTCGTAATAAATAAATTCAGGGTACTTGCACCTTGTTTATTAATGAAAAAAATAAATGCCTTTGCATCAATATTCATGCGAATGTCTGAATGTATGGGGTAATAATTACGAATTACGAATTATCAATTACGAATTATTTTGACACCTATGTTAAGTGCAGCTCGTTTTAGTCCTTCATCAAGTGTTGCCAGAGGTAATCCTTCCCGAAGTGCAAGTTCGAGATATGCCGCATCGAGGCGATCGCCGCTTACGTGGAACAGGAAAGCTGGCAAATCCAGATGATTGAAGATGCGGTAAGAATTGCTGATAACTCAGAATCTCAATGGATTGACAGTGAGGATGTGGAAGCTTGGCTGGACTCTTGGGGAATGGAAGGTGAGAAAGCAACTCCATGCGTTTAGTTTTTCTCTCGCTTGCCGTTGAAGACTTGGCAAGCATTCGCTCGTACATTGCCGATGACAACCCGGAAGCCGCCCAGAAGGTTGCTTTCCGTCTAAAACAGATCATCAAAAAGTTGGCTGTCATGCCGAACATTGGTAAGTCTGGGCGAGTGTTTGGCACTAGGGAATTAGTGACACCGAAGATTGGTAAGACTGTCTATGTGGTGGTGTACCGGGTGAAGGAGACTCGCCTAGAGATTCTGCGGATTCTACCGGGTATGCAAGCGCAACTGCGATTGCTATACATGATGAAAGGAGCCACCACCAAAATTACTGCATCTGATAGCATTGAAGAAATTGCTTCTACACTAAAATTGAGTTTTTTCCTGTCACGGTTCTATGACGACATCAGTTAAAGAATCCTTACGCAACACTATTGAAACATTGAGCGAAGAAGAATGCCGACAACTCATAGAGTTCATCCAATATATACAACAGACAATCCCATTATCCCTGAAACGTCTGCTCAACGATCCGACCTTTAATATCCCTTCCAAAGGATTCGGAACCTTTCAAGTTATAGAACCTCTTCAGGGTGAAGGCATTGCTGCCTCCAAGTTACTGGTGGAGGATCGCCGTTGATTTTCTACTACCTTGATGCCAGCGCTTGGGTGAAACGTTACTATCAGGAATTAGGGACAATCTGGTTACAGAAATTGTTTTCTCAAAACCCAACCTTTACCTGTGCAACTTTGGGATTTGTGGAGGTGGTAGCAACCTTAGCCCGCAAACATAAGGCAGGACAGATTAATCCCTCGCAGTTCAAGCAGAAAATGCAAGAACTAGAGGCAGATTGGCAGAATTTTACTCAGGTTCAACTAACTGCTGAAGCTGTAGATCGGTCAAAGGATTTAGCAGTCAGTTTTGCTCTGCGTGGTGCAGATGCTGTACATCTAGCATCTGCTTTTCTATTGCAAGGTCATCTGTTTCAAGACGATCAGTTGGTTTTGGTCACCTCAGACCATGAACTGAAAGTTGCGGCTCAATTATCCGGGTTGGTTGTTCTTGATCCAGAGGAAGAAGAGGCAAAGAGTTCTCCGTGATTTTTGGAAATAATCAGGTACGTTTACTCAAGTTTAAGCTTACGCCGCCGCTTTCTCTTGCACAAGTACATAAGGCTGCACAATCAGAGTAATAAATCGCTTAGTACGATCGCCATTCCACTCTCCTACCTGAGTAACTGAAGGTTTGGCAATCAATGCTTCATCAATCCAGGTTTGGACTTGGGATACACGATCGCTGGCGATCGCTACCCCCACATCTAACAAATCTAATTCCGCCACCACCACAATCACTGAATCCCGCTGCACATGGGGAATTAGCCACTCCCACTCAGCCTCATCCAGATTTTCTGTTAATTCCGCTTTTAAATCTGACATAAATTCCCCAATTCTATGCGCTTAGACTCATTCTACTGAAGAGTAGATTCTCCGGGCTTTGGTGATTAGAAGTCAGTAGAAAATTATCCGTAAGTTTCAAGCTGGTGCATTACACTTCGTTAACGCACCCTACGCTCTTGAATCAATCTAAAATAAAAAAATACAACCGCAGATAATTGTTGTATCCGCGTGCATCTGGGGTTAAAATCCAATCAGGATATTATCGTCCTAAATCGTGGAGCGCATTAATTGCTGCAGCACACTGTTGCGTTACCATCTCCAATTCCTCCTTATCAGTGGAACTAGGGGCATCAATCAACTCGCCAATTCGCACCGTTACAGGAACTGGACGCAGCGAACCGGGTTGCTCTATTGCCTGAGTACCCCATAAACAAACTGGCACTAGAGGTACTTTTGCCTTAGCAGCAATCAGCGCTGCACCCCTTTTGGGGTCTGTAATTCGTCCGTCCGGGGTGCGAGTCCCTTGCAAAAAAACACCCACAGCCCATCCCTCATCAAGACACTTCAACGCGGCGCGGATAGCAGTGCGATCGGCAGATCCCCGACTTACAGGGTAAGCGCCATATAGCTGAATTGCTTGTTTCAAAATTGGGATTTTAAACAGTTCTTCCTTTGCCATGTACGCCACTGGGCGGCTGACACAATTGGAAACAATCGGCGGGTCAAAGTTACTTGCATGATTGCTGACTACCACCAATGGTCCGGTTTTGGGGACATTTTCCACGCCATAAATTCGCCCTTGAAGGTAAGTGTGGAGCATAGGACTAACCACCGACCACTTAAAGGCGTGATAGAGTAACAGACTTACAAACGGTTCGCGGCTTTTGCCCACGGAAGATAATTTAAATCAGACCGAGTATTAGCATAACAAAAAACTGTAGAGACAGAGAATTTTCTGTCTCTACACGAAAGTTGCACTCCATTCCTTGAAAACCTGAGAGGTCCCACTGATGTCGGGGCGATTAATCACCCGGATGGTTCTACTCTTACCACCTACCACTGAGCGTTTGCATGTATCATAATAGATATTATTTGCTGCACGATTCAGTGAAAATACAGGTTTATTCCTAAAATGGATCGTGGGTAATGGAAGATTAGCAATTAGCAATTAGCAATTAGCAATTACCATATATTAAGCAGCCAAATCAGCAGCACTGCGGACATTTTCTAAGATTAAATCAGGGCAAGTGCGTTTAATTAAACCTGTCAGAACGTTACCAGGACCAATTTCCACGACTCGCTCGATACCATTGGCTGGAAATGCAAGTGAAATTTCTCGCCACCGTACAGAACCAGTCATTTGTCGGATTAGGCGCTGCTTTAACACATCGCCATCAACAGATGGAACTGGTTCTACATTAGATAATACTGGCACAGAAGCTGGCTGAAATTCGACAACTTCTAAAACCTGTTGAAACTCAGCGGCTGCGGCAGCTATGAGGGGTGAGTGAAAAGCTCCAGAAACTTTCAAGGGCAGGGCACGTTTTGCCTTTACTTGGGACATGACTGCTAGGACCGCTTCTGGAGTGCCAGAAATAACAACTTGAGCTGGACTATTGTCATTTGCAAGCACCACATTCGGAGTTTGGGCAATGACGTTCTCTAGTTGTTCCCGATCAAAATTCATCAGAGCAGCCATCATACCATCTACGGCGCTATCCATAAGTTCAGCACGACGCTTCACTATGTGCAACCCAGTAGACCACTCAAAGACCCCAGTCACGTAAAGGGCGATGTATTCTCCTAAACTGTGACCTGCAACTAAATCTGGTTGTTCTTGTTCCCGCATCATATCAGCGAGAATGCTTTCTATTACATATAGACACGGCTGAGTGTAGAGGGTACGTGATAACTTTTCGGTATCGTTTTGGCAAATTTCGGTTACAGACCAGCCAAGAATTTCCTCAGCTTGGACAAACTTGTCCTTAGCTATTGGTAGGTTTAGTAAATCCATTCCCATTCCTAGCGACTGAGAACCTTGGCCGGGAAAGACCCATGCGGTTTTTGTCATTGGTTAGTTGGTAGTTGTTAGTTGTTAGTTGTTAGTTGTTAGTTG
>CAXTSI010000058.1:0-26789 GCA_964246695.1 uncultured bacterium
GCGTTGCGATCTTCGGGTACACCAGCAGAGGGACGAGCGCTACTGAGCGTCACCCAAAGGGCTTCCCTCCGGGTATGTCCGCTTTATTTCCGCCGTCATGTACTAGTACACGCGCATCTCGGAATTGCCCTGCTTATTCTTGAGGATGGCAATGGCAGGCGGATCGCGATCGAGTAGTATAAGCGCACTGGCGATCGCGCGACTAGGCAAGGGTGTCCGCCGAGATACCAGCATTCAGGGGACATGTTGTAAACTTTTGTTGCGGGAACTACTTTATTTAAACAGATTGCAGTTTTGGCGAATTGGGAGTACATTGGGAACACAAGAAGTGCAACAGGAGAAAAATCATGTTTCAGACAGCAGCCGCCCAAAAAGAAACGCGGCTTTCCATTCGGGCAACAGAGCCGGAAAAAGCGATACTGGCGCAAGCGGCGCGAGCGCGCCGCATGAATGTCAGCCAGTTTGTGCTGCAAGCATCGCTAGACGCCGCGAACGCTATTCTTGTGGAGCAAACCGAGTTTCGCTTGCCGCCTGACCAGTGGAAAGCTTTCTGCGAACGTCTTGACGCGCCGCCAAAAGTCATTCCGGGGTTGCAGCAACTGTTCAGCGAACCGGAACCGTTCTAATGCCTGGTGAGCCGTTAAACGCGCCTGTCCTGCTTTCAAAGAGTCACGAAATCGCGGGTTTCGATTGCGGTAAGCCGCCGCTTAATGATTTCCTCATGAAATACGCCCTGCAAAATCAGGCAAGCGGCGGAGCCAGAACCTACGTCCTGACACGCGCCGAGCAGGCGATCGGCTATTACAGCCTGACGCCCGCGTCCATATCGCCGGAAGACGCCCCCGCTCGTGTCATCAAAGGGCAGGGGCGTTACCCCGTGCCGGTTATCCTGATGGCGCGGTTTGCAGTGGACAGCCGCGAACAGGGAAAAGGCTTAGGCAAAGCCATGTTCCGCGACGCGCTGCGCCGAGCGCTGAACGGATCGGAAATTATCGGCGGACGCGCTTTCCTCGTCCACGCCAAAGACGAGAAAGCCCACGCCTTTTACCTTAAATTCGGCATGGAAGAATCCCCGACCAATCCTCTGCACCTACTTTTCCTTTTCAAGGACATTCGGCAATCCCTCATTGAGGCATGTATTCCACCTAAATGCCCTTTTGTTGACTGCTGTACTACCCCTTGAACACTCGTAATTTTATAAATACACCTAAAAATCCGAAATATTGTACAGTTAGTTTGTATATTACTGTACAGCAGGCGAGTAAATAAAACTACCATTCAAAATGGCGCGCCAATCGCCCTGTGGTCGATTACAATTAACATTTGCCTAAAGTTCAGGTTTTTAATGGATCGTAATACTCAAACCCGAATCTTGATTTTGTCAGCTAATCCGAAAGGTATGACAAAGCTCCGTCTAGGTGAAGAAATGCGTGAAATCAAGGAGGGGTTACGACGAGCAAGAGTGCGTGAAAAGTTTTCTATAGAGTCTGCCGAAGCAGTACGTTACAGAGATATTCATCGAGCCATCCTGGATTATGAACCTCAAATTATCCATTTTTCTGGACATGGTGCTGGCGAGGAAGGTTTAGTGTTTGAAGATGAAACAGGACAAGAGAAGTTTGTTGATGCAGAAGCATTAGCTGAACTCTTTGAGTTGTTTGCCGACCAAGTGGAGTGTGTTGTTCTAAATGCTTGTTACTCAAAAGTTCAGGCAGAGGAGATAGTAAAACACATTAACTATGTGATTGGCATGAATCAGGCAATTGGAGATATAGCAGCGATTGAATTCGCTGTTGGCTTTTATGATGCTCTAGGAGCTAATAAATCTGTTGAGTTTGCACATAAACTTGGCTGTAGAGTTATTCGGATAGCAGGTATTCCAGAGAATCTTACTCCTGAACTACTAAAAAAAAATAATCATACATCGAAAGGAATCTATACCATCTTCGCCACCTGAATCAATAAAAATACCTTCAAGTAGAGTGTCGATTACGTTTACAGCCTTAATTTGGACAGGTATCCTTTTGTCTATCTTTGGAGCCATTGTTACTGTATTAGGGCTAGGTGGTTCAACGCTTTTTGAAGTTAGTATAGGCTCTGTGACAGTCAAGATGAAGGCGACTGGTCTTATTATTATTGTCATAGGTGCAGCCCTGAGCTTTTTTACTGCTCAAAACCTTCCTCCTGATGTTATCGTTTTAGGAGATGAGCCGACTTTGATGGAGAAAAATGTGAGGAACATTCCTGCTATATCGCTCCTAGTTTGTGTTATTGCGATTTTTTTATTGTTATTTCAGTTTTAGTTGTAAGATAAATTTCCATATTATGTTTTAAATTCAAAAGTGATTACTAAGGCAAGAAAATTCTGAAAAAACTAGATCGTAAAAGAGGTAGTAATGAACACCGGAAACAATGAAATTGTGGAGATATTGAGCGGAACTCCTGGAAAAGCAGGACGATATATGAACATGGTTTATGATGCAAAAACTGGTAAGTATTGGAGTCCATTTTTTTCTGAAAAGCAAAAAGAAAGTGATAAAGAATTTAAACGTTTATTTAAAATTGTACATCCCGGAAAAAAATTAGAGGATCTAGATTCTAAGCTCGCTATTATTGATACAGGTGTGCTATCTGCTCATCCTGGCATCCAACCATATCTTGTGGACAGTGTAGATTTTACTGGACAAGGTTCGGAAGATCTAAACGGTCACGGAACACAGATGGCATTGTTGGGACTAGGATATACTCCTATAGTCAGGATCATGAATGTCAAAGCCTTAAATGCTTGGGGACGTGGGACAGAAGAAAATCTAGTCAAAGCTATTGAATGGGCGGTTGAAAATGGAGCACGTATGATTAACATGAGCGTGGGTATTTATCGCAAAAAATGGGGATTATTTGAATGTCGTGGAGATTGCAAAGTATGTAAAGCTGCCGAACGTGCTGCTGAAATGGGAGTTTCAGTAACAGTTGCTGTAGGAAACGAGGCTGGAAAAACATATTGTCCAGCAAAGGTAGGTGTGCTCAAGCCAAATAGTGGTGTCATAGCTATCACCGGAGTCGATATAGAAGGTAAACCATTAGTTAATGCTGGCTACGGAAATTTTGCGGCGTTAGGTGAAGTTATATTTGGACCTTTTATCTCAAATGCAGATGCCGAAAAAGTTTCATTTTTCATAGAGTTAGGTACTGTATTGATAGTAAAACGCCAATATGTAGATGCAAAAGCCGCTTTTCTGTCTGCTCTAGAAATTGCAGACCAGTATGCATCTCCAGAACAAAAAATGGAAATTCTTTTGCAACTCGGTAGTCTAGCTTTAAACCAAAATGAGTACGAACAAGCTATTGAATATTACAATGCTGTACTCTCAACTGCATCTACGCTCGGTGCATTAGACATGGTAGTCGAAGCATGGCATAAGCTTGGTTTAATTGCACACGAACTTTCAGATTTCCCTTCCCAAGGAAGGTACAGCTAAGGTGAACCACTGTTACAAAAAGCTTTGGAACTTCATGAGCAACAGTTAGGTGTAGGTCATCCAAAAACAATAATAGTCAGAAAAAATTATGCAGATTTTTTGCATAATTATGCAAATTTTTTAAGGAACAAACAAACGTGGTAGTTGAGTTGAATACTCCACACAAGAGCCATTTCGTGGAATAGGGGGCTCAAAGTTGTAAATATCATGCAGACATGCTCAAAAACGACCGTTTGTGAGAATACGGCAGATAGAACAGATGAAGGCTCTCAATGAGGACTGAACTGCAACGCCTGATAGATAGCCTCAGGGTTGACGGCAATAGCCTTGAGGTAAGCCTTTGCTGTCTGGTCTGGTTCGCTGCGTCCTTGCTCCCAGTCCCGCAAAGTGCCAAGCGGAATATGGTAACGTGTTGCAAATTCCTCCTGCGTCAATCGCAACGCACGGCGGATAATTTTTACACGGGATACCCGCCGCATACTGGCTAAGTCAGCATCGGTAAGCGGCTGCGCGTCAGGGTCGCTTTCAGCTGCCGCATGAATTTCTTCTTCTGTCATAGGACGCATAGGCTGTTTGGGAAACGGTCGTTCGCTACCGTCAGCCAACACCTCAACCACCGTCCCATCCTTGTGCATTCTCGCGGTAATAGTCTTTTCGTTCATTCTTTGTTACCTCGCGTGCTGATATAATTCTGGTCTTCTCACCTCGTTCCGTATAAACGACCATTAGAAGTTTGCTACCTACCATGCCAATACGGATAAACCTTTCCTCACCGTAAGCTTTTCTGTCGTCTAGTTTCTCAATACCGAACGTGTCACGGAATACCTCAGAAGCTTCGTCAAAACTCACATTGTGCTTGGTGTAGTTTGCGAGAGCTTTTTGATCATCCCATTCAAAGTTATCTGCATCATTCATAATATACGGGTTACCAGTAGTATTGTCAATTGTCTACTGGAAACGAAGCGTTATGGCAAATTTTACACAGTAACAGGGAGCAGCATTCCGGAGAGAGCGGGTTGGCTGAGGGTTGCGTCACGCAGCGGCGTCGGCAGCCAACCCGCCACAAAGCGAAAAGTGGAGGAGCTGCACCAAAGTGAATTGGGAGTGCAACCCGCCTGAATGCAATTGCGATCGCCTACCCGTTCATCCTCTCAGTAATTCTCCACCTTCACAGCACGCCAGCAATTTAACATCAAAAAACCTTAAGTTCTGGCTTAACTTTCCAATCTTTTGTGGTTAAAAAATCAGTAAACTGGAAAATTACAGGTAAAGGGTATCAAAGTCGGCAGCGGTAAGTTTTAAGTTTGGGAAAGAAGTTTTCTAGTAAGGAGTGTCACTATGCATGCCATCCGTTTTGAGCGCTTCGGAACACCGGACGTACTTCATCTGCAAGAACTTCCGACGCCAAAACCAGGACCGGATGAGGTTTTGGTTCGAGTTCAAGCTGCTTCTATCAACCCTAGCGATGTTAAGAACGTGCAGGGTCTTATGAAGCACACAACCCTGCCGCGCACACCTGGACGTGACTTTGCTGGTGTCGTGGAGTCAGGTCCGGACAACCTAGTTGGGGTTGAGGTTTGGGGAACGGGTGGTGACCTTGGGTTCACTCGCGACGGTACTCATACTGAGTACCTAATGCTACCTGCTACCGCTGTGCGTCCCAAACCGCGCATTCTGTCAATGGAGCAAGCGGCATCAATAGGAGTAACTTATGTAACTGCTTGGATGTGCGTGATGGATGCAGCCCTTGCCCGTCCGGGTGAAACTGTATTGGTGATTGGAGCTACAGGCGGCGTTGGTAGTGCAGCCATGCACATTGCCCGATGGAAGGGTTGCCGCGTCATCGGCACGATTCGACACGCCGAGGATCGCCCGATTCTTGAGCAGTTAGATGTAGATGTGGTAGACTTATTATTCGAGGATTTGGTTGAAGCAACTAAAGCGCTGACTGGCGATCGCGGGGCTGATGTGATTATTGATACAGTAGGCGGTGAGTTAGTCACAAAGTGCCTTGCCGCACTCGCCCCAAAAGGTCGCCTAACCGAAATCAGCGTTCCCCCGAAACAGCAGCAAGTTAGCATTGACCTGATGGACTTTTATCGCGGTCAGTTAAGGCTTTTAGGAGTTAACTCGCTGGAACTTGATGCGATCAACTGTGCGGCAATTCTGGAAGACCTCGCTCCTGGCTTTGAGTCGAAGGCGCTGCTTGCTCCCGACTCTTCTGAGATAGAGAAGCAGCCTCTTGCCCAAGCAGCAAGTGCTTATGAACAGGTACTCAACCACCACACCAAGGACAAGATTGTCCTTGTCCCTACCAGCAACTGAGTCAATCGCTTCGCTCAAATTAAAAATTAAAAATTAAAAATTAAATGGAGCGTCGCTCATCCGTAAGCTTACAGAACAAGGACGTCTTGTACAAGAGCGCTGCTAGGAGTTGGGTACAATTCTTTTTTTTGAAGTGACAACAACCACAACGCGCATTTTTTCATTCATTTTTTTAACGAACCGCCAAGACGCTAAGATCGCCAAGAAAAGAAAGAGAGAGAATCTCATGAATCATTTAGGGCTGTTTGAATGCTACCCGCTACTTAACTGGTGAGGAACCGATTGAAATTAGTGCGCAGATGTTTACCACACCAGGTGACCCTCGCTTTAAAGAGGTAGAGGAAAGCGTCACCTTCCAAATGCGTTATCCCAGTGGTGTGTTAGGGCTGTGTTCAACCAGCTAAGGCTACCACAATGCTCGCCGCTTCCGTATTTTTGGCTCTGATGCTTGGGCGCAACTAGACCCAGCACTTGCTTACAACGGTTTACGTATGACTGTTTCGCGCAAATCTTCTAGCAACAGCATGGCTGAAAGCGTATCAGACATCCGCATGAGCGAGAAAAGTCAGTTTGCCCTAGAGATGGATCACATGGCGGATTGTGTAATCCATAACAAACCGCCACACACACCTGGAGAAGAAGGCTTACAAGATCATAAGCTCATGGCAGCAATCTACGAAGCGGCACGCACAGGTAAGACTATTAAGTTTCCGCCAGTGTCTGGGCTTGATGTTACACGGGGTCCGGTTCCGAGAAAATTGTAAAAAATTGCTGTAAATAGCAAATAAAATATTGTTGTTTGATCATTGCAACTGATAAACGCATGTTTATGCGGATATAACAGATAATTATCTGCTACAAGTTGCGGTTAAAATTCAAAATCTGTAGATTTCTTTTTGCTCGGCATAAAAAAAAATGGAATTGTGATTAGAATGTATTGTTTCGACTTGCACCTGTATCTACAAGCACTTTTTAAATGCTAATGCACAAAACTAAGTTAATCTGTTCAGTTCTCGCTAGTGCTGCGATCGGATCTAGCTTCGCTACTGAATGTGGAAAAATCGCTCTGGCACAGCGTCCTCTGCCTCCTATCTCCCTATTAAAAGCTAAATGTGTTGACAGTGGAGTTGGTAATGTCCGTGAGCAAGACCTTGATGTTTCTATAGGCAAAGCCGTTTATTCAAGTAAGTTTTATCTAGGACCGGGCTACCGCTCTGCCTCCATTACTTGTAACATTAAGCCAAGTAACAGTCCTCAACCTGTGTTTCAAGCCCTAAATCTGGGTTTTGGAATGCGTGACAATGACACCAACAGTCCAGGTGTGCAGGTTAGGGTTTACTTAGATGGTAGGCAGGCTGAAACTCGCACTGTTGCTCCTACACAGCAAACTTCTTTGTCACTCGATCTTAGTAATGTAAGTAATGTTGCCATAGAAGCAGTTTGCACAAGCCTTACCCAATATTGCGACCGGGTGTACTTTTATAACGCCGCCCTCCAGCGGCAGATTGCTTCCCGACCAATAAATATGTCTCCCACACCAATAAATGTGTCTCCCCCACAAAAGAAAAAATAGCATAATTGTTAGTTGTTAGTTGTTAGTTGTTGGTTGTTAGTTGTTAGTTGTTAGTTGTTAGTTGTTATTAGTAAATACAATCAAATATCAAATATCAACTATCAAATATCAACTACAAAATATCAACTATCAACTATCAACTATCAACTATTAACTAAGGTTTATCACTCTTGAGGATTTTTTGTTTGGGATGGTCTTGATTATTAGGGTTGCCTATTTGAGTTGGCTGCTGTTTTGTGATATTTTCAGTGGCTTGCTGAAACAATGGTTCTAATTTATCGCGCCAGTATTGAATATTGGGTAACTTTTCATTATGGTCTTTATAAGCTAAAACCTTATCCCATTGCCCTTGGGCAAGCGCTGTATTAACGTCATTGAATAGAGATTCCGCTTTAGCCCAATCTTGCTGCCAATGGACACCGATCTCTGCTGTATCTTTGACGGCACTCGCATTGGACGTGATTGACTTTAGCAGGGCGATCGCTCCCTGTAAATCTCCTGATTCATATTTTTTTCTAGCTTGTGCTAAAACCTTGTCACCACTGTCACCATGATTTTTTGGTTGTGATTTCTCTGTTGGTGTTGGTTCTGATAACTCTTGTGATTTAGTTGATACATTGACACCGGATTTTGCTTTTGGCTTAGGAATCGGGCGATCGGCAATCAAGTCATTATCATCTACTGTTTTGATCGCGATCTCCTTGTCTCGCAGGCAAGAAACCCACTCTTCATTATTTTTTATGGCATCGGAATGCGCCCAACCCCTGTGGTTAGGGTCAAGTTTAACCTGCACCCAACCGTGTGAAGTTCGCTTGCCTGTCACCTCTAACTTAGTGTCTTTGTTAATAGTTTTTACAATAGTTTTAGAGCTAATGGAACTCGGCTCAGAACGAATATTAGAATTACCTTGGACCACAGCTAAGCAGTTTTGTGCTGAGGTAGAGTCAGAACCCGCGATATTGCCAGCAAAATTTTGTACATTCTGGACAACAACTCGGGTAATAGCAGCAGCACTAGCAGCCAAACCTATGAGAATTAATAGCTGCAACATGTCAGGTCCACTAGAACTTTTGCGCTTCGGTTTGGCAATTGCTTGTACTGCTGGAGGCGCAGGATGTGCTGGAGCAAAGGCAATGGTTTTGTGCCGAAATTGTGGAGATTGGGATGGGATTGGTTGGTAGCTAAGATTATGTTCGTATTCCTCAGATGCGCAGAGTGGGGCAAAGCACTGCAACGCTTGCAGTGCTTCCGATGCGCTTTGATAACGGTCTTTGAAATGATAATGTACCATCTTGGTCAACACGAATGCCAAGTTGTCACTCACAGGTACTAAATGCTGCCAGAGGATTTCACCAGTTTGGGGGTCTTCTAGCAAATCCATTGGCGATACTCCCGTCAGCGCTTGAATGGCAATGATGCCAAGGGCATAGACATCACTGTTGGGACGAGGTTTGCCTTGTCCTTGTTCCGTGGGCATATAGCCGGGAGTACCAATTGCTACCGTAGCGGCAGGGTATCCGGCTGCGGTGAACATGAGTGTTCGCGAAGCTTGTAAGGTTGACGCTCGCAATTGTTTGACAGCCCCAAAGTCTACTAAAACTAATTTATTGTCATAAGTACGACGTATAATATTATCTGGTTTGATATCGCGGTGAATCACGCCTTGGCGATGCACAAATATCAAGATACTTAGAACTTCTTGCAACAGTTGAACGACTTGGGTTTCGCTCCAGCTTTGATCGAGGAGGAGTTCCTCACTTAAGGGATGCCCTTCTACGAATTCTTGTACTAAGTAGAATTCTTGATTTTCGTCAAAATAAGCGAGAAGCCGGGGTATTTGGTCATGGTTACCCAGTTGTTCTAAGGTTTCTGCTTCGCTTTGAAACAAGCGCTTGGCGGTGTCAAACACTTTCGGATCGGAGTTGGCGGGTTTGAGGTGCTTGACAACGCAGATTGGGTTGCCCGGTCTTTTGGTATCTCGGGCAATGTAGGTTTGACCAAATCCTCCGGTGGCGAGGACTCTGATGACTTGGTAACGATGGTCTAGCAGCTTGCCTATCATATTCACTCCCCAGTTTTAGCACCCACTTTTTAGGGTTGTAATAAGTATCTCCAAATCTTTGGCGATCAAATCCGCTATCTTAAGAAAAGATTTGGATGTAAAACCCAGTTTTTAAAAAATACGCACTGTTAATTTTTATTTCAAGATCCCTTTTTAGTAACAATGCCGCCCAAAATAACCGACTCAGTTGCATGGCAGCAGGCTGAACTCCTGATGCAACCTATTTTCATCCGTGTTATCGATAATATTCGCAAGCAGCTTGACGTCTCTCCTTGGACAGGAACTTATCAAGATGTGCTGATTTGGCCTGCTGGCACAACTGAAGAAACTAAAGCGATCGTGACTCAGCTTTTGCAAGAACTGGAAGCAGCAACACCCGAACAATCTGTGGAAATCAGAAAGACTCTTTCCCTTCTACCAGTACCCCATCCAGGATACCATTTGCGTTTACAGCGTCAAGAGCAAACACTCAGCATCGATATGTGGGATCTGTGTTATCAAGTGTGTTTTGTTGACTACATGCCGGGAGATGAAGCAGTTGTTATTGATACTAGTTTAATTGATGAAGCAGGTGATGTGGATTGGCAGCGTTTGGATACTAAGGCTGATGAGTTGGTTGAGGGGGTGTTTGCGAAGTTACCATACTCACATCTTGCACCTGGGTGAAAAACCGGGTTTCTTGAGAATGACTAATGGTCAAACCCTTAATCTTTGGTTGAGAAACCCGGTTTTTTAGGTCTTGTTGAGAATGGTGCAAGATATCAGCATAGGGACGTGACGGCGGAACGTCTGTACGAGTGTGGGGAAGAGATGTTGCGGTGGCGGAACGTCTGTACGGGGCGGAACGTCTGTAAGGGAGTGGGGTTTTTAATGTCGGCAGAATATAATTCTGGGGCTATACGAATAAAGCCAGACATCGCAGGCTGATATTAAGTTCGTTTAAATACTTATCAAAAAAGGATTGTATGAAGCACTATCAAGTATTGCGATCGCAGTTTTTGTTACTAGTTACGCCATTAATAGCTAGTTCTACGTTTTTACCTTCGCCTAGTCAGGCTGCTACTTTTGCTTCTTCTCAAGGAGAATTAAATTTTACAAACTTCAGTGAAGCTTTTTCGATCGTCGGAACACAAAATCAGGCTGAAACCTTCTCTTTTGCTAACGGTGGCAGTGTGACTTCTCAAAATATTAATGCAGTAACAAATTCTACAGATGAGCCACCATCTGCATCTACTTCTGCTTTAAGTCAAGCATCTGGCGATCGCAAAGATTACTTAGGAACAGCAAAAACTCAGGCTAAAATTGTCGGTAACTTCGATGTAGATCCTGGAAAACTTTTTTCTTTTGACTTCTCATCTGCTTTAGACTTACAGACAGCAATAGATACTCCACCAGTAGAGAATGCCAAGGCATCCGGCAATATTTCTTTTGAGTTATTCGACACCACCGACATACCGGAACAAAGTCTGGAAGACTTCGTTTCCGGATTGTTATCCAACACAACTAACAGTATTCAAAAAAATCCCTTAGACTTCTTTTCCCTCACTGGAAATTTAAATACTCTAGGTAACGATAATTTTATTAAAAATCAAAAAAGCCAAAATGTTACCTTAACTAGTGAAGACCCTCAGTTTAGTTTTGGCGGAAATGAAGAATTTGCTACAGACGTTGTGAATGGTTCTTTACAACGCTCTTTCGATCGCAAAGCAAATTTAACTTTAGTCGCTTTCAGAAGCACTGAAGCTAGAGTTACAGCACCTGAACCTTCGACTAGCCTAGCTTTAGTCTTATTTTTTGGGTTACTTGTGGTTGCTACCAAAGGTGAACGTAAAATAACTACAATAGAGATCTGCGAAAAAGAATGTATGAACACGCGGCGTTCTACAAGGATGGAAGGTGATGCATAGTTAATTTCCACTCCATGTCTAATCTATAGAGTCAGCTGCTCTAGGATTTTACCATAAATTGGTTGGTGAGGAGAATTTGATGAGTATTTATATTGTTCGACCCAAAACAACAGTGCTGGGGCGCTTTCCTAACTTAGCTACAAGAAAACTCTCTGCCACTAGCCGTCAGGAACAAGTCAAAGAGGTAGCCGCCCTGTGGGAGGAAAATTCAACTTATCAAGAGATACGTGAATGGGTTCAAGATACTCCAGAAGCTCACAAAATTAATCTTTTACCCAATCCAGATTCTCCAGAGATTACTGGCACAACTCTTGTAGAGATGTCTGAAGAAACAGCGGCACAAATGGGTCGAGAATTACCCAATGCTGATATCTTATCAAATCAGCCGATAGAATTGATCCAGCCCCAACGGCAGCAGGACACTCACAAACATGAACTTACCAGTGCTGATCTCTGGCACTTAGAAGCAATTGAGCTACACGTTCAGCGCCAAAATGGATTTAACAGGACAGGTAAAAATGTCACTATTGCTGTCTTTGACACTGGGATCGATTCAACTCACATAGAACTAAACAGCAAAGTAGTTGAGGCTTATCGTTTCCAGGTTGGACAAACTCACCCACAACTGATCGCTGGTTCTGGCGACACAGATGGTCATGGAACTCATGTAGCAGGATTAATTGGTGGTAAAACGGTAGGAGTTGCACCAGAGGCAAAACTGATTAACGGCGTAGTGATCCCCGGAGGCGTTGGCACTGAAGCTAACTTCCTGGCTGCCCTCAAATGGTTAAGTACGCGATTGGACGTGCAGATTGTTAATATTTCAGCTGGCTTTCCTGAATATTCAGAGATTATGAGTGATGTGGTTGAAACTATGCTCGCTGTTGGGATACTGCCAATTTGTGCTGTGGGCAATGACGGACGGGACAGAACCCGGAGTCCGGGTAATTGTCGGGGCGTTATTTCGGTGGGAGCCACGAATCAGAAAAAGCGGGTTGCAGGTTTCAGCAGCAGTGGCACCCTAATTGACGATCGCCATCAATATAGCGTGCCATCCTTAGTTGCACCCGGTGAGGGAGTTTACTCATGCGTGATGGGTGGTGGATATGAAGCCTGGGAAGGTACTTCAATGGCAACTCCGATCGTTTCTGGTGTGGCAGCAACTATCCTAGAAGAATATCCAGATATCACAATCGGAGATATCAGGGAAGAACTACTATCAAGGTGCAGAGATTTGGGACAGCCTATTGAGCGCCAAGGAGCAGGAATCATCCAGATCCAGACGTAAAGTTGTGTTTGTGGAGATGGGACAATGCAATTAACTAAGCAGCAAATCGCCAAAATTGATGATCCTTTGCTTCAGGAAGCACTGAGTCAAAGTTTGCCAGATGAAGAAATTTCTGCCATTCTAGTGCTGGAAGCAAAGCTCCCTGCAAGTAACAACCAGCTTGTTCCGTCTCAATTCCCCACAACGTTAGCTTATCGACAAGCACTGCTTGAACAACGCCAAAGGCAAATGGCAGAGGCTCTCGGTAATACTATAAAATCCCTGCAAAACCTTTCTTTAGTTACCCATAGTGACACCATCAGCCCACTAGTGGTTGTGCAAGGTTCAGCTGATGCGATCGCGCAATCATTGGAAGTGTCTGGAGTTCGTTATGCCGTATTTGATAAGTTGATTGGACTGCCTAACATTGCACCAGATGAAGCTGTTAAACATTTCGCTGACCTCTATATCAATACACTTGACCGCTCTCTAGATCAGAATTCAACACAATTAATTTCTCAGGCATCCCAGCAATATATCATTAACTACTACAAGCGCCACAACAAGTTGCAAATATTGGGCATGCAAAAACCTGTAGATTTGGATTCAATCTACACAGCCGTGCAATGTTTGCCGCCATCAGATATCTGGCGATTTGAATCAACTGAAGCCTTAGAAGAACTGTATCGCCAAGCTGGAAAACGCGGACTTCAGGCTAGAGAAACTGATAAACAAGACGGGATTAAAGTAGCAGATCAGCAGCAGTATCTGATGGTACTTGGCGCACCAGGCGCAGGTAAATCAACATTTTTGCGGAAGATAGGACTAGAAGCTCTCAAGGGTAATAGGAGTAATTTTCAGCATGAATGTATTCCGGTTTTTATTGAACTAAAACAATTTTCTGACAAGACAATTAGTCTGGAAGCAGCAATTCGCAAAGAATTTCAATCGTGTCAATTGCCATTTTTTGAAGAATTTACCACCAAAGCCTTACAGCAAGGTAATTTATTAATTTTGCTGGATGGGTTGGATGAAGTGCCAACCGATAACATGGATTTGGCAATTAGTCAAATTCAAAATTTTGTTGACGAATACCAAGAAAATCGGTTGATCGCCTCTTGTCGTACTGCAGCCTATCGGCGGAATTTTCAGCAGTTTTACGAAGTGGCGATCGCAGATTTTGATGATGCTCAAATACATACGTTTATTCAAAATTGGTTTTCTTCAGAGGTAGATAGAAAAGTTGAAACTGCTGAAAAATGCTGGGAGTTAATCAACGCACAAGAATCAACTAAAGAATTAGCTAGAACTCCTCTGTTGCTAACTTTTCTCTGTTTAGTCTATGACGCATCTCAGGACTTGCCTGAAAAACGGGCTACGCTTTACAGTAAAGCACTGGATATATTGCTAGAAAGATGGGCGGCTGAGAAACGGCTTCCAGGCGACCATATTTCTCGTGTTCTTGACATTGAATTAGAGAAAATCATGCTTTCTGAGATTGCCTATCAAGGCTTTAAAGCAGATAAGTTATTCGTTGATCGTCAAGAAGTTGTTAGTCAAATTAAAGAGTTTATAGCAAGTAACGATAACGCGCCCAAGAATCTAGATGCTGAGTCTATTTTGGATGCTATAGCTATTCAGCAGGGAATTTTAGTAGAACGAGCAAGGAATGTCTATTCATTTTCTCATTTGACTTTACAAGAATATCTAACAGCAAAATATATTGATAACCATCGCCAAGTTGAAAAATTGGTTTCTGAACACCTGACAGATCAACGTTGGAAAGAGGTGTTCTTACTAGTAGCCGGGTTAATGCATGGTGGTGCAGATGAGTTGCTGTTGTTGATAGAAAAGGAATCGCAAAAGTACATTAATACCCAGAAGTTGCAAGCTTTATTAAGATGGGCAGAACAGGCAACATCTGGATCGGCAGGTAACTCTAAACCTGTGGGTAAACGTGCAGTTGCGATCGCCAACGCCAACGCCAACGCCATCAAGAGCGCTCGTGAACTGGAAAAATTAGAAATCTTCAATAATGTCAACTTTAATGTGCTGATTGCCCGACTGGAAGCACTCGAAGCTGAAGTTCCTGATGATAAAAAATCGCTCAAAGTGCGTCGGAAATTTGTTGAACGACTCCAACAAACCTGGTTAAATGCTTTCAATCTCAGCCCAGAAATGGTCAATTTATCTGAGGAAGAAGCGAAAGCACTGGAAAATTATCTCTATGCCAACTTGCTCATAATCCAGTGCAAACAAGCAGCAGTGCAGGTGTCGTCCAAAATCTGGGAAGCGATTGAGGAGCGGATGTTAGGGACTTCCAGAAAATAAAATATCAAAGAGACTCTGTATGATAATAATAATGATTCTCATACGCAGGGGAAGGCGTCGGCTGCCCCTAATACGGTTTAGTTAAGAGAATTTGCCAACCGTCAACCTGTGTAGAGACGCGACGCCCTTCGGGTTCGCAGTCCCCTACGGAGGCAATACTGCTCGGATAAGCAAAAATTAGAAACCGGGTTTCTTTAAGAAACCCGGTTTCTGGCACCTCAATGACTGTTAACCGAGCAGTATTGCCTCTGTCGGGAAACCCTCCTTCAGGGCTGTCTCACCAGTCGCCTCTGTCGGGAAACCCTCCTCATGCGCGCTGGCTGAACTTTCGCGTCTCTACATTATTTTTCGGAGATGTCTATAGGACTTACGCACTATACAAATTGAGCATCATGTGTACAACGGAATTCGGTCGCTTTATAAAGTAGAATTGACCACGTGGTAAGGGCGCGGGAACCGCGCCCCTACGGTTTTATGGTCTACCTAAATGAATATAGGACTTACGCATTGACAGAAATAGTTAAATATGAGTCCGGCAAGAGGTAGACCAGAATTCGACCGTAGGGGCGCGGTTTCCGCGCCCTGACAATGTGGCACGGGTTCTGTTTCAGAGCGATGCCCAAAAGGTGCAGAGCTTTCTTTGGGGCATCGCTAGTCTGTCTGAAACGACCAGATGCCGTCATACATATGATGCTTAATTTGTATAGTGCGTAAGTCCTAGTCTAACAGGACTTACGCAAAAATTGCCAAAAAGCTTAATTTATCGAACCGCGAAGACGCCAAGAACGCCAAGAATTCGTAGAGTGTGCGTAAGTCCTATCTAATATAAAGGCAATTATACTTAACCCGATTGTATGAAGCACCTTAGTAGGAATTTATGGCAAGCTATGAGATAACTGCTCTAGGATAAAAATACGGTTAGACAATAAAAATTAAATCACTCACTACTGTTGGTTCCATCTCCTACATTAATTTGTTGGTCTTCCATAACAGCTTTAACCACATCTGATTCAGCAAGTGCATTGACACCAGCAGCGGAGATTTCAATGGGAATAGTTCCCAAAACATTAGGACTCTCAGCTAGCTGTTTTCCACCAAAGTCCTGAATAATTTTCCGAATATAGTCCAGAGCCTGCTTTCCTGAATTGCGCATCGCTTTCATCGCCGCTTTCCGCTCATCTGGCGATTGGCGGTTACCACAATTTTTGACCGCGTTCCCTAGCTGAAGCATAACAACGACACGGACTTTTTGTTGCGGCTGTAGATGACTTAATCTATTTGCAAACTCCGAACTAATCTTATTATGGTTAAATTGGTGGTACATTATGATGCCATACCCTTGCCCTCAAATAAGAGCTTTCAATGCTTCGACAGGTTGAATTAACCCCCATCCCCACCGATTATCCGGACGACGCTCCAATCCTCTGGGATGCTTTGCCGTCTCCTTCAGTACCGTTATGATATCCGTAACGGGTGCTGTAGGCTTCGCTGCCATTAACAAAGCGGCAACTCCAGCAACGTGGGGAGTTGCCATTGAAGTTCCATCCATATAGTTGTACGCGTAGGTTCCGTCTGGTGTTTTTGTAGGTGGTATGCATGAGTATACCTGAACTCCAGGGGCAACAACATCAGGTTTTGTAACTAATTTATTGGTTTCTTCTTCAAAAAATACAAGACTTGCGCCACTGCTGAAAAAAGCGACATCAATGTCGTTTGTTGACACCTTTTCCACTGCACCCACTGAGAAAGCATTGTGGGCATTACCGGGTGAGCTGGTATTACCATGATTTTCATTACCGATCGCCACTACAGGCAAAATACCATATTGCTCAAGCAGTATATCTAACACTTCCGCAAACAGTGGCTCGTAATAAGATAAGCCTAAGGACATATTAATAATGTCTGCCCCTTTTTCAATAGCCCAAGAAATCCCTTCTAACAAAGTTCGCAAAGTGGTATCACCGATCAACACACCACCAACTAACAAATTAGCTGACGGTGCAACGCCGATAGAGACGCCTTTTGCTGCTTGTCCGCCGGCGATCGTGCCACAAACATGAGTCCCATGCTGTGCGCAATCAAAGGCTGGAGACGCAGTAATCCTTCTACCTAAAGGGTCAATGACTACGAATTTTTTGACTCGATTTTTGAGTGCTGGATGATCGGCATAAACACCAGTGTCTAGGACAGCAATATTAATATTTTCACCCTGAGTAGTTTCCCATAATTTGGGAATCTCTAAATGTTTGAGTCCCCACGTCACTTGATCTTGAGATTCTTGGGCGATCAGATCGGAATATTCTATTTTTCGAGGTTGAATCAGATGCATTCTCTGATTTGGTAAAATAGCAACTACGTGAGGTTGTTCTGCTAAAGCTTCCAGGGTTTTCCTAGTCACTTCAACTGTAGCCATAGGTAAAATGCCAGAACCAATAGTAGAAACCTCAAGCGGTTCATCTTGATAACCAAGGTCAAGACTTGCTTGTTGGTAGCTGTCAAAAATTTCTTCTTCTACAGCTTTTTGGAAAGCAACCTGTTGTTTAACCTGATACCGCCGCTTTTCTGCTTCATGCACAAGTACTCGTGGAAGCAGACCTTCAGATTGTGGTGCTTCGTAAATGACGATCGCATCCCGCTTGTCATCTTCATCAATGTCCGCCAGGAAAGGCTCAAAGGCTGGTGAGATTTTATTTTCGATACTCATGATGTTTTTTTGGTTTAGTCTTCTTACTTGATCTAACGACGGCTTTCCTTAGCTTAGGGATTGTATATCTACCTTAATCTCCAAGCTTTGAAATTTGACTAATTGGGTGGTATCCGCACCCAAAATGAGTGCAAATATGGTAATCTTCTTGATAAACAGACGTAATTTCCTTTGTTTTTATCTCCCATAGTTGAACGCAATTTACTTTTTATTTGCCGCCAGTCGGAACTCCCCTTGCTTCCTTAATAACGGTGCTGCGATGAAGGAAAACAATTTTTGAGCAAGCAATTGTACTTAGCCCGATTGTAGGAAGCACTGTTGTAAGACTTATGCCAAGGTGTTAGATAACTGCTCTAGGATAAACGTATGGCTAAACAATTAGAAAAAGACTTAGAACAATACAAAGATGTACGAGTTGCTGCTACCTCAAGAATTTGGGGTATCGCAGCAGGAATGCTAGGAATTTGCATACCACTTTCCGCTGCTACAAACAGTGGTTTCATTCTACCTTTGGCTCTGATTGCGGGTGCAGCAGTGAGTACAGTTGCTGTGTGGCGTTCTGGTGAGCCACAATTAAATAGTAAATATTTGCAACTTCCCCAAGTCGAACTGTTAGAGCAACGAATAGCCAACTTAGAAACAATTGTTAGCAGTGATGACTTGGATTTACAGAGAAAAATTAAACAACTGGAGTCAAGCGATCGCAAAGCTTGACTCGCGCGATCGGTATTCCTAGGAGTAATAAACCTTGTGTAACTGAGAACTGTAATTTAAGCAATTAGCGGCACGAGGTTCATTTTTATAGGGATTTGTACTCTCCAACTTGAATTGAATCTAGAAAATTTTTTACTTAGCTAAAATAAATGTTAAGATATATAAGCATTTCTCTCCTAGCAAAAGACGATTGTGCAATAATTAATTTACTTTAATCGATTATGCCAAAAAAAATATCTAAATTGTGAAGTAATATAACAATTATTTCAAAAATATTTAGAAATTATCTAAAAACGAAACATGGTTCTAAGGTAGAACCTAAGGAGATGCTAGAGGCGAATTATGATGAATAACATTCAAAAGTATCAGTTTGTCTGTACCCTTACTTTTGGCGATATATACGGGCAAATAATTGTTTGGTTGATTACCATCACCATAAGTTTGGCGTCAGCTTTGGCGCTTATGGGTGCCAAACGACCGGTTTATGCTTTAGCAGCAGTTGCACTCGTCGTCTTGCTATCACTGCCTTTCTTACTTTTTTCCTTCGTGACCACTTTGTTAAATCACATTGAATTGTCTCCTGTAGAGCCAGGAACAAAGATGGAACCAATACCAGGCAATGTTTCTCAGCAACAACCTGTACAGGCAAGTAGTTGAGTTGTTAGTGGTTAGTTGTTAGTGGTTAGTTGTTAGTTGTTAGTGGTTAGTTGTTAGTGGTTAGTTGTTAGTGGTTAGTAGAACAACCAATAACTAACAAGCAACAATTCAAATCCCTGTCTATTGGCGGGGAATTTTTTTTGAGAGGGAGTAGGGAGTCTTACATCTTGCACCAGGCACAGGTGCGCGCCAGTCGCCTACGGAGGGAAACCCTCCTGCAGCGCTGGCTTGGCTACACGGACAAAACCCGCCTAGCCTTCTCCCCTTGGGAGAAGATCGCGCTCCGCCGCGAATTCTATTCGCCAAGGGCTGGTGCAAGATCTGAGGAGTGGTACTTTTTGACAACTAACCACTAACCACTAACAACTAACAACTAACCACTAACCACTAACAACTAACAACTAACCACTAACAACTAACCACTAACCACTAACAACTAACCACTAACAACCCCACTCCCTTTATAAGTCAAGATAGAACAGCATATGAAAAGTTTTTTGCAGTTAGGGATTAATTATGCTTGAACATGATGTGATTATTATTGGGGGTGGATTGGCTGGATGCCGTGCTGCATTAGAAATTGCCAGGACTGAACCCAACTTGAATGTGGCGGTGGTTGCTAAGACGCATCCAATACGTTCTCACTCAGTCGCCGCCCAAGGTGGGATGGCAGCAACCCTGAAAAATGTTGATGCCACTGACAGTTGGGAAGCACACGCTTTTGATACGGTGAAAGGTTCCGACTACTTAGCCGACCAAGATGCGGTAGAAATTCTGACTCGTGAAGCCCCAGATGTGGTTATTGACTTAGAACACATGGGCGTTTTGTTCTCGCGGTTAAGCGATGGTCGTATTGCTCAACGGGCTTTTGGCGGACATTCCCACAATCGTACTTGCTATGCCGCCGATAAAACTGGTCATGCAATTTTACACGAATTGGTGAATAACCTGCGACGACATGGTGTGAATATTTATGAAGAGTGGTACGTGATGCGCTTGATTCTAGAAGAAGGTCAGGCAAAAGGTGTAGTAATGTACCACATCTTAGATGGGCAAATAGAGGTAGTGCGAGCGAAAGCAGTGATGTTCGCGACTGGTGGTTATGGAAGGGTGTATAATACTACGTCTAATGATTATGCTTCTACGGGTGATGGTCTGGCAATGACTGCTCTCGCTGGATTGCCCTTAGAAGATATGGAATTTGTACAATTTCATCCGACTGGATTATATCCGGTGGGAGTGCTGATTTCGGAGGCGGTACGCGGAGAAGGGGCGTATTTGATCAATAGTGAAGGGGAGCGGTTTATGGCGAGATACGCTCCTAGCCGCATGGAACTGGCTCCACGTGATATTACCTCACGGGCGATCGCTTACGAAATTCGTGCCGGTCGTGGTATTCACCACGATGGCAGTGCTGGTGGTCCCTTTGTCTATCTTGACCTTCGCCATATGGGTCAAGAAAAAATTATGAGTCGCGTGCCTTTCTGTTGGGAGGAGGCACATCGCTTAGTGGGCATTGATGCCGTGACCGATCCTATGCCAGTACGCCCGACGATTCACTATTGTATGGGTGGTGTTCCAGTTAATACCGATGGTCAAGTCCGTAGTAGTGGTGAGGGTTTGGTTGATGGCTTCTTTGCTGCTGGCGAAACTGCTTGTGTTTCTGTACATGGCGCAAATCGCCTTGGCAGTAATTCCCTGTTGGAATGTGTAGTTTATGGACGCAGAACAGGGGCTGCTATATCACAATTTGTGCAAAACCGCAAGTTACCGATTGTGGACGAGCAACGCTACGTAAACGAAGCTCAGCAACAAATTCAAGCCTTGTTAGAACAGCAAGGGCAGTACCGTATTAACCAAGTGCGTGAAGCCTTCCAGGATTGCATGACTCAGTACTGTGGTGTTTTCCGTACTGAGGAATTAATGCGAGAAGGTTTACAAAAATTACAAGACTTACAACAGCAATATTCACAAGTCTATTTAGATGACAAGGGCGATTGCTGGAATACGGAAATTGTGGAAGCCTTGGAACTGCGGAGTTTGATAGTAGTAGGGCGTCTGATTCTAGAATCAGCCATGAATCGCCAAGAAAGTCGCGGTGCTCACTTCCGTGAAGATTATCAACAGCGAGACGATGCCAACTTCCTCAAACACACAATGGCTTATTATTCACCAGCAGGGATTGATATCCAGTATCGCCCAGTAGCAATTACTATGTTTGAGCCACAAGAGCGAAAGTATTGAATTGGCTAATTGCTAATGGCTAACGGCTAATGGCAATTAGCAATTAGCAATTAGCAATTAGCAATTAGCAATCCGTTCGCTCATCACTTGGACGTACTTCCAGGTGATGGTGTAGGATTCGCAGATGCACTCTTGTTTATTTCGTCTTTGTACTGAGGTGGTGCTAAAGATGCAGCTTTGTCAAATAGAGGTTTTGCTTCATTAATTTTGCCCTGTTTCTTGAGAAGCATCGCCTTTGCCAAGACGGGACGAAAATCCATTGCGTCATTCTTAATTGCTTGGTCGTTGACGGCAAGAGCTTGATCGTAGCGTTTTTGGGAGGCATAAACGTTGCCTAACAGCACTTGCACTGCGATCGTATCTACACTTCCTGGCTGAATTTTATTTGCCTTTGTTGCTGTCGTCAGGGTATCTTGCAACAAGCCAATCGCTGCTTCGGGGCGTTTTTGCTTTAGCAGGAGGACCACCATTCCTTGCAAAGCCTTAATGTCCCCTGGTTTTGTTTGTAGAATTGAGCGATAAGCAGCAGCAGCTCCTTCGGCATCGCCAATTCCCAATTTAGCCTGGGCAAGCAAGACTGTATATTCTGTATGTTCTGGATTCAGTTTGGCAAGCTTTTCTAGAGGTTCAATGACCGCCTTAATGTCACCCTTTCCTTGCCTAAACAGTAGTAACCGTGCCTCTAATAGGCTTTTAAGGGCGGCTTGGTTGTCTGGTTCGCGCTGCAAAACCAGTTCTAAACCCCGTATTTGGTCTTCGAGTTTTGATTTACCCGCTACTCCGTCTTCTAATTTTGATTTTTGCTCTGGGGCTGGCTTGTTCAATGCGCCAATGATGGGAACAATCGAAACTCCCAAAAAAGCAAGAACTGCCAGCACCAACACGACTTTAACTATCCAGCGATTGCGAGGTTGAGACACAAAACCTTCCTTAGCTCTAATGGCAAAATCTATTACAGAAATAAAGAAAGTTAAATATTTGAAAAACTTTGCGGAATCCTGTCTATTGCTTGTGAATTTTATAACAAATAGTAATTGCCGTGCTGCTCATTTAACTGATGACTTTAGGAGGAACCGCCCAAATTATTGCCATGGTATGCTTCCGAAATTATTGGAAAAGCGTTACATTACACATTTAATATGTGTTGCGAAATTTGAGGCGGCGCTGTGGGTGGGTTCCCCTACTTGAAGCAACTGCCGTCGCACCTTTAGTATCACACAGGGCGCTGTGGAGTGGCTGTCTTGAAAGGAAATATACTTACAAGTGCCGCACAAACGCTCTTTCCATTTGTCTTCGTTAAATCCCACAATGGGATGTGTCTCCGCCGCTAGGAGTTTTTATGAATTCCGACCTGATGCCGTTGCCTGAATCGTCTAATCCGAATGCCTCAAAAGAGGCTCAAACTAACAAAGTTGCCCCTGCTAATGTACAGCCAGCCTCCGATGCCTCTAAACCAGAGAATTCGTCCCAGCCCCCAAGCGAGACTGCTGATGATGGGAACTTGGCAAATCGGGAGCAACCGATTCCGCCTCCTAGTGAACCAATGCAATATCGAGCCATTGGCTTGGTTCGAGGTCGCTATCTTGCCAGTAGCGAACAATTTACTCAAGGTACACTGTTGACTGCAGATGAAACACTACTCGACGCCGTCCTTTTAGGTCGGATTATGAGTTTAGTTAAGAATCACCTGGATCTAAACCAGGAACATCTGTGGGTAGTTTATCCGCGCACTAGACAAGAAAACGACAAATTGCACCTCCAAATTGTCGGAGTTTGGGAGCCAGAAAATCTGGCTAAACATCCAACAGCCGACCCTGATATTTCTTTGGCTGCACCAGAAAACCAGACAAGCAATAATGGCTCAACAGATCTGAGCATACCCTCGTCAGAAATTCCGGATGGTGGTTTTTCTGTTCGTGGGGAGGTAGTTTACCAGTCTTTTGACGCTGAAAATTTAGTGGTCAAAATTAAGCAGGCTGCCCGCAAACAAGATGATAAACCCAAGTATTTCAAGCTGAAACTTAAAGGGCGGCTTCAGACCAAAGCAGTAGGAAAGTTTTGGGACTTTCAAGTTAAGCGGGACGCTGACGCATTGGTTATAGAACGCAGTGAGGCGATCGCTGACTTGCCCAAAAAACGCAGACCACCACAGACAAGAGGAGGAGGAGGAGGAGGACGACGTCCTGGTCCTGGTTTTGGCGCCAAGAAACCATTCCCCAAACGAACTGGGGAAACTCCCCGCCCTATTCGCAAAACAGGCGAATCATCTGCGGTATCACGACCTGTACCTAAAGTACCCGCCCCTAAACCTATCAAGCGACCGAAGCCAGCAGAAGAATAGGAATTGTTAGTGGTTAGTGGTTAATGGCTAATGGCTAATGGCTAATGGTGAGACAGCCCCTACGGCGGGTTTCCCGCCGTAGGGGACTGCGAACCCGAAGGGCTAATGGCAACGAACAATTAGCAATTAGCAATTAGCAATTAGCAATTAGCAATTAGCAAGTCTTAAAACTCTGCCCAGCGGTCTTGAGGGAGAAAAGACCGCTCCATCGGAATTTGCGCTACAGGTTCAGTTAAGGTAAATTTGCCTGCCTCGATCCATTGTTTCAACGTATCGGCGACTTGCCGGGAAAGAAACATACTCGCAAGGGGTGCAACGCGCACTGCTTTGCCCTCAATGGTGATCCGCCCAGATTTGAGTTGGGCGTAACTCACCAAACCAAAGGTAGGACGGACGCGTCGGGGAATGGAAAAATCCACTATCGGCGCTACTAAGTCTTTGTCTTGAACTGCACATCTGGCTACTACTTCTTCTTCTAACACCGGAAGTGGTACGCCTACTCCTAACATTAAAGAAGGACCGTAATTTTTGAAGTAACAACCACGTACCCAACGAGCATCCATTTGCTTGGCATCGCCAATTAAAGCTAAAGTCGCAGCTGGACCAATCGGTGTGCGATTGGGTAAACGCTTTTGTAGGGGAAAGTGTTGGGTTCCTTCCCACGCCACATAGCCAATACCACCCCCTAAAAAAATCCGCGTACCAATGCCAATCAGTTGCAAATCGGGGTCGTTGAGTAGTGGAGAAATGGCACCTGGGTTAGAATAAACAGCATTGCCCAAGCGCGGTTGTAAAGGACCGAGGTATGTAGACAATGGGCGATCGCCTCCATTCACCCCCACAATAAAGTTTTGGTAAAGATTGCGCGGATTGAATAAATAAAACTGATTAATGGTTTCACGGGTAATCGTAGTTTCAAAGGTTGCTCTAGGGTAACAATCTGTTACTTGTCCTAGCGCTTTTACGTGTACGGGTTTACCAGCTATCAAATCTTCGATAACATGACCGCCACCGCGTTCCCTGACTTCTTCTCCATCCATTTCTTCTGCCGTACAACTCGCACCCAAGTATAAATCTACTGCCCCAAAACCAGAGTATGCTGGCACACCATCTAACCAACATCGGCGAATTTTGATTGGGGGATCAGTGTGCCCTAGGTTAATAATTGCACCACTAGATTCCATCGGCTCAAAAGTGCCAGTGGCGATCGCATCAACTTCCTGAGCAGTTTTGGTCACACCGACTTCGACAACTCGTGCTTTTATTTCCTCGATGGTCAAAACCACAGCACGATTACAGCTAATTTTGTCGTTAATTTCCGCAATTGTTCGCATATTCAATGTAGCGGATAATGCATTTCTGGCGAGATGGTTGCCAAGTAATTAGTTAAATCAGTATAGCTTTTTAAATTTAACAGCACCTCACCCAATTCCTCCAGTTGAGTCATGGATAAGGTGCAAATCCGCTGTTCCATTTCCGGCTCAAGGACACCAAATTTGCGAGTCAGTAGCCGCAATATCAAAGCTTCCTCTCCTTGTTGTACCCTTTTTTGATAAATGTCTTCAGAGAACACATATTCTTGCATAATTTCTAAAGGAACTGCTTATAAGCATGATTTTCTCACCAGCTAATTAAAACAGTTTCGCTGGCAAAATCCAACAGCGCCTCACCCAAATTATCCAACTGACCAATGGATAACCTGCAAATCCGCTGTTTTATCTTAGGCTCAAAGCATTTTGGAAACCGCGATGTTTCACCCTGTTTGCGCGGTCGTGGTGTGTGCGTAGTAGCTGGATCGGGAGTCCCTCAAACACAATTCCTGTTCTTAGTTATGAACCAGGTAATCAATAGCGTCGTCACCGTCAGGCTCAACAGGCTCAAAAGGTTCAATTGCTTCTGGTTTCAATTTCCATTGTTTTGGACGGGCGCTTAGGGCAGCTAAAGCCGCTTCTTCCAATAAGGAGGAAATTATTTCATCAGCTACTGGATTCACTTCATCATACTCAGCGATCGTCACCAGCGCTTCCTCAAGTTTTGTTTTGGCTTCGTAGCAAAGTCGGAAACACTTGTGATATTTCCAAATTGAATCTTGTCTAGGTAATGATTTAGTCATCTCTCACCCTCCTCACCCAAATGCTTGGCATTGGCTTCTAAGTAATAAGTAAGATTGGTAAAAGAATTGTAACTCATTAGACCCAAATATGACTGTGGCAGAAATTTGTCCGACATTAAAGACACAGTTGAGTCGCGTCACTTATTGATAGAAGCTAGAATATTTACAGCACCATTATCCGCGTAGGGGCGGGGTTCCCCCGCCCTTACAATGTGGCACTGGTTCTGTAATGTGCCGAATTGGTAGAATGTGTTGTTACGTACTCAATTATTATAGATGAGTTGTATCTTAGACTTTCTCATCGCGTAACTTATACTACCTTGCTTTCAGCTTCGCTATTACTAACAGCAATATCCTGGGCAACTTAAACACAGAGTGCAGATGAGAGTAAGACGAACGCACTCAGCAACAGTTGCTGTCAATGCTGCTGAAACTGACCAAAATCAGGATATTGATGTAGTTCCTCAACAAAAGCCAAGAGTTACAGCTTTGAATGATGAAGAATTCAAGGTAGAGAGAATGTTGCTGCTGCTAAAAAAAGCAAACCTGAAAGACGCGAACCTCAGTGGTGCAAACCTCACTGGTACGAAGCTTACTGGCGCTATTATGCCAGATGGCACAACTCACGAGTAGAGTTTGCCCTCGTGCGATCGCTTCTCCCTTCAAATGCGATCGCACTTGCATACCAACCAACATACAAACTCTCTTTAGAAAAACACTATGACCCAAGAAACTGTAAAATTACAAATTTCTTTTGATTCATTGTTAAATGCTATTAGTTCACTAGGACTAGAAGAGAAAAGAAAGCTTTGGCAACTGCTAGAAGAAGAAATCGCCGAAGCCGAAGAAGATTTATTAGACGAAGATCCAACCGTCCAAGCCGAGATCCAAGAGGCTCAAACCCTTGAGCAGTACCTTCTCAACTGGTGGTATAGGGAAACGTGATGACTTACACCTAGCGGCGATCGCATTCTTCAGAAAATTATCCCATTAACTGAAAATCCCCGTCCAAAAGACCTAGTACCGCGTAGCGGAATTAAAAATTAAAAATTAAAAATTAAAAACCTTGAAA
>CAXTSI010000059.1:0-26784 GCA_964246695.1 uncultured bacterium
CAATTAGCAATTAGCAATTAGCAATTAGCAATTAGCAATTAGCCATTAGCAATTAGCAATTAGCAATTAGTCATTATTTTTGGTTTCCGCAGATGCCAAGTAGTTGATTGCTCATAAGCATATGCTACCTGAAACAGTTGGTCTTCTCGCAGGACTTTACCAATTAGCTGCAAACCAATTGGTAGCCCATTGTCATCAAATCCACACGGCACACTTATACCTGGTAAACCAGCAAGGTTCACGGGAATAGTCATTAAGTCAACCAAGTACATATTCAAAGGGTCGGTAGTTTTTTCCCCCGCCTTGAATGCTGTGGTGGGAACGGTGGGACAGGCTAACACATCAACTTGTTCAAAAGCTTTTTCAAAGTCTTGCTTAATAAGAGTGCGGACTTTTTGCGCTTTCAGATAGTAGGCATCGTAATAACCGGCAGAAAGGACATAGGTTCCGATCATAATCCGGCGTTTAACTTCTGCACCAAAACCAGTGGCACGAGTACTTGTATACATCGACAGCAGATTGTCCGCACCTGGAGCGCGGTAGCCATACTTAACACCATCGTAACGTGCCAAGTTTGCCGACGCTTCAGATGGGGCGATGATGTAGTAACTCGCTAAGCCATAGCGAAAGCTGGGACAGGAAACTACATGAATTTCCACTCCCAAACTTTGTAGTTGATCCAGCGCTTTGGTAATAGCTTGTTCAACTACAGAATCTAAGCCTTCACCAAAGGTTTCTTTAATCACACCAATTCTCAGCTGTGGTCTGGGTTTGAGGTCTGGTTTTAAGCTGAGGGTGTAGTCGGGAATTTCAACTTTCAGGCTGGTAGAGTCTTTGGGATCGTACCCGGCGATCGCATTCAATAATATTGCAGCATCTTCTACAGTGCCTGCAAATGGTCCAATTTGATCCAAAGACGAAGCAAAAGCCACCAGCCCGTAACGGGAAACCATTCCATAAGTTGGTTTTATCCCCACAACACCACAAAAAGATGCGGGTTGTCGAATCGAACCACCAGTATCGGAACCGAGAGCAACAACACATTCACCTGCCGCCACCGCCGCCGCCGATCCGCCGGAACTCCCGCCCGGAACCCGTGACAAATCCCAAGGATTAGCAGTAAGTTGGTAGGCAGAGTTCTCTGTGGAACCGCCCATGCCAAACTCATCCAAATTAGTTTTGCCCACCATTACCGCACCAGCATCCGCCAATTTTTGCGTCACTGTTGATTCATAAGGTGGCACAAAATTTTCCAGCATCCGGGAGGCGCAGGTGGTGAGAATTCCCTTGGTACACATGTTATCTTTGATGCCAATAGGAATCCCTGCTAGCAACCCAATCTCTTCTCCACTGGCGATTTTGGCATCCACGGACTGTGCCTGTTGTAGCGCCTTTTCAGCAGTCACGCACAAAAAACTGTGTAATTTAGGCTCTAGCGCTTGAATACGGTCTAAAGCTTCTTGAGTAATTTCAACTGCAGAACGTTCTTTCTTAACTAGCTGAAGGTGCAACTCGCGAATGGATGCCATGATTGTTCCTTTTGTGACTCAAGTCCATGATTTTAATACAGGTTGAGGATTTCTACTACGCAGTTTGGTTAAGCCGCACAAACTCGACTTAGGCGACTGCCGTGTGGCTTGCATTAAGTGTAAGCATTCAGCTATTAGCAGTCAGCGGTCAGCATCAAAAGCCTTACCAGCCGTGAATTCGTAAATCTTATTGGTGGCGTTAATCAGATTGATGAACGCGCTCTTGCTGATAGCTGACGGCTGAATGCTTACCATTAAGTTAATATATATTCCACTTGGGTAGGCAATGCTCACCCTAGCATAATTAGAATTTTATGAATTTATCAATTGTCTAAATTTTAGAGAGCCGAGCATATGGTTAAGATTATTACACGTAAATTCATAAGTAAGCAAAGCGTATATGATATTGGGGTGGAGCAAGACCATAATTTTGCGATCAAAAATGGCTTGATAGCTTCCAATTGTTTCAATAAATCTCATTCAACGGCATATGGTTATGTAACTTATCAAACTGCGTATTTGAAAGCTAATTATCCATTGGAATACATGGCGGCGCTGTTGACTGCTAACAGTGGTGACACAGACAAGGTGCAGAAATATATTTCCACCTGTATGAGTATGGATATTCAGATAGAGCCGCCAGATATTAATCGCTCTGGTGTAGATTTTACACCAGCGGCAGACAAAATTTTGTTTGGATTTTCAGCAGTCCGTAACATCGGGCAGAATGCGATCGCCTGTATTTTGTTAGCGAGAAGTGATGGAGAGTTTAAATCTTTGGCAGATTTTTGCGATCGTGTGGATCTGCGTGCTGTTAACCGCCGTGCTTTGGAAGCGCTGATTTACTCTGGAGCCTTTGACAAACTAGAAGCCAACCGCAACCAGTTAATGCAAGACTTGGAACTGGTGTATGACTGGGCACAATCCCGTGCTAGAGATCGGGCTAGCGGTCAGGGAAATCTCTTTGATTTGTTAGGTGGCGGATTTTCTACTCATAAAAATACAGTCCTAAATAGCTTTGAAGTTGCTCCCAAAGCTAAACCCGTGCTTGATTTTCCTCCACAAGAAAAATTGCGAATGGAAAAAGAACTGTTAGGCTTTTATGTATCAGACCATCCGCTAAAATCTATAGGTCACTCAGCACGAGTTCTGACTCCAATTAACCTCACGCAGCTTGGTGAACAAAAGGAAGAAACGAACCTTTGTGTGGTTGTCATGCTTAATGGTGTTAAGAAAGTGATGACCAAAAAGGGTGACCCAATGGCGATTTTGCAAATAGAAGATTTAACTACACAATCGGAAGCAGTCGTATTTCCTAAAATTTATGAACGGATTAATTTACTGCTCCTAGTTGACTCCAGGTTAATTATTTGGGGTAAAGTAGACCGACGAGACGAGCAAACTCAATTGATTGTTGAAGATGCAGAGCCAGTGGAAACAGTACATTTGGTGATGGTAGAACTGAATCTTCAACAAGCAGCTAACATTGAAGAACACCATCGCTTGAGAACAATTTTGCAAGAACACTCAGGCGATAAAGAAAAAGCAAAAGTGCCAGTGATCGGGATTATACGAGGCGGAAACTCCCGTCAACTTGTCCGTTTTGGCAGACAATTTTGGGTGCAAGATTCTAAAACTACTGTTCAGGCTCTTGAAAATGCCAGCTTTTCTGCTCATGTACAACTGCTTACTAGTGTTTAAAAAATGGGGAGTGAGTTCGTAAAGAATTAAAAATTAAAAATTAAAAATGCAAAATTTTTAATTTTTAATTTATTGCCCTACTCCCGTACAGACGTTCCGGCGGAACGTCTCTTCCCCACTTCCCTGACTCCTTATCAGTAAATTACCTTACACAACTGGAAGCCTAATAGTTTTTTTAGTCACTTCTGCGGATGATCCTTTCCCACATAAATGGTATCTTTTGATGCCATAAAGGTTTATGTAGTAACTGGGGGGAGGAGCAAAAACTTGATGACCGCAGATGCTCTTGGTCAATTTGTTGTATATTGCAAAAAAAATCAACCTCAAAGTCGGGAAGACATTCAAAGATTTTTTGAGGGTGTGATTGGTTTTCCTTATGACAAAGAACTTTTATTGCAAGCTTACCTATTTCTCAATATCAAACATATATTTCCTTCCTGCTCTGAATTGCTATTATTTGAAAAGTCACCAATTGGCGATTATACAGATTTAGGAAAGTGTGATTTTCTCTACCTCACATCTGTAAATAAACTGTTTATAATTGAAACAAAATTTATTGATACAGAGGCGACAGGAGCGACAGAAAGAAAGAGACGAAATAAGCACAGGAATAAAGTATTTGAGCAAGTGACAACTTTAAAAAGGCGATTTAGTGAATATTGGAATATCAAGTTAGAGTACTTAGAATGCGGTGTATTTACAACAGATACAACCCTGAATTGGCGGGGAAATGATGTTAATAATGTCATTACTAAATCAATATCTATCGATCAACTCGAAAAATGGCGAAGAGACTATGTAAAAAATAACTGGTAATTTTTTTGATTTTAGGACTAACTTATGCTAAAAATTGAGTCGGAAACGACACATGAGCGCGATCCCGACTCTAGGCGCTGACTGCTGTACCTTTGAAAAATTCAGCCACAGCAGTTTTCAGTTGAATTGACCACATTATCTAGGGCGGGGGAACGTCGCTTCGCACGCCTGTCAAAAGTCAAAAGTCAAAATTAAGAATTATTTAATTACTTTTGAATTTTGACTTTTGACTTTTGAATTCCCCGTAGGGGGTACCCCGCCCCTACTGCTCAAAACTGAGAATGTCATACTAAAGACTATGAGCGCACAAAAGAGGTAAAAAAAAGTGTTAAAGACACTTTTGGTTCTTGTGGTTATTGCCATTGGTTTCTTACCGTCCCTGTTCTCCCTGTGGTTAATACGTAAAAACCAGGCTAGGACACGCTTACAGTTCAGGCGAGCTGCTATGACCATCCCAAGGGAGCGAATACGGCAAAATACTAGACCAGACGAGCGCGATCGCTACTACTTAGAGGGAGTTGGTTACCTCATTGGCGATGTCAGCTGTCGATTTAATGCCCGTTCTGGTTACCTGCGCTGTGCTGTCAATCCCACTGGACCATGTGAGGGTTGCCGTTATTATGAATCACGGGATACGACCTGTGGGGAAAATAGCGTCTAATAAGCGCAAATGAAAGATCCATTCTGGTTTTGGGAATACTAAATATATCACCATTAACAGGGATCTATCAATGTGGAAAGGCGAAAGTAATCCTAGCTCGAAAAACACAGTGCCCTTGCCACTATCTGGAGAATACCCAAAAGCCAGGAGTCGGGGCACAACCCATGACTTTAGCCAAACACAAGCAGAAATGGTTGTTTCACAAGATCGGGACGATCGCTTCGTGGAAGCATCTAGACTGCTGCAGCAAGGAGTTCAACAGCAGCAAAAGACTGAATTACCTGCTGCAATGAAGTCGTTACAAGAATCCCTGGTACTCTATCAGGCTATTGGGGACTGTCAAAAACAAGGAATAGTGCTTTCAAGTTTAGCACAGACAGCTTACACCTTAGGTGATTATAAGAGTGCAATCTCATACTCTCAGCAGTGCCTATCTTTGACAAAAAATACAACGGACTTGTCAGTGAAGATGCAGGTGCTTTCTCATTTAGGCAATGCTTACCGTCACTTAGGCGACTACAATCAAGCAATCCAATTTTTGCAAGAGTGTTTAAAAATAGGGCAGCACCTGCAAGACAGGCGGAGTGAGGTAGCGGCACTGAATAATCTAGGATTGGTTTATAAAGCTTTGGGTGACCTGACCCGAGCAATTAAACTGAAGCAGCAAAGCTTAGAAATTGTGCGTGAACTCCAAGATCATTGGGGCGAGGAGCAGGTACTCAAGAATTTAGGTAATGCTTGTTACGCTTTGGGAGATTATCCAAAAGCGATCGCCTATTACGAGCAGTGTGTAAAAATAGCACACGGACTCAACAACCATCGCAGTCAAATTCAAGTGCTAAAGAATCTGGGTAATGCTTGCCATGCCTTAGAAGATTATGCCAAAGAGATTATGTATTACGATCAACGTTTACAATTAGCTAAGGAAATCAAAGACAAGCGTAGTGAGGAACATTCTTTGGGCAGTTTAGGAGTTGCTTGTGAAGCCCTAGGTGATTATACCAAAGCCATTTCGTACTACGAAGAACATTTGAAGTTAGCCAGGGAGATCAAAGACCGCCGCAGTGAGGAACAAGCTCTTACCAGTTTAAGAGAGGCTTGCTATGCTTTGGGCGATTACACTAAAGCAGTCCAATACCAGCAACTGATAACAGACAACGAATGAGCAGTCAGTGGCTCTGGTGCAATAGAGGATTATCGGAGATCTTAACCTCATGTTGGAAATTACTATTCACAAGTTGAAAAAATAGAGAGTAGTCAGACTTGTATTAAGCGATCAACTTCTGCTGTATAGGAGAGTTTGAATGGTTTTTTTAGCAGCATTTACCTTCTTATAAATAGATTTTGTTGTTCTTTTTCACTACCTTGTCTCTCTAATGGAATTACTATTAAATGAATAAAAATAAGTAATTTTATATACAAAATACAAAATAATATATAATACTTTTTTAAAAAATAAAAAAACGTATTGACGGAAACGCTTGGGATACGGTTTACAAACTAGTTTTACTTTATAAATATAGAGTTATGTGATAACCTGATATCATTCGGTTAAAACCAAATAATACCGACTAAGCCATATCAGCTACAGCCTATGTTCTAAGACATTTTGAAGCAATTAAGTAGGTCGCTAAGAATAATACCAACTATGTAAAGTTTGTCAAATAACTGAAAAGGCTTGTAGTTGCGCTGTCTTCGCGCTCTCTGCGCAACTACGAACCAATGATGATTTATTTTTTCGACCTACTTACTCACCAAAATATAATCGAATTAGGGGAAGTGACATTAGTGTAAGCTTGGCGCTTCAATTTTTGTGAAATTTATCAGGGTGTTTAATTATGTCTAATACAATTGTTGAGAAGCAATTGGAAACGTTTATTGCACGCTACACAGAGCGGACAAAAACATCAAAATCACTCAGCCAAGCCTATCGCCAGGTTTTAGCTGACACTCAAAACTCGTTAGGAGTAAACTTCCGTTTACCTCTAAAGGAAATGTACTATCCCATTGTTGTAGAACGTTCTCTGGGTTCCAGGGTATGGGATGTGGATGACAACGAATATATAGATATTAGGATGGGACTGGGGAGCCATCTCTTTGGTTATAATCCGCCTTTTCTTCAAGAAGCAATTGCAAAGCAATTTGAAAAAGGAATACAAGTTGGTCTGCAACCAGAGTTTGTCGGTGAAGTAGCTGAGTTAATTTGTGAACTCACTGGGATGGAGCGAGTAACATTTAGTAATACAGGTACGGAAGCCGTAATGACGGCAGTACGCTTGGCACGAGCAGTAACAGGTCGCAACAAGATTGTCATCTTTTCCGATTCCTATCATGGTCATTTTGATGGAGTGCTAGTGAAAGCACAAATGATCAACGGCAATTCATGTACAGTGCCAAGTGCTATTGGAGTATCGCCGAATAACGTTAAAGATGTTTTGGTCTTGGATTATGGGAATCCTCAATCACTAGAAGTGATAAAAGGCGTAGAGCAAGAATTGGCAGCCGTTTTAGTTGTACCTGTGCAGAATTACAAACCTGCCTTACAACCAAAAGCATTCCTTCAGCAGCTTAGACAATTAACAAAAGAATCAGGAATACCGTTAATCTTCGATGAAATAGCTACCGGCTTTCGCATTCATCCTGGTGGCGCACAAGCGTATTTTGGGGTTGAGGCTGATATCGCAACCTATGGAAAGATTATTGGTGGCGGTATGCCGATTGGAGTGATTGCTGGCAAGGCTGTATACATGGATGCAGTAGACGGCGGTATGTGGAATTATGGTGATGATTCTTACCCGATCGCGAAAACAACGTTTGTTGCTGGCACTTTCTGTAAACATCCGTTAGCTATTGTTGCAGCACGAGCAGTCCTGAAATATCTTAAGGCTGAGGGACCAGCCCTCCAACAACGGCTAAATCAACGTACAGCAAAATTCGTTGAGGCATTGAACGGTTACTTGGAAGAATATGAAGTACCAATTAAGCTGGAGTATTTCGGTTCGGGATTTGTTTTTGCTTATTCAAGTCATTCTACCTCTACGTTAGACGCTGCTAGCAAGCTAGGTACGGAACTGTTCCGCTATCATCTACTCAACAGGGGAGTTCATATTGTGGGAACGTGTAGTTACTTATCCACAGCCCATACAGATGAAGATATCAATTACATAATTCAGGCTGTGAAGGATAGCGTCACAGAAATCCGCAAATCAGGCTTTTTTCCACCTCTTTCCTCTTCTGATTCTTCACTTGAACTCAACTAATTAGCCAACATAAGCAAGTTGGTTTAAAAGTATTCATCACGGTTAAGTTTTGTTCAAAAAATCAGAGCCATCAGCTTCAATTTGACACAGTCAATGAATGCTAAATCAGCATGAATTTTCAAGATTTGTAGTGATTGAATATTCGGAAAACAGAGTCCTTAAAGGCAATAGCGAATAAGGTTTTGGTATGTATGTCTAAAGATCCCAAGTCCAAAGGCATTGCTCGTTATGAAAATGTAGATAATGAATATTTCCTGCGGCGACAATTGCGCCGTCGTGCAAACTGGGTGTTACTGTGGGCTTTGGGGGTTGGATCTGTGATCTCCGGTGACTTCTCTGGTTGGAATTTTGGTTTAAGAGTCGGTGGTTTTGGCGGGTTGGCGATCGCCACATTGTTGATGGCAATCATGTATATTTGCCTGGTTTATAGCATTGCTGAACTATCCGCAGCACTGCCTCATGCCGGAGGGTTTTACTCATTTACTCGCAAAGCGTTTGGTCAGTTTGGCGGCTTTGTTTGCGGTGTAACTATTATGATTGAATACGTGTTAGGACCTGCCGTTGTCGTCTTCTTTATTGGCAGCTACCTCAATACGTTATTTCCCAACGTGTCTGTTCCCATTTGGTGGCTACTGTTCTACACCATTTTTGTTTACATCAACATTCGGGGTGTAGGAGTCATGCTGAAGGCAGGATTAGTCATCACTGCCATTGCTACAGCAGTGCTGGTCATTTTCTTCATTGGTGCAGTATTTTCAGGTAAATTTCACTATGAATTGCTGTTCAACATTCCCCCAGAATTGGGACATTCCAGTTGGCTGCCCAAAGGATGGGCAGGGGTGTTTCAGGCTTTGCCTTATGCTATCTGGTTTTATTTGGCGATCGAACACTTGCCAATGGCTGCTGAAGAAGCTCATGATAGTGTCCGAGATATTCCCAAGGCGTTGATTTGGAGCATGGTCACCCTTGTGACACTCTCTTTGTTTGTGTTAGTGCTCAATACTGGTGTTGGAGGTGGTGCAGCGGCAATCAGTGTATCATCTGCTCCCTTGGCAGAAGGTTTCAAAGCAATTTTTGGCGGTGGTCAGGTGACTGCAATATTGACCGCACTGACGCTGTTCGGTCTGATTGCGAGTTTCCATACCACTATCTATTCTTACGGAAGGGTGCTTTTTTCTTTATCTCGGGCTGGATACTTACCGCGCTGGATTTCCATTACCAGCAAGACTCATACTCCTGCGATCGCGATGATTGTGGGTGCTTTCATGGGGATCGCCTGCACCGCAACCATTCAATTTGCGGGAAAGACGATTGGAGCAATGCTGCTCAACATGACGGTGTTTGGCGCAGTCATTTCCTATGTCATGGTGATGAGCAGCTACATCAAACTGAAGTTCACCCACCCCGATCTTTCTCGTCCCTATCAAAGCCCTTTGGGAATTTGGGGTGCGGTAGTCGGTGCAGTACTATCGATTCTCGCTCTGTTTGCTTGCTTCTCTGACCCAGCATATAGACCAGGAGTTTGGGGAGTGGCAATTTTCCTTGGGATCGCGATCCTGTATTTCTTGCTCTACTCTCGTAACAAACTGGTTGCCAGAGCTCCAGAAGAGGAAAACGCCCTACTGGAGAAAGCGCTGCAAGAAATCGAACCACCCTAAACTCTACCCAGATAAGTAGTTGGACAGAATTAATTACACAGGGTCCGCAGCGAATGAAGCAATTCGCTTGCGGTTGGGATTGCTTCGCTCCGCTCGCAATGACGGTAAATATTTTTGTCCACCTACTTACCAATACCAATTTCAGGAATATTTGCGACACAATACAACGAACTTGAGCAACTTCAAGACTTGATAAAGATTTGCAAAAATGGGGGTGTTATCTCTTGGCAACTATAAAATGTAGAAACTTGGTCTTTTCCAACATCCAAGCAATTTTATTTGATAAAGATGGTACTTTGGAAGATTCAAAAGTGTATTTGCGTAAACTAGGACAAAGAGTAGCGCAGATCGTAGACGTGCAGGTTTCAGGAGTTGGGGAATCTCTGTTAATGGCTTTTGGCATCAATGGAGATAGTTTAGATCCGGCGGGGTTAATAGCAGTTGGTAGTAGCCGCGAAACAGAAATTGCGGCAGCCGCATATGTTGCTGCAACTGGACGAAGGTGGTTTGATTCATTAGTGATGGCGCGTCAAGCTTTCAAGGAAGCTGAAAGATATATCGGCAATACTCCTTCACCAATGTTTGTGGGTAGCCTTGAAGTGCTCAAGAACTTCTCAGAAGCGGGACTGAAGCTAGGAATTCTCTCAGCTGCGAGAACTGATGAAGTGCGTGCTTTTGTAAAACATCATCAGTTAAGTGATTATATCCAGGTGCAAATAGGAGTTGATGAGGGTCCTTGCAAACCAGACCCAGTGGTATTTTTGCAGGCTTGTCAATCTTTGGGAGTAGAACCAAGCGCTACACTCATGGTGGGAGATTCTGTGGGTGATATGCAGATGGCATGTAATGCCAAAGCCGCAGGTTGTATTGGCATTAGTTGGCTGGGGAAATCGCAGCATCTAGAAGGTGCGGATGTGCTGATTAGTCAGTTGGATGAGATTGAAGTTCTCAAATAGGTTATCTTTGACGGTTCAGATTCTGTGCGCACGGAGTCTGAATCAAAAAAGCCAGCATTCGGTGAGATTTCTCAGAAATATTTATACTTATACTGCTGCCCCTCCTTAGGGAATTCCAAATAAAAAAGTAACCAAATCCCTCTTGTGGAGGCAGGCATCCTGCCTGCCACTGAACTGGGCGGGCAGGATGCCATTGGTGTCAACTTAAGCTGTAACCTAGGCTTCTCGTTACTCAGCTTGTGCCTAGTAACGCTGTTCTTGTGGGCTGCTGCCTCCAACTTTAAGAGTCGGCAGAGCCGACTGTAATGCATTCCCAAGCAGAGCGTGGTCACGAGAAAGGTCTGTAACGACGGTTTAGTAAGGGGTTTGCCCTTAAGTTGACACTAATGGCAGGATGCCCACCCCATAAGATTGAATAATTTATTTTTTGGAAGTCCCTGACTTTAGGACAGTCGTCTGAAATTTATTTTTGTAGCAATTCTTCAAGTATATTATAATTATAAAGCTACATAAAGCTCCTTAGCATCGGTTAAATAGTTTAACCGTGCAAAAAAATGGGAAAAATGGGATGCACAAAAAAGTGTTACCAAAGTAATACTTTTTCGTGAATCTCTGTAAAAACCCGCGAAGTACGGGGCATTCTACCAGGCTTATTGACAATTTAATTAGATTATTGAGATGGGAAATTCGCTCTCTCCTTTTTGTTTTGCTCTATAGAAAAAAATAAACATTATTGTGATTTTTCTGTTCATTCTAAAATCATCAACTGATTTTAGTGGAGCATATTGGGGATGAGATCAGAGCAAACTATTTTTCCAATCAAGTTTTCAAGTCCATAGACAACCGACCAGATAATTACTAATTCGTAATTCGTAATTCGTAATTAAAGAGGGTACAAAGAACACGCTCATCAATGATTAAGCGTGGTCTACAATCAGTGCGGCATTTATGTTCGTCAACTGACGAACATAAGATGCTTTGGCATTTCCCCGGACACTGATTGCCAGAGCGAATTACGAATTATCGCGTTCCGAATTATTTTGACTCGTCAGCATAGAAAAAGGTAAAGAAGAACTGAACTTCGGACTATGAAAACTTTGTTCTGAGCGAATAAAGTCTGAACTTCCTAATCTTTTTATTCATCTGAAGCTATCTCCTGAAACTGCAACTTATTGTAAAGAATATATGTCCAAAAAAAAGACTAAAGAGTTTGTTTCTTACGAAAATGTCTCCGAAAATTATTTAAGGCGACGACGACTAAGCGGAAGTAGTGGTGCGTTCCTTTTATGGAGTTTAGGAGTCGGCGCTGTGATTTCTGGAGATTTCTACGGTTGGAACTATGGTCTAACAGTTGGTGGCTTCTGGGGTTTGACCATTGCTACCTTCCTGATGGCGATCATGTACTTATGTATGGTCTACAGTCTTGCTGAACTGTGTGCAGCACTACCCCACGCGGGTGGCTTTTACTCCTTCACTCGTAACGCCTTTGGTCCCTTTTGGGGCTTTATTTGTGGTGTAGCCGTCACCATTGAGTATGTACTGGGAACTGCCGCCCTCGTTTTTGCGATGAGTAACTATCTTAAGCCGTTGATTCCCACTGTGCCAAGTTATCTTGTGTGGCTAGTTATTTATAGTATTTTTGTGGGTATCTGTATTCTTAGTCTGGAACTAACTTTGCAAGTGAGTCTTTTCCTGACGCTAGTAGCGATCATGGTGTTAGGCATATTCTATTTGAGTATGTTAGAAACAGGTGTTTTTAAACTGGAACTACTCTTCAACATTCCTGCCGAACCAGGACAATCGGCAATCTGGCTACCTAAAGGCTGGAAAGGTGTTTTTGCTGCAATGCCCTATGCTATCTGGTTTTACCAGGCGATCGAGCTACTCCCACTCGCAAGCGAAGAAACTGATAACGTCTCTAGGAATATGCCCAAAGCATTGATATCAGGTATGATTACCTTGATTGTCCTTTCAGTTCTTACCCTAGTACTGAACACTGGTGTAGGTGGTGGCGCTATTGCAATTGGTAAATCAAGTGTACCTTTGTCAGAAGGTTTGGAGGCTTACTTTGGTAAGGGTGCTACTAGTAACTCGGTCACAGCGATCGCCTTAAGTCTAGGCTTGGGGGCAAGCTTGTCTTCTATAATCTACGGCTACGGGCGTATCATCTTTTCCCTTTCCCGTGCTGGATATCTACCGCGTTGGATTTCTGTAACTAGCAAAAACCATATCCCTGTAAGGGCACTAATTGTATGTACAATAATTGGATTGATCTGTGTAGTGCTGGTTGATCAAGGCAAAGCGTCTGCAGTAGATGCGGTAATTTTGAATATGACTGTTTTTGCAGCAGTCTTCTCCTACATTCTCGTCATGCTCAGCTACATTAAGCTTAAGCTGAGTCGTGCTGATTTACCAAGACCCTACAAAAGCCCATTGGGGATTCGGGGGGCAGCGATTGGGACTGCCCTAGCAATTTTTGCCTTAGTTGCTTGTTTATCTGTGCCTGAATACCAGCCTGGTATTTGGGGGGTTGGAATTGTCATGGTCTTAGCAACTTTCTATTACTTTTTCTATAGTAGACACCACTTAGTCGCTCAGGCACCGGAGGAAGCAGCAGTACTACAGAAGATCGTATGATCTATTGGTTTTGTTGCTGTAGATACTCGATCGCTTCTGTTGTTTCTACCTGAGGAAATTCTAAGTAAAAATTACTGACACTAAAAAAAGATTCTGGTGTTGCTAAGACAATCAGGCGATCGCCCCACTGACGCAACCAGGGTAACAACTTTAATGGCGCTACAGGTGTGCATAGCCAAACTTCTACAGGAGAAAGTTTTCTCAAAGCACTTGCCGCTACCGCCATTGTCATACCCGTAGCAATACCATCATCAACTAAGATCAGCGTAGCACCCTCTGTATTTACCTGCGGACAAGCAGGACTTAATTGCTCTTCCAGAAACTTAGCTTGATCGAGGGCTGCATTCAGCGCTACTTCCCGCCACCCCAAAGTCTGTTTGTGGCGAAATGTCTTTTGCTGTTCCCAAAGAACATTTCCTGAAGCAGTGACTGCACCAATTGCCAACTCGGGATTGTCTGGATGGCTAATCTTTTTCGCCACCTCTACCGTTAATGGACAATCAAGGAGACGCGCTATTGGTGCCGCCACTGGCAATCCTCCCCGTGGCAAAGCATAGACAATCGGTATCGGCTTTGCCCCATCAGTAGTTTGCTGGGTCAAAATAGTGTGAATCGCTTGTCCTAGTTTTTCACCAGCTTCGGTGCGATTAGCAAAAAGTGGGTTATATGGCATACTTTCCCCAGCATGTGAGACGCCATTGCTTTTATCATGACTGATTTTTGCTCAACTGACGCTACGATGTTTTTAGGTATCAATAACAAGCAGGCACAAAACATACAGTTACGCCAATATTTCAATTTTCATGAGCAACGAACAACAACTCAGCCTCTTCGGAGACTCAAACCTTGACCAGAAAGACCTGATTCCTACAGACGCCAAAATTCCCATTCCTCTTGGAACCTATGCCAACATGATTGAGTTGGCACAGCATTGTAACCAGTGCCACCGTTGTGGATTGGGAGACACTCGAACTCATGCAGTCGTCGGACGTGGCAACCTCAATGCATTAATCATGCTAATAGGAGAAGCACCAGGTCAAAACGAAGACGAAACTGGGTTGCCTTTTGTCGGTAAAGCGGGACAGTTGCTAGAGAAAATTTTGGCTTCTGTAAATTTGGATACAGAAAAAGATGTTTATCTTGGTAATTTAAACAAATGTAGACCTCCGGATAACCGGGTTCCCACTACAGAAGAAATAGCCGCTTGCAAACCTTACCTGTTAGAACAAATTCGCCTAGTTGACCCAAAAATCATTCTATTGACAGGTGCAACTGCAGTAAAAGGTGTAACTGGCGATAAGCGAGCCATTACCAAAATTCGCGGACAATGGCTAGAGTGGGAAGGACGTTTGTGTATGCCGATTTTCCACCCGTCTTACTTGCTGCGTAACCAGAGTCGCGAACCGGGCAGTCCCAAATGGTTAACGTGGCAAGATATACAAGCGGTGCGTACTAAGTTTGATGAAATGCAGAAAAACATCTAAGGTGGCACTAGTTGTCAAAATAATTCGTAATTCGTAATTATTTACCCTACGGAGTCACTACAACATGATGGTACTGAGATTAGCATTGCCAATGAGTTAGTTAAGTTAGGAGTTCCAAAAGAAGATATTGTATTAGCATTTCATTAACCATTGGTGAGACAGTATACAGGATTTGCAGTTGGTTAAGTTAGGACTTTTGCTAGTATAGAATTGTTTTCATCAACTCCTCAATGAGATCGCAAACTCTTATGAAAGCAATCCAAGCTACAGGTAAAATTGATGCACAAGGTCAATTATCTTTAGATCAGCCCATTGAAGGCACTTTACCCAGTTCAGTACGAGTGATTATTTTATTTGCAGAAACAGAAGCAGATACAGATGAATTTTGGGAAAGCATCGGTAAATATCAGCAGCGGACTCTAATGTCAGCGAAACAATTAGAAAAGGGATTAAAACAGGTGTTAGCTGAGGCTGGCTACGATTCTAAGGATAAAATTATTCACCTTGTCCAAGAGGTTAAACGAGAAATAGCAGCAGAACGCCAACAGCAACAAGATTAGATTAGATGACAACAATTCCTCAATTGATTTTTTTGGATACTAATGTTTATCTAATTGGTGCAGTTGATCTAGACAGTGCTGAAGGTCAGATTTTGCAAAGGTTAGGGTGGGAATTTCAAGGCAATTTTCGTATTTTAGCTCAACAAACTGGCGAGTTTGAGTGTTTGACTCCATCAGAATTTGTAAGCAAGTACCTGAATTCCTAACTGTGGATGGTATCTTTTGCTAACTAGATAATTTTTTAACAAAACTTTGATTTTTCCTGATTCCTCTTACTCCATTGTTTGTCTAATTTGTCAATGCGTAAGTCCTGAAATTAATCTTCCCAGTTCGGAGAAATTACACGACTTACCGTTCCTGCTTGACAGTCTCGCAACCAGGCATTAATCGCTTGGGCAATCACACCGTTACTGCTATCCCTTGGCGGTGTAGGTGGCTTTGTAGCTGGATAATAACCAATTTGGGAAAACATCATCGCCAGACGCCAACCACTCTTTGTTTTTGTTAAAAATAGCCAGTGAAATTGCTGTAAGTCAACCGCTTTTCCTTGTACGTATTGCCGTTCTAAAGTAGTAAAAAATACTTGCTCAACTTTTTCGGAAGTAGTTTTTAGTGCATCTGTGCTATACCCACTAGGATTAAGGGGCAGGGGTGCGAACTCTGGTTTTCCTGCTACCATCATATAACTGTAAACGTCAGGTGTCCGGCTTAAGAGGGGGGGGCGGGCACGTTGACTAGCGCGATTGGCATAGCTAGGTAATTCCCGCAAAAGTTGAGTAGTTAATATTTCTATATTTTGATTACAGCAAACAGACCTCACCCCGCCATTGACTGCTCCCCTCTCCGCTTGCGGAGAGGGGCTGGGGGTGAGGTTCTTCCTCGTTCCCACGCTCTGCGTGGGAATGCCTACTCTGAGGCTCCGCCTCATATTCTTTGGAGGTTTTTTAATTGTGAGCGGGGAGGGAGTCGCGATGAAAAAAATTTCACCATCAAGCAATGAAAATATTCTTTCCCCACTCCCTATTTTCAAGTCAGAGCCTCCCTGAATGCGTTCCCAGTCTGAGACTGGGAACGAGGAGGACGAGGAAGAAGCGGGGTTTGAGATCAAAAGCGATAAGCCAGAAGCTATCAGCCACAAGCCATAATTTTTCTTTTTGACTCCTGACTTCATTTAATTGCTGCCAACTCCTCACAAATCTTCTTCCAGGCTAACTCAGGCTCGGCAGATGCGGTGATCGGACGCCCAATAACCAGGTAATCTGCTCCAGCTTGGAGTGCTTGCGCTGGTGTAAACACTCGCTTTTGATCGCTCACATCAGCACCAAGAGGGCGTACCCCAGGACAAATTAGCAGAAAGTTATCTCCACAACTTTGCCGCAACTGTGCTACCTCTTGGGGCGAACAAACAGCCCCATCCAACCCCATCTGTTGAGCCATCAATGCCATTTCTAAAGCATATTCTGGCAGTTCTAGGGGAATCTTTAAATCAAACGCCAATTGCCTGGAAGAAATACTCGTTAACAACGAAACTGCAATTAACTTTGGCGGTTTCACACCTGCCATTGCAGCCCCTGCTTGTACTGCCTCAGTTGCTGCGCTCATCGCATCTCTACCACATGTGGCGTGAATAGTCAATAAATCGACGCCGTAACGAGATGCACCCAAGCAAGCACCAGCGACAGTATTGGGGATGTCGTGAAACTTCAAATCGAGGAAAATGCGCTTGGAACGGGATTTTAGCACCTCCAAAATTTTCGGTCCCGTACTGACAAACAACTCTAAACCAACTTTCCAGAAACTGACTTGCTCTAGCCCTTCAACAAGGGCGATCGCTGCTTCTAATGTTGGCACATCTAGGGGAACAATAATCCGCTCTGAAGGATTCATCTGTAATGGCTAATGGCTAATGGCTAATGGCTAATGGCTAATGGCTAACAACAATTAGCAATTAGCCATTAGCAATTAACAATATTAATGTACAAGTCGGACAAATTTATTTTTACCCACTTGCAAAACTCGTCCGGATAATTCATCAGGGTTTTGGAAAGTTGTATCGATATCGGTAATGCGATCGCCATTTAAACGCACCCCATTCTCTTGAATTTTGCGTTTACCTTCAGAACTACTTTTGCACAAGCCACTTGCATTGAGGATATAGGTCAACTTAGACGGAAATGGTACTTGTGAAAGTGAAAACTCGGGGACTTCACCTTTTTCAATTTCAACGAGTGCGGATTCGCCATGATATTGTCTGACGATTTCTTGTGCCAGCAGTTTTTGGCGATCGCGCGGATTTTCTGGTAGCTTATCTAAAGGTAAATCTGTCAGTAACGTAAAATACTGTTCCAGACGATTATCTGAAACTTGTTGCAGCTTCTGATACGAATTAAATGGATGTTCCGATAAACCTACATAATTCCCCAGAGACTTGGACATTTTTTGCTCACCATCAATGCCAATCAAAATCGGCAGTAGCAACCCAAACTGCGGTTTTTGCCCAAAATGGCGCTGCAAATCTCGTCCCACAGCAATGTTAAATTTCTGATCGGTTCCGCCTAATTCCACATCTGCCTCAACAGCGACTGAATCATAGCCTTGCATCAGGGGATAGAGGAATTCATGAAGAAAAATCGGATTCTCATTTCTATAACGTTCAGCGAATCCCTCCTTAGCCAGCATCTGCCCTACTGTCATGGTTGAAAGTAACTCCAGGATTTTGCCCAAGTCTAGTTTAGAGAGCCATTCTGAGTTATACCGCACCTCTAGCCTCCCAGGTGTGTCAAAATCCAATATAGGTCGCACTTGGTCAAGATAAGTTTGAGCGTTTTGCAACACCTCTGTTTCTTCTAGTTGGCGACGCATCTCAGATTTACCTGTCGGATCGCCAATGCGAGCTGTAAAATCACCAATAATTAGTACTGCTGTATGACCTGCATCTTGAAAAGCTCGCAGTTTCCTTACCGGTATGCTATGACCAAGGTGAATATCCGCACCTGTAGGGTCAATTCCCAATTTGACCCTCAAAGGTCGGTCTGTAGTCGCCAAACGCTTTTCTAGACTTTCAATTTCACTGTCAGAATCCGTTGGTTGTGGGAAAATTTCAGCTGTACCACGATGCAGCCAAGAAAAATTTTGCGTCATAATGGGAGGTTGACTGTTAACTATGCTTTGTACTGTGGAAGTTGGGTTGGTTATAGTCACTGGCAATTTGTCGGATTTTTAGGATGCCAAACTAATATAATTACAAAAAATTAACCGCCTTGCTTCGCCGAAGAAATTACACTGATATTTATAAGTGAGGAAGTGGGATAGCGTGTCGTCGTCTAGGACTTTTGAAGATAAACAGCCACAACGTCAGGCTTCATCAGGGTTTGACTTTTTCAAAGGAGTAGGTCAGGTCGCTGGCGCTACTCTACTGTCTGTCACCATGCTGACAAGTTCTGTTGTCGCGGGAGGACTAGTTGGCTTAGCCGTTAGTTTCCGTAATTTGCCAGATGTCAGACAGCTACGTAATTTCTTTCCGTCGGAAACGACTTACATCTATGACGTTAAGGGTAAGTTGTTAGCGAGTGTTCACGGAGAAGCTAATCGAGAAGTTGTACCCCAAGATAAAATTTCTCCGGAACTTAAGCGTGCAGTACTAGCAAGCGAAGACAGCGACTTTTACTATCACCACGGCATCAACCCCAAAGGTGTCGGGCGTGCTGTTGTAACCAACTGGACAGCAGGTGGAGTGAAGGAAGGTGGTTCAACAATCACCATGCAGTTGGTAAAAAACCTGTTTTTGTCTCAAAAACGTGCATTTACCCGCAAAATAGCAGAAGCTGTACTGGCTATTCGTTTGGAGCAAATTCTTACCAAAGACCAAATTTTGGAAATGTACCTCAATCAAGTTTATTGGGGTCATAACAATTATGGCGCGCAGACGGCAGCACGCAGTTACTTTGATAAGTCAGCTGAAAATTTAACCTTAGGTGAGTCAGCAATGATGGCAGGGTTGATCCAAGCGCCAGAGGGATACAGCCCGTTTGTGAACATGGCGAAGGCAAAAGAGCAACAGAAAATAGTTTTGGGGCGGATGCAGGAGTTGGGCTGGATCACTCAGTCTGAACACGACGACGCCCTCAAACAAAAAATTAAGCTTGGCAAAATTAGGTCGTTTCAAGGTAGTGCCCTACCTTATGTGACAAATGCCGTGTCGCAGGAGTTGGCAAAGAAGTTTGGTCGTGAGGCACTGCTAAAAGGTGGCATGCGGGTACAAACCACCATTGATACCGATTTCCAACAAATGGCAGAGGAAACTGTAAAACGCTGGCATGAAAGACTGCTTGGGGAAGGATTATCCAAGAATCAAATGGCTTTAGTAGCAATTGATCCGCGCACTCATTTTGTCAAAGCAATGGTGGGCGGCGTAGATTCTAAAACTAGCGAGTTTAACCGAGCAATTCAAGCCCAGCGGCAGCCAGGATCGTCCTTTAAGCCGTTTGTTTACTATACTGGCTTCGCCAGTGGTAAGTTTACACCAGACTCGACGATCTCTGATACCCCAGTCGGTTATAGAGATGGTACCGGTTGGTACTATCCGAAAAACTACGATAATAGCTTTGGCGGGTCGATGTCGATTCGATATGCTGTAGCTCAGTCTCGCAACATCCCCGTGATCAAAGTTGGGAAGGCTGTGGGGATGAATAAAGTTGTGGAGACTTGCCGCACTTTGGGAATTACGAGTCCCATGGAACCTGTAAGTTCTTTGCCTTTAGGTGCGATTGGTGTCACCCCGTTAGAAATGGCTAGTGCCTATGCTACCTTTGCTAATTATGGCTGGCAGTCTCCGGCAACGGTCATTGCCCGTGTCACTGATAGTAGTGGTAATGTGTTGCTAGATAATACACCTAAACCACAGCAAGTTCTCGATCCTTGGGCATCAGCAGCAGTTCTCGATGTGATGCGATCGGTAATTTCTGAAGGTACTGGTAAACATGCCGCATTAGATCGCCCTGCAGCAGGCAAAACAGGAACAACTTCCTCTGAAAAGGATATTTGGTTTGTCGGCACAGTGCCCCAGTTAACCACCGCTGTCTGGGTGGGTAGAGACGACAACAGAACCTTGGCTCACGGTGCCACAGGTGGCATCCTCGTCGCCCCCGTATGGCGCGATTTTATGATGAAGGCGCTAAAAAACGTACCAGTGGAAAACTTCAAGTCGCCCTCTCAGTTCCCCCATCCTAAAGCTAGGGAGTAGGGAATTAAATTAAAAATTAAAAATGCAAAATTAAAAATGAAGAATTCCCCTTTTTAATTTTTAATTTTTAATTTTTAATTCTCCACTCCCTAGCTAAGATTGTTTTTCTAGTTCGGCTTTCATCCGTTGTAGAGTGAAGTACATTTGCTCAAACATTTGTTGAGGGGTTACGCCAAACTGACTGAGTTGAGTTTTCATCTGCTCCATAGTCATTTGCGCCATGAAATCATCTGAAAGCTCAAAGCGCTTCATAAAGATACGATACCGCTCCATCATCGCTTCCATTTGCTCAATAAACAGCTTTTTGCCCTCTCGGTCAAATTTGCCGTAGTTATTACCGAGCTTGATCAGTGCTTGATAATCCTCAAACAGCTGCTTTGCTTCTTGCTGAACTATCTCAGAGTCAAAGAATCCCATTTTGCTTCTATTCCACTGAGTTGTGGCACTCAGTAGCTCTCAAAATTATCGCATCTAACTTTATTTTAGTCTACGGAATTAATCTAGAGAACAAGCTGCGGTCTGAGTAAGGTTTTAAACCGAGATTTCAACACTTGACAAGGTACGGTTAATGGCTAATTACGTTTATTTCCGCTCTGTTAATTAAAATAGATTCAGATGTTAGGTTTTGTATAGGGTAGCAGCAATAGTAAATTGATCGAGGTGCAATGCTGGTGATAGCTGTCTGACTTAGGATCTGTGATATTAGTAGATTTATTAGAAATATGTTGAATAAACGAAAAAGCCGCAGCGTTGCCGCAATTTTAGCTTTTTCAGGAACGCTGACAATTTCAGGATTACATAAATTTTATCTGGGGCAGCCACTTTGGGGTGTGTTGTATGTGTTGCTTTCGTGGACGCCTATTCCTAAGGTAGCTAGCGCTATTGAGGGAGTTTGGTATTTAGCCCAAGAAGAAGAAGCTTTCGATCGGAATTTTAATCTGGGTCAAAAAGCCATAAGCTACTCACAGGGCGCTAGCAATCAGGTGGTGGCGATCGCCGATGCCTTGCGTGAATTAGATGCTCTCCGTCAAGATGGACTGATTACTGAGTATGAATTTGAGCAAAAGCGCCGTCAGTTGCTAGATCAAATTTCTTGAAGCAAGCATATGAAAAATTGGCTACCAAGGAACTCTAAGTTGCAAAAACTTCGCTCCAAGCTTCTTAACGACCCCTATTACCGATTACAATCAGGGGAAGAAATTGCTATAGCGGTGGAACTGGGTATCCGCATTGATACCAATCAAGCAACTGTAGATGATTGGTTGCGCTTACCAGGGTTATCAATTCACCAAGCGCGATCGCTTGTGGAACTACAAAGTGCAGGAGTGAAATTTTACTGCATAGAAGATATTGCTGCTGCCTTAAATATGTCAGTACATCGGCTAGAGCCACTCCTCCCAATTCTAAATTTTAGTTATTATGACGACCAAAGTCTAGTTAATTCCACTGCCAAAGTTAACCCCAACACCGCAACACTTGAGAGTTTGACCTCAGTGCCGTTTATTGATTTGTCTCTGGCGCAAGTAGTGGTGCAAAATCGCTTATCATCTGGACCTTACCGTAACTTGGTTGATTTCCAGCGACGGCTGAACTTACCAGGGGAAGCGATCGCCCAGATGATGTATTATTTACGGTTTTAGTTGTTGGTTGCTAATTGCTAATTGCTAATTGCTAATTGTTAGTTGTTAGTTGTTAGTTGTTAGTTGTTAAAAATTACCACTAACCACTAACTACTAACCACTAACCACTAACCACTAACAATTTCTTTAAATCAGACCGATTCGGTTGAAAGGCCAAAAGCGAAACACAGCGCGACCGATGATATTTTTTCTAGGCAAAAAGCCCCAATAACGGGAGTCGTTACTATCGTTACGGTTGTCTCCCATAACGAAAAATTCGTCTGATGGTACTTGCACTGGTGGGAATGGCTGATTTGGTGGTTCGGCGATGTAGTCTTCAAGCAAGGGTTGACCGTTGAGGTAAACTTTACCATCAGCAACTGTAATTATCTCTCCTGGCTTGCCAATAACGCGCTTGATGAAAGCTTGGTCTTTGGGATATCCCCGATGCTGTAATTCTATTGGTGGCTGAAAAACGATGATATCACCAAATTGTGGTGGGTGAAAAAGGTAGGAGATTTTTTCTACCACCAAGCGATCGCCTGTATGCAAAGTTGGCAACATCGAATCTGAGGGGATGTAGCGGGGTTCGGCAACAAAAGTCCGGATTACGAGTGCCAAACATAAGGCGATCGCAATCAAAGAAAGATTTTCTCGCAAGCTGCGCCATACTCGCGACGGGAATGGTGCTTCTTGTACATCACTTTTCTGAGAAGTCATACTAAGTTAAAAGCCAGGTTAAGAAGTTAGACAAATACTTTGATTATTTTGCCGTTAAAAGTATACTTATCAGCAAGTTAAGTTTTGCAGTTTGCTATTTTTACAGTAAAAATACGTATATTACATTCTCGTAAAATGCGTAATTATTTAAATTATCTCAAAGAAAACGTATAATTAATTACACCAATAAAATTAGGATAATAGAAATTTCGATTATTATTAATAGACATCTGGTGAAAAACAATGTATGAACGCGCGGCGTTCTACAAGGGTTGTAAGCAACGCACAATTAAATTCGGTCGATGTCTAATGATTTATTTTTTCGACCAACTTAAGTCAGTATAAATTATTTCAGGTTGGGTGAAGCTTGTGGGGTGGGACGAATTGCCTTGGTTGGGGCACAACATTGTTCATGCGTGTCAACTTAAGCTGTAAACCTTGAAAATACAAGAGTTTCTCGTTGCTAGGCTCTGCCTAGTAACGCGCTATCGGGAGGCTCTGCCTCCTTACTTTGGAGGCAGAGCCTCCGAGAATGCATTCCCACGCAGAGCGTGGTCACGAGAAAACGAGCGTCGGTTGTTGCGCGTCAATGGTTTGACCTTAAGTTGACACCAATGAACATTGTTGTGCCCCAACAATGTGGTCTATTTACCGTAATTGCTGTAACTTAAAATTCTTTGATTTGCTACGCTAATTTTTTTCTCGTTCCCACCCAGAGGGTAGGAACGAGTGGAAAACCAAGGTTGATTTAAACTATCTGTGTTTGCTTGCGCTTTAAAAATGAGCCTGCGCCCAAAGCACCAAAAGCTAATATACCTAACATAGAACTGGATTCAGGAACACTAGCTACTCTGTAGGCATGGTTATCACTTTCAAATGCAGGGGCAGTTGATTTCAGAACTATCTTGTCAAACATCTCGTTCTTGTCAGCGAAGAAATTAACGAAAACGTTGTCCGGAGTATTATGTTGATCGCCTGCAGCATTAGTGCCAGGAACATCTTTGCCAGTAAAGGTTTTTAACAATTTATTGCCGCTATAGAAGTCAATAGAATTATAGGCATCCACTGAACCCCAGTACAAACCAAAGTAATCAAGCGATTGAGTAAAGTTAAGATCCACTTCACTAGTGTTGCCGATAACGTTGCTAGTTGTTGGAGAAATGGTCAGAAAGTTGCTGTCATCACCGGCGGGTGTAGCGTACTGCCCATCTTTGCTACCCTTAACTACTGCGGGTGAACCATTAGGGGTAGAAAATTTAACCAACCCATCGACGCTGCTTAGTGTACCATCGCTCCCTTGGATGAGTGCGCCCTGTTGAATTAGTTGGTTTTTGTTGTTTGCGTTCACGTCCCCCGGCTTAACAATATTGTCGAAGGTAATTGTCCGAGTTCCAGACACGTTGCTAAATTGACCCCCCTGCCTATTAGCAGTTATATCCTCTGTGAGGCTAACAGCGCTAGCTGGTTTTACACTCATGAACACAATTGCGGTTCCAACCAAGGCGAATGACAGTTTTTGTAAGGTAGACATAAAACTTGTTCTTCCAAAAAACTAGATGTTTGTTAAAAATGAGGAGACTTAGAGATGCCTTTTACTTTCACCGTGATTTAGGTATTCAAGTTCCATCAAAGAAGTGATAGAACTTCGGAAAACCCTAAAAACAGATTCGGTATAACCAGGAATAAATTGACTTAAGTTGTTAATCAAGCTGTTGGCAGCTTCTTCAAAGCTTGAAGGCTTAACTTGCTTGGCGCTTTGATATTTCAAAGTTAGCCCCTAACAGTTTTAAACAACTTCTGTGTATCTGCCGAAATATCAAAAAAGATTCGGTGAATACAATTGTGAATAAATAAGTATCGCTGTTTAACTAGGTGATGAAGCAGTGAAGCAAGGGACATATCCTGATAAATTTCTGATAAATCAATACGGTTCAGTAGTTGTTTACAAGAGCGTCAACCTTTGTAGAGACGTTGCAATGCAACGTCTCTACAAACCAGAAATTCCCACCTAGAAGCCCTAACACCAAACGTATTGTCTGATAAATAAGTTCAATTAAGTGTACATTGCGTGTGTAGGAACGAGAAAATGTTCTGAGTTAGCGATAGACAGTTCAGAGTGCCCGTAGGTGGGATATATAATTATGGATATTTTTTTTAATAGAATAAAAATGATAAAATTGCTGACAAGTTAGGGCAGTGAACTTCGTTTCACCGTTAAGTTGTGCTTTTCACTCAAATAAACAAACTTTATGCTATCTACCATTCAAATTGTCAGAACTCCTGCAACTGAGCGCTTGCTCAAGCTTTGGGCAAAGCGCTACACACCTGACTTGTCCTCTCTGCCCTTAGATCAAGAACCTTGGCTTTACGTTTTGTTGGTTGAAGCTTCCTCGCCAGAGGGTCGAGCTGATACCGCCGCCAAATTGCAGGACTCGTTAGTAAATATAAATTGTCAGATGGCAGGAATACAGGCGAGAAGCCTTTATGAATATATTCCTAATGTTTTGGATTTGAACGAGGCTAGGCGACTAACTCAGTATAGCTGCCTAGTTTATCAGAAAATACTAGAAATTTACCAACAATCATCTGTTATCACCACCTCACTCACAGAAAAACTACGGCTAATAGCAGGGGAAAAGGAAAATTGTTCACTTTCCATGTGGGGGATGCCAGAAATAGAACAGCTAGCAACAGCGCTTGAGCCACTATTACTAGAATTACAGAAGCAACACATAGCATCGAAAGACTGGCGCACTCTTGGCTTTATTACCACGCTGTTAAACTTCAGTAATAAGTTATTTCTCCGTCAGATAACGCCGATAGAGCAAGTATTGCTTCGCCCCTACTTCAAGTTTGTCGAAGAGCAAGTCGCTATCCCTTGGGAGCGAGTCTGTGCTGCTAGTGCTAACCATAAGCTAGGTTCTCCTGCCTTAACTCTTGTCGAACAAATGTTACCTGTCTCTGAAGAGATCGCACATCATGTTTACCACCAACTTACGCAATTGTTTCCCTATCATCGCAGCCGTAGAGGAAGTTTGAGCAATCCAGATGTGGCACACTCGTGTATTCGCGATCTGAATATGTTCCAGGCTTATCTCTGGCTGTGTGTTTTAGAGTCGAGTCTGGCACCAGTGGAACAGGAACTGGTTAAATTGTGTGTGATGGTTATGCAAACCGTAGAAGTGAGGTGGGAAATCATTGAGCAATGGAGGCAACTATTAATGGATGAAATTATTAGCCGTGTGAAGCAGGAACAAAAGCACCTCTTGCTGCCATACACTCAAGGAATTCAGCAAGCATTCTTAAAGGAGCGCATGCGCTTAGGTGCCACACTAATTCGTAATTGCGAATTATTTGCTGAGGCTAACTAATTTTGCCTGTGAAAACTCGCTCTTGTGGTCCAGTCATGTAAATATGTTGGTCTATTTCTGACCATTCAATTTGCAGACAACCACCAGGAAGTTCCACAGTGGCAACACGATCGCATCTTCCCGTCAATACACCAGCCACTAACGACGCACAAGCACCAGTCCCACAAGCTAATGTGATACCAGCACCGCGTTCCCATACCCGCATTTTTACGTAGTCCGGACGCACCACTTGAATAAATTCGGTATTTGTCCGTTGGGGAAAAGCTGGGTGATGCTCAAACTGTGGACCTATAGCTTCTAAGGGAATTGCTGCCACATCTTCCACAAAAGTAATGCAGTGAGGATTTCCCATACTTACACAAGTGACGATCCAAGAATTAAGTGCCACCTGTAGCGGTTGATTAATCACTTTTTCGTCGCCTGGGCGCATTGTGGTGGGTATTTCCGCCGCCAGCAGCCTAGGGATGCCCATATCCACCTTAACTTGACCATCCAGCATGAGTTGCGGTGTAATGATACCAGCCAGGGTATGAATGCGATAGGTAATGGGGTATGGGGTATGGGGAGTAG
>CAXTSI010000060.1:0-26325 GCA_964246695.1 uncultured bacterium
GATTTGGAGCGTTCGCGCAGCGGCGAGGAATTGGGAGAAGCGACTTACCGCGCCCCTACGATAATTTGGGCGAATTGCCTGAAAAATCAGCAGCCCTTTACTATTTCTGTCAATGCGTAAGTCCTAGTTCAATGAGCTAAAGGGAACATTTGAAGGAAGTCCCACCCGTGGATGAAGGTCGAATAGTGGAGATACTCTCTTGGATGGTCTTGTTCTCGGTGGTCACTGTCGATTATTTGGATAAATTCAGCATGCTCATCTGGCGAAGCTCCCACAGCACACCCAGCTGACCAACCATCGATGTCATCCCCAGGATAGCTCTCATGGTCTTGAGTGTGTTGGTTTACCCCAAAGTCATCTCCTGTATCAGGGGTTTTATCATCTCCCCTCAAAACGGTGATTGACTCACACTGCACCAGCGCTTCTTGGTGCAAACGTCCACTGCCCCCAGTATGAATGCCTCTCTTCCAAGCCTTTGCCTGCTGAGGCACTTTGATGTCTGCGCACCCTTCGTCATTTTCTGGGTTTGTCCAAAAGTAGTAGCCTGGGTCGGTAGTAGCTAACCAGTTTCCCCGGAATTTGGGAACACCGTTAATGACTTCGATGATAGTGCGACGGTCATTGTAGACAAAAGGTTGATTGCCGTTCCACTTTCCTTCGTTGTCCAATCCCCGAAAATACACAATATTGAACAGATTGGGACCGCTATCTATGTGGTAGCCTAGGTAGTACATGCATTTGATAGTTTGAGAAGCCCAATCGTTGCTGAGTTTGAAACCGGGCACTAAATTCTGGGGGGCAACGTTAATCAAGCTAGTAGCTGTCTTTGGTCCCAACCCCTTCTCATCAATTTTGCGGATCTTTTGATAGCGGCATAGCGCTTCCCAAGACTTTGGTCCAAAAAGTCCATCGCAGGGAGGCAAAAGCAGTCCGCAAGAAGTTAGCAGCTCTTGAATTTTGGCGGCGAATTCTTTGTTAGAGGCGATCGCCTGCATAGTTGTATAAGCAGCCGCCTTGCTATTAGCCACGTCAGAAAGAAGATTCTTTGTATTTGTTAACATTTTGTAGCCCCTGATTTCTAGATTTATCAACAATTGACCGGAATAATTCGTAATTTGTACTTGAGGTCTAAGCCCCTCGTTTTAGACAGAGAAAAAATAAGCGCGTTGCATCCGCACTTGTCACCCCAGGCTGTACTCTGTGGGGTAATAATTACGAATTAATGTGACGATTCCCTAACTTTTCAGAGCAAATTGCAACTTGACCCAAGTTATTAAACCAACAATCCTGTCGTTATCAAAAGTTAAGCTTGTTTGCTTACCTCCGTATTTTTAGTAGGTGTAAGCAGAATTAACTTATGCAGTTTTAAACTCATCCCATCTTTGAAGTCCGTGGGATTCCTCGCCGTCTTCTTTGAGAGATAGCAATAATTATGGTCACAAGTGCATTATCGTCTAATTACAGCGATCGCCCTAGTACATGACGGCGGAAATAACGCTACCATCTCAAACAGCCAAAACCTTTGTATTTCAAGCTTTTTAATTTTAGATTGCTTCGCTTTGCTCGCAACGCGAAGCGATTTTTAATTTTTAATTCCGCTACGCGGTACTAGCCCCTCCACTCCCAATCCGGTTCGGATAAGGCGTTGATCCCCCCAACAAGAATTAAAAAAGGGGGCTTGTTCTCCTAAGTGATTAACGCTCTTTTATTACTCTCGCCCCGATTAAATTTGAAACCCTATTTTCAGATTAGTCCGCGCAGGCGGACTTTGTTTGTGTAGCCGCGACTTCCAGTCGTCGGGGTTTCATGTAAAAACCCCTCTCAGGAATGAGCGGGGTAATGTAAAGTTATTTTACTAAAATTAACAGGCGTTGCCTTAGAACATGCTCATGATGGTGATAATACTAGCGCTGGTTATCATGACCAGAGCGCCCATAACCATAGACTGGCTCAAGGTATTTGGAGTTTTGGAGTCTTTCATTTGTGAATCCTTGCGATCTTATATGTTCTATTGAGAATATCAGTATTGGTATATTTATCAATATAGATCTCATAAAAATTAAAATAGCTTAAAATATCTTAGTAAATGGGACAGTATTTACTAAGGCTAGTTTGCAAAACTGCTTCAAACACCATGTAGGGGCGGGGTTCCCCCGCCCCTACGTGGTGGCTGCCGAATAAAACTAATACAGAATCCCGAGCGGCTTATGTGTCTTTACATGATGTAAAATAACTTTATTGGAACTAGTAAACCATTTGACAGAAAAATTATGACGACAGTTGCTACACCATTTACCGCCGCCCAAACGACCGCTTGGAACTTGGAGCAATTAAATCAGAAATTTGAAACTGCCCATCCAAGAGACATACTGGCATGGTGTGCAGAAAATATTTCTACTAGACTGGTGCAAACGAGCGCCTTTAACGTCGATGATATACTGATCACCGATATTCTCTACCGTGAACTCAAGCATCCAGTACCTGTCATATTTCTTGACACACTGTACCACTTCCCCCAAACCCTAGAACTAGTCGCCAAAGCCAAAGAAGTTTACAACTTGGATCTAAAAGTTTACAAAATTCCAGAAGTAGACACCCGTGAAGCCTTTGCATCTCAATACGGCGAAGCCCTTTGGGACACAGATATTGCCAAATTCCACCATCTGACCAAAATTGAACCCTTGCAAAGAGGTTTAGACGAACTCAACACCATTGCTTGGATCACTGGACGCCGCCGAGACCAAGCCATAACCCGTGCTGATATGCCCATATTTGAACTAGATGGTAAGGGACGGTTGAAAATCAATCCCCTAGCAACCTGGACACGCGAAAACAGTTGGGTTTACGTAGCCGAACACGGCATGATCTACAACCCCCTACACGATCAAGGTTATCCCAGTATTGGCGATGAACCCATTACCACCCCAGTAGCCAAAGGCGAAGACGAACGCGCCGGACGCTGGCGGGGAACCGGCAAGACAGAGTGTGGGATTCATATCTAGAATTGCTAATAGCTAATGGCTAATGGCTAATAGTTATTGAGCAATTAGCTATTAGCAATTAGCAGTTAGCAATTAGCAATTATGATTAAAATCCTCCACCTCTCTGATATCCACATGGGAAGCGGCTTTTCCCACGGAAGAATAAATCCTGAAACTGGATTGAATACACGATTGGAGGATTTTGTCAATTCTCTATCTCTATGTATTGACAGAGCTTTGGCAGACCCCGTCGATCTCGTACTATTTGGCGGCGATGCCTTTCCAGATGCTACACCAGCACCTTACGTACAGGAAGCTTTTGCAAGTCAGTTCCGCCGTTTAGTAGATGCCAATATCCCCACAGTGCTACTAGTGGGCAACCACGACCAACATTCCCAAGGGCAAGGGGGAGCGAGTTTATGTATTTACCGCACCTTAGGAGTACCGGGGTTTGTCGTCGGCGATAAGTTAACCACCCACCGCATCCAAACTGGCAATGGAAGTGTGCAGGTTCTCACACTTCCCTGGCTGACCCATTCCACACTGATGACTCGCCAAGAAACCGAAGGTTTCTCAATGGAATCTGTTAACCAACTGTTAATAGAACGCCTGCGAGTTGTTTTAGAAGGAGAGATTCGCCGCCTTGACCCCGATGTGCCAACGGTTCTTTTGGGTCACATGATGGCAGACAATGCTAGTTTGGGAGCCGAGCGCTTTTTGGCTGTGGGTAAAGGCTTTACAATTCCCTTATCTTTGCTGACACGACCCAACTTTGACTATGTAGCGCTGGGACACGTCCATCGCCACCAGAACCTGAATAAATCTAACAACCCTCCAGTGATTTATCCAGGGAGTATTGAGCGAGTGGATTTTAGCGAAGAAAAGGAAGACAAAGGCTATGTGATGATAGAACTAGAGCGGGGTAACGCGCAGTGGGAATTTTTTCCGTTGCCAGCTCGGACTTTCCGCACGATCGCAGTGGATATATCTAAGGTAGAAGAACCACAAACGGCAATCATGAAAGCGATCGCCAAGCACGATATTCAAGATACTGTCGTCAGATTAATTTACAAACTCCGATCCGAGCAGTTGGATCTCATCGATACGAACTTGCTACATGATACCTTGAGTGCAGCGCACACCTACACCATTCAACCAGAATTGGTCAGCCAGTTGGCTCGACCTCGCATTCCTGAATTAAGCGCGAGTAACAGCATCAATCCTATGGAAGCATTGAAAACTTACTTAAACAACCGAGAAGACCTCAAGGATATAGCAGCATCGATGCTGGAAGCTGCGCACAAGTTGCTAGCAGATGATGGGGAAATTAGCATAGAACCAGCAACTGATGAACAGCAATCTCAAAATCAAGTGTTGGTAGGTGGTGTAGATACACAACTGAGTTTTCTGTAAAATTTCAGATCAATTGCTTAAGAATCTGCCAAAATTGCTATATTCCTTGCTCGGTGGTTAAATGTTTATCCAACTGAGCCGGGAGGGAAAACACTTGCTCTTGGACTTTGTATGTCCTTCTACCCTCGGATAAAGCAGTTTTTACTTGGTCGCACACTACCAACCAGCGCTCACAGTGAAGAACGATTGAGCAACACCGCCGCTTTGGCGGTTCTTTCCTCGGATGCTCTTTCCTCCGTAGCTTACGCCACCGAAGAAATCCTAAAAGTTCTCGTGCTCGCAGGGGGCGCGGTTCTCGGTGGATCGATCTGGATTGCTTTGGCGATCGCACTGCTACTACTGATCATTACCCTGTCCTATCAACAAACCATCCGCGCTTATCCCAGTGGCGGTGGCGCCTACATCGTTGCTCATGACAACTTAGGACTTTATCCTGGTTTAATCGCAGCCGCTTCGCTGATGATTGACTACGTCCTGACAGTAACTGTCAGTATCGCTTCTGGAGTAGATAACCTCACTTCCATTCCAGCATTCCAGCCCTGGCGACATTTCTCAGTAGAACTTTGCTTGCTGTTTATTATCTTAATCATGCTGGCAAATCTTCGGGGTGTAAAGGAATCAGGCAGAATTTTTATGATTCCAACTTATGCTTTTATGGTCAGTGTTTTGATCATGATTGCCGTGGGTTTCTATAACCAGTTGACTGGACAAATCCATGCGAGTCCTCCCGTCATCCAAGCAGCAGAACCACTGAGTGTATTGTTGATTTTGAGGGCATTTTCTCAGGGGTGTACAGCGCTGACAGGGGTAGAAGCAATATCCAATGGTGTTCCAGCCTTTAAGCCACCAGAATGGAAAAATGCCCGCGTCACTATGCTCTACATGGGAGCCATTCTCGGCTCAATGTTTTTGGGTATTACTCACTTCGCCAATGTTTATCATATTGTTCCCAACCCAAAAGAAACCGTAATTTCGCAGTTGAGTCACAATATCTTCGGCGATGGTCTGTTCTACAACTTTTTCCAAATTGCGACGCTGTTGATTTTACTATTAGCAGCTAATACCAGCTATGCGGACTTTCCCAGACTTTCCTCCCTTTTAGCTCGCGATGGATTTGCGCCCCGACAATTAGCATTATTGGGTGAGCGTTTGGTTTTCTCCAACGGCATTATTTTGCTCAGCTTATTTGCTGCTATCCTGATCGTTGTCTTTAAAGGCAGTGTTGACAGGCTGATTTCTCTTTATGCCGTAGGTGTGTTCACGAGCTTTACCCTGTCGCAAGCAGGGATGGTGCGTCACTGGTTTAAAGAGCGTTTAGCAGGTTGGCAAGCTAGAGCTTTGATGAATGGCTTGGGAGCCATTACTACAGCAGTTGTTCTGCTTGTGATTTTGCAGACAAAGTTTTTAGCAGGAGCTTGGATAGTCGCCGTCGCAATTCCTTTGATCGTGAGTTTATTTTTAGCCATTCGTCGTCACTATCAACATGTAGCAGAACGTCTCAGTATTCAGGGAATGCCACCTAGAGCTTATATTCCCAGACCGAAACCAGCAGTCGTTACTCACCCTGCTGTGGTGATCGTCGGGCAACTTAACCTAGGAACGGTAGAAGCTTTGGACTATGCACGTACCATTGCTGATGAAATTGTTGCAGTTCATGTAGATCTGGGTTCTACAGACCAAGAAAAACTACAAGAACAATGGCGACAACTAGAGTCTGATATTTCTTTGAAAATTATCGACTCTCCCTATCGCGCTTTGATTGAACCAATCGTTGATTTTATCAGCAATTTTGAAGCGCGTCATCAAGGTGTTTTTACAACCATTATTATTCCAACTTTTGTACCACGTAATTGGTGGGAGAGTTTTTTGCACAATCAAACAGCCTTGTTTTTAAAGACAGCTTTACGGGCTAAGAAAAGCCGAGTTGTTACCACTGTTAGGTATTACCTGTAACAGCACATTTTTCAAATTGATGAACAGCAATCTCAAAATTAAGTGTTAGTAGGTGGTGTAAATATAGCAATCCTATTTGAGATCAGAACAAGGGGAGCCAGCGCGCATGTTGTCGGTTTTCCCGCTCTCACGGCGACTGGCGTGGACAAGGAGGATAAGACAGAGGTGTTTGTAACTCATTTAGAACACCGATTCAGTAAGGAAATGAAGAACCTCTCCCCCAACCCCTCCCCTACGAGGGGAGGGGAGAAAAACTCCCCCTTCCCTTGCAGGGAAGGGGGTTAGGGGGTTAGGTTTTTGATTACTGAATCGATGCTCTAGGACTGCTATACTCAAATGAGTTTTCTTGAAAATTTAACTTCATAATTGTTGAGGAATCTGCCAAAATTGCTATATTCCTTGCTCGGTGGTTAAATGTTTATCCAACTGAGCCGGGAGGGAAAACACTTGCTCTTGGACTTTGTATGTCCTTCTACCCTCGGATAAAGCAGTTTTTACTTGGTCGCACACTACCAACCAGCGCTCACAGTGAAGAACGATTGAGCAACACCGCCGCTTTGGCGGTTCTTTCCTCGGATGCTCTTTCCTCCGTAGCTTACGCCACCGAAGAAATCCTAAAAGTTCTCGTGCTCGCAGGGGGCGCGGTTCTCGGTGGATCGATCTGGATTGCTTTGGCGATCGCACTGCTACTACTGATCATTACCCTGTCCTATCAACAAACCATCCGCGCTTATCCCAGTGGCGGTGGCGCCTACATCGTTGCTCATGACAACTTAGGACTTTATCCTGGTTTAATCGCAGCCGCTTCGCTGATGATTGACTACGTCCTGACAGTAACTGTCAGTATCGCTTCTGGAGTAGATAACCTCACTTCCATTCCAGCATTCCAGCCCTGGCGACATTTCTCAGTAGAACTTTGCTTGCTGTTTATTATCTTAATCATGCTGGCAAATCTTCGGGGTGTAAAGGAATCAGGCAGAATTTTTATGATTCCAACTTATGCTTTTATGGTCAGTGTTTTGATCATGATTGCCGTGGGTTTCTATAACCAGTTGACTGGACAAATCCATGCGAGTCCTCCCGTCATCCAAGCAGCAGAACCACTGAGTGTATTGTTGATTTTGAGGGCATTTTCTCAGGGGTGTACAGCGCTGACAGGGGTAGAAGCAATATCCAATGGTGTTCCAGCCTTTAAGCCACCAGAATGGAAAAATGCCCGCGTCACTATGCTCTACATGGGAGCCATTCTCGGCTCAATGTTTTTGGGTATTACTCACTTCGCCAATGTTTATCATATTGTTCCCAACCCAAAAGAAACCGTAATTTCGCAGTTGAGTCACAATATCTTCGGCGATGGTCTGTTCTACAACTTTTTCCAAATTGCGACGCTGTTGATTTTACTATTAGCAGCTAATACCAGCTATGCGGACTTTCCCAGACTTTCCTCCCTTTTAGCTCGCGATGGATTTGCGCCCCGACAATTAGCATTATTGGGTGAGCGTTTGGTTTTCTCCAACGGCATTATTTTGCTCAGCTTATTTGCTGCTATCCTGATCGTTGTCTTTAAAGGCAGTGTTGACAGGCTGATTTCTCTTTATGCCGTAGGTGTGTTCACGAGCTTTACCCTGTCGCAAGCAGGGATGGTGCGTCACTGGTTTAAAGAGCGTTTAGCAGGTTGGCAAGCTAGAGCTTTGATGAATGGCTTGGGAGCCATTACTACAGCAGTTGTTCTGCTTGTGATTTTGCAGACAAAGTTTTTAGCAGGAGCTTGGATAGTCGCCGTCGCAATTCCTTTGATAGTCAGCCTATTTTTAGCTATTCATCGTTACTATCAACAAGTAACAAAACGTGTCAGTATTGATGGAATTCCGCCCAGAGCTTATACTCCCAGACCTAAACCAGCAGTCGTTACTCACCCTGCTGTGGTGATCGTCGGACCACTTAACCGGGGAACTCTAGATGCTTTGGACTATGCACGCACCATTGCTGATGAAATTGTTGCCCTGCATGTAGATATTGGTTATACAGACCGAGAAAAACTGCAAGAACAATGGCGACAACTAGAGTCAGATATTTCTTTGGAAATTATTGACTCTCCCTATCGCGCTTTGATTGAACCAGTTCTCAATTTTATCGGTGATTTTGAAGCGCGTCATCCATCTGTTTTCACAACCATCGTTATTCCCGCTTTTATACCACGTAATTGGTGGCAGAGTTTTTTGCACAATCCAACAGAGGTGTTATTGAAGTCAGCTTTACGGGCTAATAAAAGTCGAGTTGTTACCACTGTTAGATATTACCTGTAACAGCATTTTTTTCAAATTGTATTTGTGAAAACAAACCGGGGTTCTTGGCATTTGCTCAGAGGAAGCCCGGTTTTTTTATAGCTGATATTTTACGTTTTAATTTCATTTTCAATATATTGACTTTATATAGCAATACGGTTCAGTTAAGGCGTTGATCCCCCCCTAGCCCCCCTTTTTAAGGGCAGGGCTGTTTCATTCCTTATAGAAAAAACCTGTAAGGAATGATTTTTTCGTTTGAATTTGAGGCAGTCGTAGGGGCGGGGTCTCCCCGCCCTTACAATATCGTTGGTAAACTTATTATCTCTGTAAAATGAAACAGCCCCCTTTTTAAGGGGGGTTGGGGGTATCTTCAGGGAGTAAACGTTACTAACTGAACTGTATTGCTTTATACAATAATTTCGCAAAAATTGCCAAAAAGCTTAATTTATCGAACCGCCAAGACAAGGCAGCGCTGCTTCACCAGGTGCCTGCGATCGCGTTACCCGTCTTCTCAGTAGCGGAGACGCTTCTCTTCGAGACGCTTCTCTTCGAGACGCTTCTCTTCGAGACGCTTCGCGAACGCGAACGCGAACAGCACTGGCTCCTCCGTAGGCGACTGCCGCGCCAAGAACGCCAAGAATTCGTAGAGTTTTAAAGCTCTGTGGCTACATTAGCTGAATCCTTTAACTCCGGGAATCTCTAATACAAAATCTGCCCCGTAAACGGATGCGGGAGTTTGGAATCCTGCTTTGGCTTCACCTTTGACTATGCGTTTCATGACTGCCACAGCAGCTAGTGCAGTAAAATCGTAAGCTTCGGGACCAGAGAGTTTTGCTGTGATTTTTTGACCAGTTACGTCTTCGGCAACACCGATCATTCTGGTTTTACCTTTGGCTCGTTCTGACTCGCTAGGTCCGGTCGGTAAAGTTTGGATGAGACGTGCTAAAGCGCTTTGGAACCACGATGAGCTAAATAACCATCCCAAATACTGGCTCATTTGCATTGCGTAACGCACAGGATCTGGAAACACCGTGTAAACCTCGATGTTGGGGATGCCAGTACTGTAGAATGCAGTTACAATATCAGCCCGCCAAGGGTTGGTGACTGCAACCGCCACACCAGAACCAAAATTAATTTTGCAGCTTTTCCACGCTGGTCGAGCGGGGATGAGCTTACCTTCTTTTCTCACCACACCCATCACATGTAAGTTGAGCAGAACCGTATTTGCGGTTCCCTGAGATACACTCCCCTGTGTTTCATAAGTTAATATCAGTCGATTGGCTGTCGGTAACTGCTGTTTGAGGTAAGCAGCTAAACAGTCTGTTGGGACAACTCCAAACCCCACGCCAGGGAGAAGCATGACTCCGGCATTTTTAGCCTCAGTGTCTCGTGCAGCTAATGCCTCAAATTCAGGCACTTCTCCAGCTATATCTAAATAATGGGTTTTGGTTTGCAGACAGGCGTCTACAATTGGCTTGGCGGTTTTTGAGAAGGGTGCAGCGCAATTTAGCACAGCTGTGACATCCTCAATGGAGCGAGCGATCGCATTTGGATCGTCTAAGCCAAAAACGCGAAAATCCAGACTTAATTTATCCGCTTCTGTTACCAGTGAACTCTGATTTCGTCCAGCCAAAATTAACTCAAGCCCTTGACTTTTAGCTGATGTAGCAATTAGTTTTCCGGCATAGCCAGTTGCACCGTACAATAAGACTCTTGATGTCATTTTTATACCAATTTCTTTTGATGATGCTACATATTTGTGGAATGGGTGAGAGCAGAAGCCTGTCTCCACACCCCAAAAGAGCTATCTAGCTAGCTATTATGAACAATCTGCCGCCATAAGATGACTTCAGGCGGTTCAACCAAAAATTCTGCTGCTTTTTCGCCCAAGGCTTTGATATACTCCATTTCTAGGTGCTGATCCAAAATTTCCTTGCTCACCCAGTTTTCGTGCAGCAGAAATAGAGATGGGTCATCAACGGATTGATGCAAATCATAATTAATACACCCTTGCTCAGAACGAGTGATAGCTATTACGTTTTGAAGTTCCTGCTTAAATCTGTCCTCCAGACCCTGCTTAACCTTAATGCGAGCAGTAACGGTCATTTGCTGATTTGACATTTTTTCTCCTTAGTCGTAGTGTGGGAAGTCAGTCGCCAGGAGTCAGAATACAGCTATACTCCTGACGACTGCATTTCTGTTAAAAGGTGCAACAGATGTGCCGATTAGCTTAACTCAAAACCAACTCAAGTATTGATACTGTTAATAATTTGAGAAGGCTTGAGGTAGTTGTAGGGTATTGGACGAGATTGGTTATTGATTTCTATTTGTCGTTCCACTTCCTGCAAATTTTGTTGGAACTGCAAAAGAATTTCCTGAGCTAATGGCTCGGCAAAATCTTCATCATAGAAACCCAATTTGTCGTAATGGTAGGATGTCAAAATATCTGTCCACATTACCTGATCGGCAGCTCTCTTAAAAGGTGGAAGTAGCTTCATGATGGTTTCCATGTCTATACCCTTTGAGTCTGGAATAGGGTGGTAGGCTGCGTAAGGCATATTCGGTACAAAAGCCATGTATTCGTACTGAGCAAAATTCAAAACTGAGTGGAGAGGAGCACAGGTGAATATAACTATAGTCACAATGTCAATGAGTTGCTCTACGGTATCAATTTTATCCGGCATTCCCTTGACGCGACCACCATCTTGAGCAGCCAATTCTCTAGCCCAATTTTGCAATTCATTATCCTCGCTCAAGTCTTGCGAAGTTTTGTAATAGAGTTGCAGGTATTGAGTCACAAATTTTTTGATCGCATCCCAGACTAAAATGCCGTCGTCCCGGAAAGGAAAGTGCGGCAAAATTTCTGGGTCATCCATCTTACGATTCTTCAATTCAGTTGGGAAGGCAAACTGGTCTAAACTCCATTCTTCGTAGGCTTTCGCAACGAAACCAAGAGACTCCTGCAACGTACCTGCCATAAACTCCTCAACTGGACCTCCTGGTTGTAAAAAGTGAGTACGTCCTAATTGGTTATCAAATAGCATGAACCGGAAGTGAGGTTTCAGGAGTAAAGCGAGGGGATGGTTTTCTCCCAGTTGTCGAACAGTGACAATTGCAAACGGAGCCATAACTGCATGAGTATGTGCAAAATGGCTGCCCAATTCTTGATGGTTGCCATCAGCTATTTGTACGCAGGTTTTTGCCAAAAACCAATCTAAATTGGGGTCATCTGGTGTGTAAATCAGGTGTTCTCCACCGGAGTCGTTATGAATCTGGATCGCAACGGGCATCAGAGAACCACGATTTTTGTTGCCGTTGCTTTGCCAGTAAAATAGAGCCTGAGGCTTAGGAAGGTACTTTTTAACGTTCTGGTAGTTACCGCCTTTGATGTCAAACAGCAAAGGGTAATCTAATGAATAGAGTTTGCCTTCTTTGAGTGCCTTTTCCAGATCCTGTTCTGCACCTACAGCCTTCTGAAAGTGGTAGTTTGTTACAGGGAAATTTTCTGGTAGATCGTCAATCCTGCGGATTGCCATCGGGTTCGCCCCAGAGAGTCTTTGCTCAGCAAAACACGAGTCTGTTTGGTAATTTTTGATGACAGAGGGCTTTGGTAGTATCCGTAAAAGGTCTTCATATTCTGCCAATTCATTCAGAGGATCTAAAAAATTTCTGGCTTTGGCAGCAAGCATGTTGGGTGTGAGATTCGCCATACTGGCTAAACGCTTAGCAGTGTATTCCACCGAGAATATCTCTCGATGAGGCACCTTATCCAGTATTGGTATGGGAGCCAAATAATTATGGTCGAATTTATAATCTTCTCGGTTTTTTTCCAACCAATTTGTCCGGGCGGTAGGATTAGGATCGTGTTGCGGTAAGTAGGGTTTCATGGTAATCTCCTAGGATGAATCGTAATTTTTTGGCTTAGAGGATGATTTCGGAACACTACTGTGGTGTGTGTACCGAAACCATAAGTTGGCTTTTTAGTCAAACTTGCGCCTGAAGCTAGGCTTTACTAAACGCAGGCGCTTCGTTCTTCATCACACTGATGATTTCTTGAACCACTTTGTTGCTGTGCCAGTAGCTGCCGTGAGCTTCACCACCTTTGAGTAGAGGTAAAATTGTCTGTGCAGCCACAACGTCGAAAAATCCTGGTGGCTGGGTGATGAGATCTTGAATATCTAGGTATTTTGCATCACCGTCCACTAGGCTGGTCATCAGTTCTTTGAGTGGGTAAGCGATCGGATCGCCTGGATGAATATAATTCCTCCAAGGTAGTTTTTTCCCATTTCGCGCTTCGTGCAGGGACTCTAGTAGCTGCTGTAGCCTGGGTGTAATGTCGTGACTACTGGGCGAATCTGTGGCATCCATACCCTGCGACACATTAGTTAGGCTGAAGATTGCAACAGGTGAACCCATAGTGTGAATACTAGCAACTTGGATACCCTGATGCAGATTATTGCGATCTTTCCCAGATACGCCATAGATGGCATCGCGAATCGCCATAACATCATCGTGACCAGGTACTTTTTCGTCGTCCCAGCGACTGGCAAACAACAGGTCAAACAGGATCACGGTTCCCCAACTGTGTGTCACTAAGTGCAGGCGGTCATCTCGTTGAGGATTCATTAACCCATGTTCAACCGCCTGCGTCTTCAGCCGATGAACAACCTGAGAGCCTATGTAACGGCTAATGTATAGTGCAGCATCTCCAGCAAACCCGATAATTTGCTGTTCGCGAAATGTTCTGAATGACATTTGCGACCAAAGGGGTGAAGCTTGGAGTTTGTCGCGGAGATCGGTTTCTGCCTTTTCATTGACATCACCCCAGTAGAGAGGTACTATCTCGGAGACTCGTTGGCGATCGGAGTCACTTTCTTGGAGGCGGCTGAACAGTGAATCGGCGTATTTGTATTTAGTTTCTTTCGGCAGCTCGCGGGTATTAACGCCGTGTATAAACAGAATATAGTCAGTAGCCATTGCAGCACCTTTTTATGAGTTGACAATGAATATGCGTAAGTAAGTCGGCGTAAATAAACACAACTATCTGTTAGGGCTGTTAGTTGTTAGTGAGCCAGCGCGCATGTTGTCGGGTTTCCCGACCTAGGCGACTGGCTTTCCCGTTGGGTTGTTAGTTGTTAGTTGGCGAACAGCCTCTTAACAGAAGTTAATATATTTATGTTTTATTGTGCCTATCTACTTAGGTTAGGAAAAAGCCAGAGAGTCAGATTTATACCGAGTTGCGTTCAGACATAGCCCTCACCTTCTCAATGTTTCCAATGGGTGAGGGAAGTCCGACCAATGAAACCAACGCGCGTATTACAAGGTTTTCAGATACTCAATCAATGCTTTTTTGTCATCCCCAGACAAATCAGTTCCATAAACATGTCCCTGATTTGAATTGGCAGTAACTGTCGTATCGTATTTAAAACCTACACGTTCAGCTTCTGTTCCTTCGGAAACGAAGCCAACTTTTTTCTGGTCATAGACATCAAATCCCCGGTAGAAAACCTGAGGACGATTCTCTGGTTTTTCTAAAAGGTCTTGTAGGGATGGCACCGAACCGTTATGCAGATATGGTGCTCTTAACCAAAGTCCATCCAGGGACACAGATACATAGCCATTTGTCTTCCGCAGGTTGTTAAATTTCCAGGGGTAGCCTTCGGCAAAGTTGTTGTAAGTATCTGCGGCTTGTTGCGTCCACATATCTAAGCGGTGGCGGTCAGTTCCCACCTCTTCCACAGGAATAACTTTTCCTGTCCTTTCGCCACCAAAAGCGTGACAAGATGCACAGCTATTGGCAAAAATTTGATTTCCTTTTTCAGCCGATTTTTCATCAACAGCAAAAGGATATTTAGGAGGCGGTAGTTCTGAAATATAGTCTTCTACCCGCTGTAAATCAGCTACGGGAAGTGACTTTTTAGTCGCACCGTCACCAATTGCGCCAGTTTGAACAGTTTCCTTCAGTGAAGTTTCTAAACCATCCCAATGCAGCGCAAAGTCTTTGTGCATTTTTTGATTCCAAAGTGGCATCATATCGGAGTTACCGATAGTGTCATCTTTAGGCAACTTTAAGGTGTTGAATTTGACGGGGTTAAATGGATCGATGCGACCAGGACCCCAGTTGGGACGAGAATCCATCCAAGCAAAGTCTTCTTTTTGTTGCAGTAGCGCTTTTTTGGTTTGGGGAATAACGATAAAGCGATAAAGCAGGTTTTCTAACCAGGAAAACTGATGGTTATATTTGATTTCGTCAAGAATATAATCAGGTGAGAATCTTGAGTCGCCAGCAGCGTCACTCAAAAAGCGAATATAGCCTTGCAAATCAAATTTATTGGAAGGACCAGCGGCAATAATTGTTGGTTTATCTTTGACTGTTTCTCGATAGGTGGCATTATGACAAACAGCACAAGTTACACCGACACGGGGAAAGCCAATTGTCTTTTTAGAAAAGCCAACAGGTAATTCTTTACCCTCCTCCCATGTAATTCCCAGGGAAGTATAGCCACCCGGTCCTGGCAGTTTGTCAGAAAAGATTCGTGGCAACACCTGCCAAATCCAATAAGGGACACCTTGCGGCTGTTCTGTGCCGATCGAACCATATTTAAAGTGTTCTTCAGCTGACTCGTAATATGTGGGAACTTCACGGAAAAGGTTGTACCATCCTACATAGCCAACCACTCCAACTAAAAGTAGAAGAATTACAACCACAGTTGTGATAACTCTACCTAATTTATCTTTGAGGATCGTCATGGCATTTTCTTGCTCCTTGAATTGATTTTATAACTGCTACAAAAGGATTGCCGAAACTTCCTACTCCCGGACCGCTACAAGATTACCGTTCTTCTTCTCTTTTTCTCTTCTTTCTTCGTGTACTTCGCGTCTTTGCGGTTCGTTAAAATAGGTAATCGCGAGACCGGTAAGGGAGTAATCGTGAGCTTTTCTCAATCTAAAATCCACAACTCAAAATGGTATTTTTTTAGATAAATTGCTTCTCTTGTGCTACGGCAATTGAGTTTTGAGTACGCAGAGCAAGGGTGAGGAGAATTGCCTCAACAACTCCGAAAAACAAATCAACAAAGGCAATAGAAAGAAATCCCGTATCTTGACCAAATAAAAACACCTCAGTAATGAAAAATGTTGAGCCAAAAGCTCGTGAGGGAAATATTGAAATCCAGGCTGTTTCCTTGTATCGATACGGATCAATTGCACCAGGAATGTAAAAAACACTGATGATAAATAACAGCATCGCAGCAGCGCGAACCCAGATGATTGGGAAAGGTATGTGCATTTGAAGCAGCGAGAGGAGTTGCTCAGGAAAGAAGAAACATGGAATGACAAAAAACATGTTAGCGATAATGCCGAGCCAAGTAACCCGACCAAACCATTTAGCGTAAACGTTCATACTTTTTCTCCTAGTTAAAAATTTCAAAGCTTCTTCATGTACTCAACAAGTGCATCTTTACCTTCTGGAGAAAGCTCAGTTCCGTATAAGTGACCGCTATTACTGTTTCCAGATATTGTGGTGTCGAACTTAAAGTATTTCTTGCCGTTTTCCTCAGAAACATTGGATACGAAACCAACTTTTTCCTGATCGAAAACGTCGTCACCCCGATAGAATTCCTTGGGTCTGTCCTCTGGTTTTTCTAGTAAATCCCTGAGAGTTGGAACTGAGCCATTGTGCAGATAAGGTGCGCGTAACCAGATACCATCAAGCGGCACGTTTGCATAGCCATTTGTTTTGCGGAAATGGGAGAAACGCCACGGATAACCTGCGTAAAGCGTATTTTGGTTAGACAGGGTTTGATAGGTGTATGAGTCAAGGCGATGTGGGTCTGTGCCAATTTCTTGAATAGACACAACTTTGCCTGTTTGTGAACCACCAAAAGCGTGACAGCTAGCACAATTATTTTGAAAAAGTTGTTCTCCCGTCGCGGCTAAAGTTTCGTTAACTTTGTAGGGATAAACTGGTGGTGATAATTCCCAAAGCCAATCGGCAATTCGCTGAACTCGGTTGAGATCAATAGTTGTTGGTGTGACGCCAGCACCTAAGGCAGCACTTTTATTACGTTCATCAACTGATGTATTATTGCCATCCCAGTGCAACTGCAATCCCTCGCGGGGTTTTTGATTCCAAACTGAGGGAAAATCAGAGGTGCCAATCAGTTCATCCTCACGCAATTTATCCATAGGGAAATGGAACTGAATCGCTTTATAAGGATTAAAAGTATCCACTCTTCCTGGTCCCCAATCTGGTTGATTGTTAAGGAAGGACAGTCGGCTTCCCTGATTAATCAGTGCGTCTCTGGTTTGGGGAATTGCTATGTAGCGATAAATTAATTTTTGGATAGGATTAAGACCACCACTGATCTTTTCAATTTCTGGCAGCATCCGGTTGGCAGTAAATCGCTGATCCAAAGCAACTGCTGAGATGAACTTGATGTATCCCTCTAGGTTAAGGACATTAGCAGGCATCGCTGTAATCACTTGATGTTCGCTATTCGGCGTATTTCGCAGCGTACCCGTATGGCAGACAGCACAATTCAAACCAACGCGGTCAATAAAAACCTTACGTTTGGAAAAACCTACGGGTAAATCTTTGCCCGGTTCATGAATAAAACCGAGTGAGGCATAACTTTTACCATCAGGTAATTTATCTGAGAAGACTTCTGGTAAAACTTTCCAGATCCAGTAGGGAATACCATTTACCGATTCGCTACCAATCGAACCATACTTAAAGTGGTCTTCAATGTTGGCATAATCAACTGGAGAGTTGGATAAAACAGGCCAAAGGAAAAAAATAGCTACTGCTACAACTCCCACAATCACAACCCAAATACGCTTGAAAGTTGCTTTCAGTAACGTCGGGAGTAGCTTCGGGGTTTCTTCGGTCATGCGGATGTACCTAATGTTGTCGAAATTATTTGCCAGCGATTAGAGACGTAGCCGTCTACGTCTCTACAACGCGTCTATGCTATCCAACTGGCACGGAAACTTTAGATGATTCTTGATGCTCAAACTCAGTTGGATGAAATACTGACATGACTTCTTTCATCATTTCTTCGTAGTCGCCATCAAAGCGCGACAGTTCGTAGCAACCCAGGGGATTTTCAGTCACATTCAGCAGGCATTTGTTGCAATAAGTGCAGGGTTTATCTGGAAGGTCTTTTCCTGCCGCAAAATCATGAACCAAGTTATTGTTAGCAATCAAAGTACGAGCCATTGTCACGCCATCGCAGTACCCATCATTAATTGCCTGACGAATATAGGAAGCTTGCTGAAAACCACCAGTGCAGACAACGGGGATATTGACGTGCTTTTTAATTTCCCGCGCTGACACCAGATTTCTCCCTTGGTGATCCGCCAAAAGCTTCCTCATTTCTTCATCTTTTACCTCGTTACCGCTAAATGATTGCGGAGGCAAACTCTTTTTCACCCGATTCCACAAAAAATGGAAAATTGGATTCAACAATCGGTAGCGGAATAACAAGTAGTTGCGTGTGGTATAGATGCCACTCGATAGCATTGTGTCATAGCTTCTGGTAATGACATCAAAGGGAAAACCTCCAATAGGATTGAGGGGGTGAGGAAACAAGCTGCCAGCCGAAACATGCACTCCATCGGCTCCAGCCTCTTCTGCCCACTGACAAATTTTGATAGAATCTGCTAGGGTGTTACCTGGTTTTTCCCAAAAAGTTACAGCGTTGTTATAGTCGATCGCACTGATTTTGAATTGTAAGTGAAAATCGGTTCCCACTTCCTTGCGGATCGCCCTAATCACATCTAACAAAAACCGTGCTCGGTTCTCTAATGAACCACCATATTCGTCTTTGCGGTTATTAATCCCTGAACTGAGAAATTGTGTAAACAAATACCCGTTACCACTGTGTAATTCTACACCATCTAGTCCCGCTTGCCGCGCTCTTCTAGCGCCATCAGCAAAATGTTGTATGGTGTCTTGAATTTCCCCAGGGGTCATGGCTTGACATTTAAAACCATGAAAGGGCTCAGTGTTGCTGGTCGAACTTAAAGCTTTCTTGTCGAGGTTTTCTACACCACCAATATCTTGTTGACGTCCAGAATGGCTCAGTTGCAGGATAAATTTGCAATCGTATTCGTGGACTTTTTCGCCAACTCTCCGCCAGAAAGGAATACTCTCATCGCTGTGAATTGTGGCGTAATTAGGCATAATTCGCCCCCGAATGGCGACTGGTACAAAAGAAGTAATGATTGCTCCTACACCACCACGAGCGAACTTCTCTTCCCAGTTGATCCGCGCCTGAGTACCTGAACCATCATAGTTATCCCACCGTCCAGAAATACTTGAGCGAAAAACACGGTTTTTCACGGTGAGATTGCGGAATTGCAGCGGTTTAAAGATAATATCGTTTTCCATTTTCCCTGCTCTCTCTTTTCCATTGTTTGCAATAGAATCACGTACAACAATCTGTGTAGACACGATGAATCGCGTTCCAACAATGCTGTTTGTAACGTTTCTAAATACCGGAACTTCTCTTGTCTACAAATTCACAATCCAGCTTTTCGGACGCCAGCAGAATTGATAAGTTTTTTAAAATTGAATTTGGAGAATATTTTCCGGTTAAGATGCTGTCCATGCTATGTTTTTACCATTTTGAATGCCACCTGTGTAAATTTTGGATTGCTTATCAATTTGCAGTAAGCCACCATAGAGTTTTACCTTTTGTTAATGGGATAGGACTGAGGCTTTGATAAAAGTCTGATTATATGGGTTAAGCCGTTCCTTTTTTCTGAAGGTCTGTATTCTTATATAGGTGTAAGCAAAATCAACTTATGCACTTTTGGTAGATAAATCAGAAATAATATCAGTAAATGCCTTAATTACTGAACTTTTCTGATACCACGATCGCGAAACAACTTACTGCACTGCTGAGGACCGTGTCATTGATTCACATAGAGGAGTAAAGTACTTGCTATATTAAATCACATCTTGCACCAGTTGCAATAACGCTATTTTTGTAGGGTGGGCATCGCCCACCATTGACCGAAATGGTTATTTTTGCGTTGGTGGGCAGTGCCCACCCTACCCTTATTGACAATGGTGCAAGATATCATTTAAGCAAAATCCGGATTTTACTTTTTTTCGGTGAAGTTTTGAATTCCATATTTGTCATCTGCAAAAGATTTTTTTTTGATAGGTTTGATTTATGATTTTGTGTTATTTTAAATACTTAACCTCTCAGTACAAATTACTTACTCAAAAAAAATAATTATTAAAAGAGTGAAAATTCTTGGTGAGTGTTCCACAGTACTTAGGTGATTGCAACCTTAAGCGGATTGGCTTTGTCTAGCTCTCAAATAAATTTGCGGCTGCTCCTCAACCACATGTTTTGCTCGCACTAAAATCAGAATAAAATAGTATGCTTGTTTAGCGGGGAGAAAATTTACAACTGTTAATATGAATAAACATCAACTTTTTTGTAAATTCTAGGCAATAAAGGAGTAAATTATTCTACGTGAGCCAAAGCATGTAAAATTAGCAAAAATAACCGACTTCTTGGTTTTATGGTGAGAATGTAGCAATTTAATACAAAATCAGTGGTCGTGTAGAGAGTGCAAGATCGGATGCTGCTCAATTATCAGGTTGCCCGCTCACCATTAAGTACAAAAGAGCAAAATATTCTGAGCAAGAAATCCGGAAAGTCAAGAATTAGCAATGAAGTAAAAGTGTATCTTGCAATTGAAATTTGGGCTGTTGCGGCAAGAGAGTTTTATGAATATAACACGTCTAATTTTGAAGGGCTGTCTGATGCTCCTGACCGTGATTATGTGCATAATCTGCGGCTTTTATGGAGCATCTACAGCTTTCGCCAGCGAGTACAGTACCTCACCTGTAAAGAGCGAATACAATCAAACACCAGCATCTGAGTATGTTGATAACTGCGACGGGATCGGATATCTGCCACCTAAGCAAAATTTGACAGAGGCGGAGAGTCGGGGTCGTTGTACCTGGTACTTATGGACCGGCGGTAACGACAAGTACTATCGCGACATAGCCAAAAGAACAAAAGGTTCTGTGGATTTACTGAACCTGGTTGACTCGCGTCAGCGCGACGAGCGGTTCAAGCTTTATGGCACAGTCAACGAGCCTGAATGTGAAAAAGCGACAGAACCAGATAAGTATGGTTTCTGGCTGGATAAGTGCAAAGACCCTAACTCAACTGGCATTATTGGGTTGCGTAAGTTCAACAACCCGGACTTCGACCCAGCAAAATGGGACCCTGTAAAGTATGGCCAAGACTCAAAAATAGAGCCTCCCTACCGGATCGGGCAGACCTGTGCCATCTGTCACGTAGCGTTTAATCCCCTCAATCCACCCAAAGACCCAGAACACCCAACATGGGACAACATGGTGTCAGCACTGGGTAACCAGTACATTGAGGAAGCTAGATTATTCGCTACCAAACTCAAGCCAGATAACTTTGTCTGGCAAGTGCTGAATGCACAGAAACCGGGTACCTCCGACACTTCTCGAGTAGCCACCGATCACATCAACAACCCAAATGCGATCAACTCCATCTTTAATTTGGGCGATCGCCCGAAATACCCAGAGGTGATGAACGATGGTTCCACCAAGGATGTCAATCACATCCTCAAGGATGGCGCCGACTCTATAGGAGTTGCAGATGCCTCACTGCGCGTCTACGTCAACATCGGGATGTGCGGCGATTACTGGCTGACTCGGCATGAAGCTTTGTTAGGTAGAACTCAGCAAAAACCCTTTGACATCGAAACTGCTAGGAAGGAGTGCGAATACTGGAGAAAGACAGAAGCACGCATGCCAGATGCGGAAGCATTCCTGAAAACTATCCAGCCGATGCATCTTAAAGACGCGCCTGGAGGTGAGGCGTTCCTTACCAAGGACGAGTCAGTTCTAGAACGCGGCAAGATTGTCTTTGCTGACAGTTGCGCTACCTGTCATTCCAGCAAACAGCCTTCTGCTGAAATCGCTGTTGACCCTCAAAAGGCTAAACAGTGGTACTTGGAATCTGTACAAAGTAGTGATTTCCTAGATCGCAACTACTTGTCCGATGACAAGCGCTACCCAGTCACACTCATTGGCACCAATGCCGGTCGTGCGTTGGGGACAAATGCAACTCAAGGGCATATCTGGGAACAATTCTCGTCTAAGACGTACAAAGAACTGCCGTCACCAGGGAAATTAACGCTGGAAAATCCCTTCAAACAAAGCGAACCAATCGAGTTTGAGATACCTTCTGGCGGTGTAGGTTATTACCGCACACCAACCTTAGTCAGCATCTGGGCAACAGCACCGTTTCTCCACAACAACTCTTTAGGAGAATACAACAAAGATCCATCAGTGAAAGGGCGTATAGACGCCTACACGGATGCGATGGAAAAGCTGCTGTGGCCTGAAAAGCGTGAGGGAATTATCAGTCGGACAACTCAGGACAGTACCTTGGATCTTCCCCTAGGATTTAAGGCTCGCATTCCTAAAGGGACGCCTGTCAACTTGCTAGCAAACATAGACGCCAAAGATGCGATCGCTCAGATCGATCTGAAAAACGCTGTGCAGGACTTGAGACCTGAGGGTGGTCCCAAGGGTAAGGTTGTGCGCGTACTTTTAAGAGCAAATAAGTCTCCCGACTTCATTGAAGACCGAGGCCATACTTTTGGCTCAGAACTGTCAGATGAAGATAAGAGAGCGCTGATTGAGTTTCTGAAGACTCTCTAAGACAACTTGTCTGGATGCTCTACATCCAAAAACTCGTTCCCAGAATCATTCTGGGAACGAGAATAATGGCTTTTTTCAGCTAGAGTGAATCCGCGCTCCAATAAGCGGGTTTTTTGTGTCATTAATTATGAATTATGAGTTATAAGTTAGTCAATAGTCAATAGTAATGACTATTAACAAATGATTAACTCATCCCATTTTAGTTGTCAACGGGTTACCACAGGAAAGTTTATGAACACAACATACCAGGGTCAGCGCAAACAAACTGCTCTTATTACTGGAGCATCTGGTGGAATTGGCTACGAATTGACTAAATTATTTGCCCATGATGGTTACAATCTTGTTTTAGTAGCCAGAAGCGAACAAAAGCTAACTCAAATTGCGAATGATTTGAAACAAAAATATGGCATTGCAGTCAAAGTTATTGCCAAGGATTTATCTATACCAACAGCTTCAGAAGAAATTTTCCAACAGACGCAACAAGAATCCATCAAAGTTGATGTGTTGGTGAATAATGCCGGCTTTGCTAGTTATGGATTATTTCACGAAATTGACATGACTAGTGAACTGCAAATGATGCAGGTAAATATAGTGTGTCTCACCCATTTAACTAAGTTATTCCTCCCCGACATGGTAAAGCAAGGCTCTGGTAAGATTTTAAACCTTGCTTCAACCGCTGCTTTTCAACCAGGTCCTCTAATGGCGGTTTATTACGCTACTAAAGCATATGTATTATCATTTTCAGAAGCGATCGCTAATGAATTAGAGGGTACAGGTGTCACCGTAACTGCTCTTTGTCCAGGACCAACAGAATCTGGTTTTCAACAAAGAGCCGCGATGGAAGACTCAAAGCTGGTCAGTGGTCAGAAGATTATGGATGCGGAAACCGTAGCCAAGATTGGCTATCGCGGCTTATTGGATGGCAAAACTGTTGTCATTCCGGGTGTTAAAAATAAGTTACTCGCCGAATCAGTAAGATTTACACCAAGAAAAATGGTGACCAAGCTAGTCAGAAGTATGCAAGAAAGCAAACAGTAGATTAAGAAAATTCGAGTTTTTCTCACTGTTAAGTATTACCTGTAACAGCATTTTTTTCTTTTTGTATTGGTAAAAAAACAGGGGTTATGATGAGATCCGAAAACCCCTTTTTTTTGAAAATTATATTTTGCTTTATTGCATTTGTTCTACTCTCGATATATTAGAGATATTAAAAAAGTATATTTTTTTATATGTAGCCAAAAATAAATACCGATGTATCAGCGGTGTTTATCTTTGGCTTTATTTTTAATATATTGACTTTATAGATGAGTGGACATAGATTTGAATTTAAGGATTACCAATTTGGCAACACAGGTAAGTAAACATAGATTTAAATTGATAAACAATCAGTGTTGCTGAATACTTTTTAGCTGAGATTTTTGAGTTAGCTAGAACTGCCTAAGCTCTATGTTTACTGCGATTTCACGACTTAAATAGGATTGCTATATGAATACAACATTTCAAGAACAGCGCAAGCAAACTGCTCTAATTACTGGGGCATCTGGTGGAATAGGCTACGAATTCGCGCTTTTATTTGCGCGTGATGGTTACAATCTGGTTTTAGTAGATAAAAGGGGAGAAAAGCTTACTGAAATCGCGGATGAATTTAAACAAAAATATGGCATTTTTGTCAAACCAATTGTTAAGGATTTATCTATCCAAAAATCCGCATCAGAAATTTTCACTATGCTGCAACAAGCATCAATCAAGGTTGATGTGCTGGTGAATAATGCTGGATTTGGTAGCTATGGATTCTTTAATGAAACCGACCTTACTACTGAATTGGAAATGCTACAGGTAAATGTGGTGTGTGTTACCCATTTAACTAAGTTATTCCTCAAGGACATGGTAAAGCAAGGTTATGGAAAAATATTAAACGTTGCCTCGTTTGCTGCTTTTCAACCAGGACCTCTGATGGCGGTTTATTTTGCTACTAAAGCCTACGTCTTATCATTTTCAGAAGCGATCGCTAATGAATTAGAGGGTACAGGTGTCACCGTGTCCGTTCTTTGTCCGGGAGCAACAGCATCTGGATTTCAACAAACAGCAGCTATGTCCAAGGCAAAGGATGCCGATGCTTGGAGGATAATGGATTCAGAAACCGTGGCAAAGATTGGCTATGACGGTTTAATGGCAAACAAAACTGTTGTCATTCCGGGTGTGATCAATAAGATACTGGCTACATCCGTAAGATTTGCAGGAAGAAAGCTGGTGACAAAAATAGTCAGAGATATGCACGATATAAAAAAGTAGTCAGGAGTTAGTTGTTAGTTGTTAGTTGTTAGGTGTTAGGTGTTAGTTGTTAGGTGTTAGTTGTTAGGTGTTAGGTGTTAGGTGTTAGTTGTTAGGTGTTAGGTGTTAGGTGTTAGGTGTTAGGTGGATGTTTTCGTAACCACTAATCAGTCTTTACTTCTGACGACTGACGTCACGACTCCTTTTAGATTAAGGCTACTCAAACCGTCGTCTACGGTGTTAGGCTTTATGCCAAACTGTGTAAGTCCTTATTGTATGTCTAAGTTCGGTGCAACCGTAATAGTCACGGTCCTCATTCTAGCAGCAACTCAGAAACCTAACGTGACACTCGCTGGAACATGTGCTTCTCAGTGTGGTCCAAAACCAATTCAGTTTACACCAGGTCAATACATCCGCGTAGAAGTATTAAATAGCACATGCAGCTTAGTAAAATTAGAGAAACTGTATGGCACTGATCCAATTCCCCTGCAACCCGGACAAAAGTTACAGTTGGACCAGGGAGATGGTGTTGTTCCAAATGTGTCTTTGGTGTTTTGGGATGAAATGGGGTCACCACTCAGGGCTATTGTCTCTAAACCAAACTTTGGCACACTGCGAGTAGAACTTCGTCCTAATTGGCATTCTCCAGGCGATCGCTCACTCTACCTTCGCGAGGATGGTCGCGTCAATGTGCTTTAAAGTTAGGAGTGAAGACTGGTTAGTGGTTAGTGGTTAGTAGTTAGTGGTTATTAGAAAATACAACTAACAACTAACAACTAACAACTAACAACTAACAAATAACAACTAACTCCTTATGCAAGACCAACCAACACCTGAATTTCCTCGTCGCCGTCAGCAATTGCCTAACCAACGGTGGCAGATTTACCCTCAGAAAATAGAATTAGCGCAAAAGTTGGCGTCAGCGATGAATTTGTCGCCTATAGTCAGCCAACTACTGATCAATCGTGGCATGCAAACCCTAGAAGAAGCGCAAACATTTTTAAATCCAGAGTCCTTAATTTTGCCTTCGCCCCTAGAAGAATTTCCCGATCTGGCAATCAGTTTAGAGTTACTGCAAAATGCGATCGCCCGAAATGAAAAAATCGTCATCTGCGGTGATTATGATGCCGACGGTATGACAAGCACTGCTTTACTGTTGCGCAGTCTCCGTTGGTTAGGCGCTGAAGTAGATTATGCCATCCCCAGTCGGATGCACGAAGGCTACGGTATTAATAAACGCATTGTTGAAGAATACCACAGCAAAGGCGTAGGACTGATTCTAACTGTAGATAATGGTATTTCAGCATTAGAACCAATTGCCAGAGCAAGAGAACTCGGTCTAAAAGTCATTGTCACTGACCACCACGATCTCCCCCAGCAATTACCAACAGCTAACGCCATCCTCAACCCTAAACTCATCCGCGAATCCTCACCTTATCGAGGTGTTGCTGGTGTTGGCGTTGCCTACATTGTAGCGGTTTCTCTTGCAAAACAAATGGGACAGACTCAAGGCATATTAAGTCCGATGCTGGAACTGTTTACATTAGGAACTATCGCAGATTTAGCTCCCTTGATCGGCGTCAACCGTCGATGGGTGAAACGCGGTTTACAGCAGTTACCCAAATCCAAGTTACCTGGGGTGCAAGCATTAATTCAGGAGTCTGGGGTACAGGTTCGGGGAGTGGGGAGT